>JAITGN010000096.1 GCA_031280565.1 Accumulibacter sp. | reverse complement strand
AGGCCGGGGTTTCGACCGTAGCCATTGGCAAGGGAATGCAAACCCCTTGCCAATGATGTTAGAGCGACAGCGCCTTCCGGGCTGTCGCTAATTTCTTGCTGGCCGCGATTCAGAATGGCCGGCAGTTTGCGCGGAAAAAACTGTCAAAGCTGAGTGAAATATCCGATAATGCGTAAAGCCAAATCGGCTGACATGCTGAAACCCTCTGGCGAAAGGCGCGACGGATATGCTGAACAATTCCTCGAAAACCCGGGCCGAACTAAAAGCCCATTGTGAATCGCTTTCCGGTGTTCATTTGCGCGGCCTTTTCTCGGATGACCCAGGCCGCGCGAAGCGTCTGAGCCTTTCTTTCGGCGGACTCTATTACGATTTTTCCAAACAGCGCCTGACGTCCGAAACGCTGCGCCTTTTGGCCGCGCTGGCGGAAGAATCCGGTGTCGGCGACGCGATCCGGCGCATGTTCGCGGGAGAGCGAATCAATCCGTCGGAAGACCGTCCTGCGCTGCATGTCGCGCTGCGCCGCTCGTCCGGCCCGTTTCCGGACGCCGGATTCAACGTCATGCCCGAAGTTGCGGCGACGCGCGAGCGAATGGCCGCGCTCGCCGGACAATTGCGCGGAGGAGGCCATGACACGCCGCACATCCGGGATGTTGTCAATATCGGCATCGGCGGATCGGATCTCGGTCCAAAGATGATGACATACGCGATGCGCTCAATCGCGCATCCGACCTTGCGCGTCCACTATGTTTCCAACCTCGACGGCGCGCAGCTCGCGCCGCTTTTGCAAACGCTCGACCCGCGAACGACGCTTTTCATCGTCGTCAGCAAGACGTTTACAACCCAGGAAACGCTGATAAACGCGCAAACGGCGCGTGACTGGCTGGTATCCAACCTGGGAGACGCCGCGGTTATCCAGGATTCTTTCGCCGCGGTTTCCAGCAACGTTGAAAAAGCCGTCGAATTCGGCATTGCGCCCGAACGGATTTTCCCGATATGGGATTGGGTTGGCGGCCGCTTTTCGCTGTGGTCAGCGGTCGGACTCGCGCTGATGATTGCGATTGGGCCGCGCGCGTTCGACGAAATGCTGCGGGGCGCCGAACGCATGGACGAACATTTCCGGACAACGCCTTTCGAGCAAAATCTGCCGGTCGTCATGGCCCTGATCGGTGTCTGGAACACGAATTTTCTTGGGGCCGCCACAAGCGCGGTGCTGCCATATAACGAATCGCTCCGCTACTTCCCGCCGTTCTTGCAGCAACTGGAAATGGAAAGCAATGGGAAATCGACTGGCATAGACGGCCGCCGGCTTGACGAACCCGCATCGCCGGTCGTATGGGGCGAGCTTGGCAACAACGGGCAGCATGCTTTCTTCCAGTTTTTGCATCAGGGCGGACGGTTGACGCCCTGTGATTTCATCGTGGCGGCGCGTTCGGATTACCCGTTGCCGAATCACCACGAGGCTTTGTTGTCGAACTGTTTCGCGCAAAGCGCCGCGCTCGCTTTCGGACGCACGGAGGACGAAACACGCGCCAGCATGGAAATGCTCGACCCGGACAGAGTCCGCGAACTGCTTCCTCACCGGATGTTTTCCGGTAATCAGCCGTCCTCGACACTGCTCCTTTCCGCGCTGACGCCGGAAAATCTCGGCGCGTTGATCGCCCTGTACGAACACAAGACATTCGTGCAGGGAAGGTTGTGGGGAATCAATTCTTTCGATCAGTGGGGCGTCGAACTCGGAAAATCGCTGGCAGGCCGGATATTACCGGCTGTGCGCGAGCCGGAACGCGCCCTGGCGCTCGACGCGTCGACGCAGGAACTTTTGGCATTCAGCAGACATTATCTTTTGTGAGAGGGCGTATTCGGGGAGGCCGAAAAAACAGCGGGGGCTGACGATGAAATTGACCGTCATTTTTTTCCCGCGGCCCGTGCGTTTTCGGCAGAATGGCTGGAAAAACCGGACTCGCGAGCTGTCCGGGGAAAGCGGCGCTTTCCCCGGGTGACCGGAACGCCGCCGTCAGCGGAGGGGGAAAAAAATGAAAATCATGACAATGCCGACAAGACCGTTTCCCGGACAAAAGCCCGGGACTTCCGGCTTGCGCAAAAAAGTCAGGGAATTCGCCCAGCCGGGCTACCTTGAGAATTTCGTTCAGTCCATTTTCGACACGCTGGGCGATTGCCGTGGGAAAACCCTGCTTTTGGGAGGGGATGGCCGTTATTTTAATGACAAAGCCATTCAGACCGTCCTGCGCATGGCCGCCGCGGCCGGATACGCGCGCGTGATGGTCGGCCGGAACGGAATTCTTTCGACGCCCGCAGCCAGCGCCGTGATCCGGAAGCGCGGCCTGTCCGGTGGAATCATTCTTTCGGCCAGTCATAATCCCGGCGGGCCGGACGCGGACTTTGGAATCAAATACAACCTCGGGAACGGCGGGCCGGCCAGCGAAAGTTTCACGGAAGCTGTCTATCGCCGGACACAGGAGATTTCGGAATATCGAATGCTTGAGGCCCGCGATATCAACCTCGGGCACATCGCTGAAACGACGCTGGGCGAAATGGCTGTCAGCATCTTTGATCCGGTTGCCGATTACGCTGAATTGCTTGAATCGCTTTTCGATTTTGAGAAGATATCGGAACTTTTCGTGCGGGACGGTTTCCGGATGCGTTTCGACGCGCTTCACGCCGTTACAGGGCCATACGCGAAAGCGATTCTCGAGAACCGCCTGGGCGCGCTGGAGGGAACGGTCATCAATGCCGTGCCGCTGCCGGATTTCGGCGGGGGGCATCCCGATCCCAATCCGGTTTACGCGGCCGGCCTCGTCGCGGAAGTTTCCAGTCCTGGCAGCATGTTGTCGTTTGGCGCGGCATCGGACGGCGACGGCGACCGCAATATGGTCATCGGCCCGAATTTCGTCGTCGGGCCAAGCGACAGCCTGGCTGTCCTCGCGGCCAACCATTCCCTGATCCCCGCTTATGCCGGCAGACTGGCCGGCGTTGCGCGTTCGATGCCGACAAGCCGAGCCGTCGACCGTGTGGCGGAAGAGCTGGGAATCCCCTGCTTTGAAACGCCAACGGGCTGGAAATTCTTCGGCAACCTGCTCGACGCGGGAAAAGCGACTCTTTGCGGCGAGGAAAGTTCCGGCGCGGGGTCGAATCACTTGCGCGAAAAAGACGGAATCTGGGCCGTTCTTTACTGGCTGAACATTCTCGCGTCGCGCGGCGAAACGGTCGAGCAGATCGTTCGCGGTCACTGGCGGCGTTTCGGACGTCATTACTATTCCCGGCACGATTACGAGGCGCTTGATGCGGCGGGCGCGGAAATGCTTTTCGCGTGTTTGCGCGACGTGTTGCCATCACTTCCGGGCAAGCCTGTCTCGAAAACGAAGGTCAGAATGGCGGATGATTTCGCCTACCTTGATCCGATCGATGGTTCGCGCAGCGAGCGCCAGGGCGTCCGGATAATGCTCGACGACGGATCACGCATCGTTTTCCGGCTCTCTGGAACGGGAACCGAGGGCGCGACACTGAGAATTTATCTCGAACGCTATGAGAGCGATCCGGAATGTCTCGCCATTCCCGTTCAGGAGGCATTGACGCCGTTGATTCAACTGGCCGGGGAGCTTGCCCGGATCACGGAAATAACGGGCAGAACCCGTCCCGATGTGATAAGCTGAAATGCAAAGGAAATACCGGCTAGGGCGTCATGTGCGGCGCGCATTCCGGAAAACCAGGCGGGTTCTTCCGGCGCGCGCCGCCAAAACAGGGATATGGATGTTTGATACATTGCATACGGGGAGATAGATATGTCTGAAAAACGCGCTTTCAAATTACCCGGATATGCCGTCGCGCTGGTTCTTGCCGGCGGACGCGGAAAACGGCTCCATGAACTGACCGACAATCGCGCGAAACCCGCGATCTATTTCGGCGGAAACTTCCGCATCATCGATTTCGCGCTGTCGAATTGTATCAACTCGAATATCAGGCGGATCGGCGTGGTAACGCAATACAAGTCACACAGCCTCTTGCGTCATTTGCGGCGCGCATGGTCTTTTTTGCGTGGCGAAGTGGGTGAATTCATCGACCTTCTTCCAGCGCAGCAACGCGTCGACGAGGAATCCTGGTATCGCGGCACGGCAGATGCCGTCTACCAGAACATCGATATCGTCCAAAGCTACAGGCCGGCCCCCGAATTCATCATCGTTCTCGCGGGCGACCACGTATATAAAATGGATTATGCCGCGATGCTCGTCGATCACGTGGAAAAGGGGGGGGAATGCACTGTCGCCTGCATTGAGGTTCCGCGCGCGAATGCAAGCGCTTTCGGCGTAATGGCGGTCGACGAATCGGAAAAAATTCTGGATTTTGTCGAAAAACCGGAAAATCCGCCGTGCATTCCCGGGAAGCCGGATCATTCGCTGTGCAGCATGGGTGTTTACATTTTCAACGCAAAATATCTTTACAGCGAGCTGGAACGCGACATTGCTGACGAATCATCCAACCACGATTTCGGCAAGGACATCATCCCGAACGCCGTAAAAAACGGCGTCGCTTTTGCCCATTTCTTCCAGGGAAGCTGCATTCACGCGCCCGAGGAAGGTCAAAAAGAACATTACTGGCGGGATGTCGGAACAGTAGACGCTTACTGGGAGGCCAATATCGATCTGACGGCGACCGATCCGGCGCTCAATCTTTATGACAGAAACTGGCCTATCTGGACCTACCGGCCGCAATTACCGCCGGCGAAATTCGTTCACAACCAATACAACCGCCGCGGGCTTTCAATCGAATCGACGATCGCGAATGGATGCATCATATCGGGCGAGACGAATCGCTCCATCCTGTTTTCAGCTTGCCGCATCCACTCATATGCGCGGATCGACTGGTCTGTCCTGTTACCTGAAGTGGATATCGGAACCGGAGCGCGAATACGGCGCGCCATCATCGATCATGGCGTCAGAATTCCGGCGGGCATGATCATCGGGGAAGACGAGCAGGAAGACAGACGCCGTTTCCGGTGTACGCAGAACGGAATCGTGCTGGTCACCCAGCTGATGATTGATCAGACCCAATAACGTTATGCGTATACTTCACGTTGCGGCGGAAATCTTCCCGCTGGTCAAAACCGGGGGGCTGGCCGACATCGTCGCCGCCCTGCCGGGCGCTCAGGCGCGGCATGGGCACGATACGCGCGTACTTCTCCCCGGCTTCAGGGGAATCATGGCCGGCGTTCCGGAACTCGTGCCGGTCGCGCAAATCGGCCCTGTTTTCGGCGCGGCGGCCGTCCGGCTTTTGGCGGGCCGTTTGTCCGAGAGCGGATTAATGGTTTATGTCATTGATGCGCCGTTTTTATACGACAGGGACGGCAACCCTTATGTTGGTCCTGACCGGCGGGACTGGAGCGACAATCACCGCCGTTTCGCTTTACTCGGCTGGGCGGCGGCGCACCTGGCTTTCGGCGAACTTGATCCGGACTGGCTGCCGGATATCGTACACGCTCACGACTGGCATGCCGGGCTTGCGCCGGTTTATATCCGGCAGAATCCGAGCCTGAAGACGCGAGCGGTTTTTACTATTCACAATCTGGCGTTCCGCGGCATTTTCCCGCTTGAGTGCTATGGCGAAACCGGATTACCAGCGGAACTGCTGACGCCTTCCGGAATCGAGTTTTACGGCAGTTTTTCGTTCATGAAAGCCGGTTTGGTCTATTCGGACAAAATCACGACAGTCAGTCCTGCTTATTCCAGAGAAATACAAACGCCCGAATTCGGATGGGGACTCGATGGCCTTTTGCGCGAGCGTTCCAGCGATCTCTCGGGGATTCTCAACGGCGTCGACTATAGCGTCTGGACACCACAGGATCCGAAAATCGCGCACGCTTACACAGCACAAAACCCGAGCGGAAAAAAACTTTGCAAACGGATGCTGCAAAAGGAATTCGGACTCCTGAGAGATGACGAATCGCCTCTTTTCGCCGTCGTGAGCCGTCTTACCGAACAAAAGGGCATGGATATTCTCCTGGACGCGCTGTCTGACCTGCTTGACAGCGGCGGTCAGCTTGTCGTGCTCGGCACAGGCAAAGCCGAATTCGAGACCCGCTTTTCCCAGGCGGCGCGAGCCTATCCTGGCCGGATCGCCGTCCATATCGGACACAACGAGGATTTATCGCACCGCATCATGGCCGGCGCGGACGCCTTGCTCGTGCCATCGCGTTTCGAGCCTTGCGGCCTGACCCAGCTTTATGCGCTCCGTTATGGCGCTTTGCCGATCGTTCACCGGACGGGCGGCTTGTCGGATACTGTGGTCGACGCGACGCCTGACACTATCGCGTCGGGACGCGCGACAGGCTTTGTGTTCGACCGTCCGGACAGCCGAACGCTTGGCGCGCGGGTGCGGGAAGCCTGTACGCTTTATCACAACAAAGAATGCTGGAGAAAAATCCGGCGGCATGGAATGCTCCAGGATTTTTCCTGGAACGATTCCGCCGCGCACTACGAAGCGCTTTATCGAAGTCTTCTCTAGCGCGCCTTATTCCGCTCCGCGTGGAACAGGAAATGGAATGCGGCAAAAAGACAGAAAACGGCCGCGGGAAAGGTCAACACCGTTCAAAGGCTCTCGAGCGAACGCGGCAAACGTCCATAAAGGCGCGCGAAATCAGCAAGCCGCCCGGCATGCTGCGGCGTAACTTTGTCCCAGTCAAACCGCCATTCCCAGCACCCGCGCATCTCCCCCGGCTGGTTCATCCGGTGTTCCGAACCGAGCCCGAGAACATCCTGCATTGGAACGATGGCAAACTCGGCGACGGAGGCCATCGTCGCGCGGATCATGTCCCAGTGAATATCCTTGCCGTCGCTACCGAAATAACGGCAGACGTATTCACGCTCATGGCCGGCCAGGTTCGCCCACCAGCCCAGCGTCGTGTCGTTATCGTGCGTTCCGGGATAAACAACCGTTCGCGTTTCGTCGAAATTATGCGGTAAATAGGGATTGTCGGGCTGTCCGTCGAAAGCGAACTGGAGGATACGCATACCAGGGAAACCGGCGTTTTTTCTCAAAGCGCGGACTTCGCCGGTAATGATGCCGAGATCTTCGGCGATGATATTGAAAGGGTTTTTTCTTTCCGTCCTTTTCAATGCCTCCTGGAACACATCGAAAAACCCGGCGCCTGGCCCGGGAAGCCAGCGTCCATTGACAGCGTCCGATGCGCCTGCCGGTATTTCCCAGTACGAATCGAAGCCGCGAAAATGGTCGATGCGAACGATGTCGCACAACGACAGCATGCGCAATAGACGCGCGATCCACCAAGAGTAACCGCTCTTCCTGTGAACCGGCCAGTCATAAAGCGGCGTTCCCCAGCGTTGTCCCGCCGGGCTGAAATAATCGGGCGGAACGCCGGAGACAGCGCGCGGGTAACCCTTCGTGTCCAGGTCGAATAATTCCCGGTTTGCCCACACATCGGCGCTGTGCGCATCGACGAACATCGGAATATCGCCGATAACGCGGACACCGCGCTCGTTCGCGTAGCGCTTGAGCGACGACCACTGGGTAAAAAAACACCACTGGCAAAATTTCCAGAAATCGGTTTCTCCGGAAAGCGCATGCCTTGCCTGTTCGAGCGCGCCGGGTTCGCGCGCAGCCAGCGGCGCGGGCCAGTCTTGCCAAATCTTGCCGCCATGTTCCCTGTCGAGCGCTTTGAACAGGGCATAATCGTCGATCCAGTCGCGCGATTGGACAAGAAAGGCGTCGAACAATTCTCTGGAGCGCGTATCGCCTTCCATGAAAAAGCGTTCCGCGGCAAGACGCAGGCGCGTCATCCGGAATTCCCGAACCGCGTCGAAGTTCACCCGGCCGCTGTCAAACAACACGTCGGGAAGAAGCGCCTCGCTGGCCAGCCAGCCTGAATCGCGGAGCGGCGAAAGCGCGACAAGCAGTTCGTTACCGGCGAAAACCGATGGCGACATATACGGCGAATTGCCAGGGCCTGTTCCATTCAGGGGCAGCACCTGCCAGAGCGATTGACATCCGGCGACAAGCCAGTCGACGAAGTGATAGGCGGATGCGCCAAGATCGCCCGACCCATGCGGCCCAGGCAATGAAGTCAGATGCAACAGGATGCCGCTAAAGCGTTTCACGCTCATTCGCCTCTTTCAAGACGAGGAATTTAACCGCATACTCATCAAGCCTGCACGGATTTCCGCTGGGAGCGCCGGAGAAAGGCATATCCAGGGCCGTATCGCACAGACATTGCCATTTTCCCGGAGGCAGATGGACATCAAGCGGTTCGGTTTCGCGGTTCATCAAAACAAGCAGAAATTCGCCATCAGCGGCCAGCGGCGCCAGCATGAACCCAAGAAACCCTTTGAATCCGGAATGCCAGTCCTCCGCGCGCATTTCACGGCCTTCGGGATGCCACCAGACAACGTCCGTTCCGGCGCTTACAGCTTTTCCGGAAAGCCATGAACGCTGGCGCGTCTGAGGGAAACGACGGCGCAGAGCAGCCATACAGGCTGTAAATTCGATCAGTCTGTCATCGGCGCTCTTCCAGTCAAACCAGGTAATTGGATTGTCCTGACAGTAGGCGTTGTTGTTGCCCGACTGTGTGCGCCCGATTTCGTCACCTCCCTGAAGCAGGGGAATTCCCTGGGAAATGAACAACGTCGCCAGCAAGGCGCGAGAGAGATGGCGGCGGCGGCGCAAAACCGCGGGATCATCGCTTTCGCCTTCTTCGCCGCAATTCCACGAAAAATTGCTGCCGCTTCCATCGCGGTTGTTCTCGCCATTCGGCCTGTTGCGCCGCTCGTTGAAGCTGACCAGATCGCGGAGCGTGAAACCGTCATGAACCGTCACGAAATTGACGCCGGCGAACGAAACGCGTCCATTGCGGTGAAATATTTCCGCAGACCCCGAGACACGGCGCGCAAGACAGCTTGCATCCACGCTTTGGGTCAACCAGAACATGCGCGTATCGTCGCGGAAGCGGTCGTTCCATTCGCTCCATCCTGGAGGGAAACCACCCAGACGATAACCGTCCGGGCCAATGTCCCAAGGTTCCGCGATCAGCTTGACGCGCGAAAGAAGCGGATCCTGCCGTACCGCCGCGAGAAAGGCGCTGTCGCGGACAAGCGATGTAGCGAGGTCGAAGCGGAAACCGTCGACATGCATTTCTCCAACCCAGTAACGGAGACAATCCATGACCAACTGCAAAACGCGCGGATGGGCAAGGTTGAGCGTATTGCCGCATCCGCTGAAATTCTCGTAATCGTCCGGCGCATTGGGCGGGTGGCGATAATAGGAAAGATTGTCGATTCCACGGAAAGAAACCGTCGGCCCGGAAGCATCGCTTTCCGCCGTATGATTAAAAACCACATCCAGAATGATTTCAATGCCTTCCGCGTGAAGCGCTTTCACCATCGACCGGAACTCGCCGGCGGAAGAACGGTTACTCTGCCCGGCCGCATAGCGCGGCGAAGGAACGAAAAACGTGATGGTGTTATATCCCCAGTAATTGCTCAACCCTTTGAGCGCAAGATGTTTTTCGTCGAAGAAACAATGGATCGGCAACAGATTAAGGGCCGTGACGCCAAGACGTTTGAAGTGCCGGATCATCGTTTTCGACGCGAGTCCCGAATACGTTCCACGCAAAGGCTCCGGAACATCCGGATGCAATCGCGTCGCGCCGCCGACATGGACTTCGTATAAAACGGAGTTCTCCAGCGGAATATTGGGAGGAGAATCGCCGCCCCAGTCGAATCGTCTGGCGGCGACCCGGCATTTCGGCGTCACCAGAGCGCCTCCCTTAGTCCAGGCAAATTCACCTTCCAATTCACGCGCGTAGGGATCAACAAGCAGTTTTTCCGGATCGAAGCGGTGCCCCGCCCCCCGGGGGCCATAAACCCGGTAGGCGTAAAGGAGTCCGGGCGCCGCGCCGCGAAGATAACCATGCCAGACCTGGTCGGTACATCGCGGAAGGAAGGCCGTCCGCATCGACCCGTTCTGGAAAACGCAGAGTTCGACGCGTTCCGCGTGCGCCGAAAACAGCGCGAAATTGATGCCGACATTATCCGAAGCCGCGCCGAGCGGCCACGGACAGCCTTCAGAAAGATGAAAATCGCCCCTTAGCGTTCCCATTCGAACAGAACCGTCGCAAGCGGGGGCAGCGTGACAGGAATGGAGTGCCCACGGCCATGAAAGGAAACGGATTCGGCATTGACTGCGCCAAACAGATTGCCTACATTGCCGCCTCCGTAATAATGGGAATCCGTGTTGATGGCTTCCCTATAGTGCCCGGGGCCGGGAACGCCGATACGGTAGCCATGCCGGACAACCGGCGTGAAATTACAGACACATACGACCGCGCTTGAGCGGCCACGGTTGTAACGAATGAAAGCAATGACCGAATTTTCGGCGTCGCCGGCCGATATCCACTCAAATCCTTCAGGATCGAAATCGGCTTCGTAAAGTGCCGGCGTTTTGCGGTAAAGCCCATTCAGATCACACAGAAGTTTCCGGATGCCGGCATGCTGTGGAAAGTCCAGCAGATTCCAGTCGAGGCTTCCGGCGGAATTCCATTCATTCCACTGGGCGAATTCGCCGCCCATGAACAGCAACTTCTTGCCGGGATATGCCCACATGAAACCGTACAGGGCACGCAGATTGGCGAATTTCTGCCAGTAATCGCCTGGCATTTTCCCGATCAGTGATTTTTTGCCGTGCACGACTTCATCGTGGGAAAGAGGAAGGACAAAGTTTTCGGAAAACGCATATAACAGCCCAAACGTCAGTCGATCGTGATGATAACGGCGGTGTATCGGATCAAGCGACATGTATTCGAGCACGTCGTGCATCCAGCCCATGTTCCATTTGTAATGGAAACCGAGGCCGCCCATCGAGGGAGGCCGGGTCACCGATGGCCAGGCGGTCGATTCCTCGGCGAAAGTGACGGCCCACGGACATTCCCTGCCAATGATTTCATTCATCTGGCGCAAAAAATGAATCGCCTCGATATTTTCGCGGCCTCCATAAACATTCGGAATCCACTGACCGTCTTTCCGGCTGTAATCGCGATAAAGCATCGAAGCCACCGCGTCGACGCGCAAACCGTCGACGCCGTAACGCTCGATCCAGAACAAGGCATTGCCGACAAGATAATTGAATACCTCGCGGCGGCTGAAGTTGTAAATCAACGTTCCCCAGTCCTGATGCAGTCCTTCGCGCGGATCGGCGTATTCGTAAAGAGGCGTGCCATTGAAACGCGCGAGTCCGTGACTGTCGGACGGGAAATGCCCGGGAACCCAGTCTACGATAAGCCGGAGTCCAGCGGCATGACAGAGCGAAACGAAATCCCGAAAGCCTTCTGGCGGGCCGAAGCGCGCCGTCGGCGCATACAATCCCAAGGGTTGATATCCCCATGACGCGTCAAACGGGTGCTCGGTTACCGGCAATATCTCGATATGCGTAAAACCAAGATCGGCGACATAGGGAATCAGCGTTTCCGCGAGCCGCTCCCAGTCCGGGAAGCCGCCGGAGGAGTTTCCACGCCATGAGGCGGGATGAACCTCGTAAATCGAAACGGGAGAACGTAATTGCTCAGTCGCGGAAAGCGAAAGGCAATCCGGCCTCGGATGAAGATCGTAGACGACCGATGCCGTCGCAGGACGCAGTTCAGCGGAAAATCCGTAAGGATCGGCCTTTAGCGGAACAAACCCGGCGTCGTTCGGGCGAATTTCGTATTTATAGCGCTCGCCGGGTAAAATACCGGGAATAAAAATTTCCCAGACGCCGCATTCGCGGCGCAATCGCATCGGATGACGGCGGCCATCCCAGAGATTGAAATCGCCGGCCACGCTGACCCGCTGGACGTTGGGCGCCCATACGGCAAAAGCGGTTCCCTTGACGCCGTCGATCTCCCGAATGTGCGCGCCGAGCCGCTCGAAAGGACGCAGATGCGAGCCTTCCGCCAACAGCCAGACATCAAGTTCGCCGAGAACGGGCGAAAAGCGGTAAGGATCGTCGATTTCCTGGACATGGTCTGGCCAGACGATTCTCAGGCGATAGGCGGGTGGTTTGCGCGAAGAGCCACAATGAAGGCCGCGGCGGCGGCGGTGGCGGGATTTCTGAAAAAACGCACCTACGCCGAAAACACCCTCAAAGAAGCCGGTATCATTTACTCCAACCTGGCGCTGCAAAAGCTCGGCGAGAATATCTCCGTTTTTTGGGTTGATGGCGAAAACAGCTCTCGCGCCAGGTTGAAAGGCGCGCAGCCAGAAACGCCCTTCATTGTCCGCGTGGGGGCCAAGTACGGCGAAAGGATCGTCATGTTCGCCGCGTGAAACCGCAAGAACGTCATCATCATTCAGCATCACCGGTTTTCCTGAGAGACGATGCCATTTTCCACGTGTCGACCGCGTATTCCCGAATCGCGCGGTCGGACGAGAAAATGCCCATTCCGGCGACATTCAAAATAGCCTTGCGATGCCATTCGCTGGAATCCAGAAAGAGCTGGTCGGCTTTTTTCTGGGCTTCAATGTAATCAGAATAATCGGCAAGCAGCATGTAATGATCGCCATAATTGACCAGGGAATTGAAAACGCTATGGTAACGCCGGCTGTCGCCCGGAGAAAAGAAACCGCCATCAATCCGGTTCAGGGCTTCGTTAAGCGCCGGAGTATTCGTGTAAATGCCGCGCGGATCATAACCGGAACGGCGAAGTTCCTGCAGCCGGGCCGCGCTGTTGCCGAAAATGAAAATGTTTTCCGGGCCGACCCCATCGCGAATTTCGATGTTCGCGCCATCTTCCGTGCCGATGGTCAACGCGCCGTTGAGCGAGAATTTCATGTTTCCGGTGCCCGACGCCTCGGTTCCGGCCATCGAAATCTGTTCCGAAAGATCGGCGGCCGGCATAATCAGTTCTGCGATCGAGACACTGTAATTCGGCACGAAAATGACTTTGAGGCGGTCATGAATCCGCCGGTCGTTATTGATAACCTGGGCGACATCGTGGATCAGGCGGATAATCAGCTTCGCCATGACATACGATGATGCCGCCTTTCCGGCGAAAATAACGCAGCGCGGCGGCGCGTCGTCCGCCAGGCCGTGGAGAATGGCGTTGTAGCGCGTAATGACATGCAGCACGTTGAGAAGCTGCCGCTTGTACTCATGTATGCGTTTGACCTGGACATCGAACAGGGAGTCCGCGCTGAACGCAATGCCGGTTTTTTCATGGATATAATCCGCAAGCCGTTGCTTGTTCTCGCGCTTGATCTCCGCGAACGCGCGGCGAAATTCCGGGTCGCCGGAATATTCCTTCAGCTTTTCGAGGCGGTCGAGATCGTAACGCCAGTCCCGGCCAATCCGCGAATCAATCAATCCGGCCAGGCCCCGATTCGCCTGCGCCAGCCAGCGGCGCGGCGTGACGCCATTTGTCTTGTTGTGGAAACGTTCGGGATACAGCCTGGCGAAATCGGCAAAAATCGTTTTGACCATCAGATCGGAATGCAAACGGGATACACCGTTGACGCGATGGCTGCCGACGATGCACAGATGAGACATCCGTATCCGTTTGTTGTGTTCGTTCCCGTCGGCGTCATCGATCAGGGAAACGCGCCGGACAAGTTCGACGTCGCCGGGAAAACGCTGAGTCACTTCGTTCAGAAATTCCTGGTTGATCTGAAAAATGATCCGCATGTGACGCGGCAGCAGATGGATCATCAGGCTGACCGGCCAGGTTTCCAGCGCTTCCGGCATCAGCGTGTGATTGGTATATGAAAAAATCCGCCTGCACTGGCTCCACGCGTCGGCCCAAAGCATTCCGTGCACGTCGCACAGAAGCCGCATGAGTTCGGCGATGGCGATGGCGGGATGCGTATCGTTGAGATGGATCGCTATCTGCTCGTGGAGATTGTTTAAATTGCCGTGTTCTTCCAGATGATTGCGGAGAATATCCTGTATCGACGCGGAGACGAAAAAATATTCCTGACGCAGGCGCAATTCCCTTCCGGCGGGCGTGCTGTCGTTGGGATAAAGTACCCAGGAAATATTCTCGAAACGGTTTTTTATCTCGGCGGCACGCGCGTAATCGCCGGAATTGAACGCGTTCAGATCAATCTGCGCCGGAGCGCTGGCTTTCCAGAGACGAAGCGTGCTTACCCGGCCAGTTCCGTGGCCCGGAATAACGTAGTCATAAGCGTTGGCGACGACGGATTCCGTCGCGTTCCACTCGGACCATTCGCCGTGATGTTCCGCGACGCCGCCGAAGTTGACAATGAAATTCCGCCCGGGCCTCGGAAAAATCCAGCTTGAGCCTTCTGCCAGCCAGAGATCGGGATGCTCAACCTGTTCACCATTGACAATGGCTTGTGAGAACATGCCATATTCATAGTGCATCCCGTAACCCCATGACGGGAGTTCCAGCGTCGCCATCGAGTCGAGGAAGCAGGCGGCCAGCCGGCCAAGTCCGCCGTTGCCGAGCGCGGCGTCGGTTTCGGATTCGAGAAGGCCGGAAAGCGAAACGCCTTTTTCAGACGGAAACGCCGCTTCCGCCCTGTCACGCAGGTCAAGCGCGTCGAGCGCATTGTTGAGGGATCGCCCGAGAAGGAATTCCATCGACAGATAACAGATACGCCTCGCCTTTTTCTCGCGGTCTTCCTGCTGGGTCTTTACCCAGCGCTGTGCCAGCTGCTCGCGCGCAAACAGCGAGAGCGCCTTGTATTTTTCCAGGGTATTGGCGTGTTCGGGAGCGACAGCGAAGGCCCGAAGCAGCTTTCTGTCGATTTCCTCACGAAACAAATGACCCGATTCAAAAAGATTCTCCGGCATCAGGATCCCCCCGAATGTTGACAGTTCTCGATTCAAACGCGGCCTTCATGACTGAGCGCCGGAATGTGCCGCCGAAAGCAGGATTATACCGTGATAGTTCAACGGCATCGCGGCTTCTTTTTTCCGGCCTGGACAGGGATATTCTTCAACGTATTCACGAAATACGAAAAAAACGCGTGTACCCGCGCCGTTCGGCGTATCCTTGTCGTCCATGGCGAATGACTGCCTTCTGGAAAAGCGCGAAATACCGTATAGAAGGAAGAAAAATGCGTGAGTTTTCCGGCGCGTGGGTGCGCCATTCCGAAGATTTCTGGGGCGGACTGGCCGCCATGCTGGTCGCCTTGCCCGCGGCGGCGGCTTTCGGAGTCACTGTCTACACAGCCATTGATCCGCAATTTGCTGCGTTCGGAGTGCTTGCCGGAATTCTCGGCGCGGTGACACTTGGTCTTCTTGCCTCAATCTTTGGTGGAACCGACCGGATGATCAGCGCGCCCTGCGCCCCTTCCGCGGCTGTCCTGGCCGCGTTCGCGATCCAGTTGACCGCGGACGGCATGGAGCCTTTTTCCATCGTTCTAATGATTACCGTTCTTGGCATTCTTGCCGGAATCATCCAGTCCTTGCTTGGCGTCATGAGCATCGGCGGGCTTGTCCGCTATATCCCTTATCCTGTCGTCAGCGGGTTTCTCGGCGGCGTTGGCCTGATAACGATCGGTGGACAGCTTCCGCAATTTTTCGGCCTCCCCGCCGGAACATCGTGGATCGACTGTCTTATCGGTTTTCAGAACTGGGACTGGCGCGGAATCGCGATAGGAAGCGCCACGGCGCTGACCTTGACCGTTTCCCCGCGATTCGTGAAAAACGTGCCCGGCACCGTGCTCGGCATCGCCGCAGGGTGCCTTGTTTACGCCCTGATCGCCCTGTTCGACCCGTCCATGCGCCAGATGGAAGGCAACACGCTGATTGTCGGTTCGCTGGGCGTGACCGAAGGAGGCTATATCGCCTTGATTACTGATCGCTGGCGTCAAATCGGCGAACTCCGGCTATCCCAGGTCGCGGGGCTGATCGGCAGCGCGCTGACGCTTGCGGCGCTCCTTTCGATCGACACGCTTAAAACCTGCGTCGTCCTCGACCGGATGACGCGCTCGCAGCACGACCCGAACCGCGAGCTGGCCGCGCAAGGCTTTGCCAATGTTGTCGCGTCCACCATCGGAGGAATGCCCGGCGCCGGCACAATGGGCGCGAGTCTCATCAACCTGTCGAGCGGCGCAAAAACGCGGATTTCCGGAATTATCGAGGGACTGCTGGTCCTTGCCGCTGCGCTTTTGCTCGGGAATTTCATCTCCTGTATTCCCGTCGCCGCGTTGAGCGGTCTTCTGATCGTTGTCGGTTTCCGGATGATCGATACTGACGCATTCCGCTTTCTCGAATCGCGTTCGACGGTCGTCGATTTTTGCGTCGTGTTTGTCGTCATCGTCGTTTCACTTTTCGTTCACCTGATCGCAGCATCTGCTGCCGGAGTGGTGCTCTCGATCATTCTTTTCCTGCGCGAACAGGTCGGTGGCAACGTCGTCCGTCGCAAAAGTTTCGTCGCTGAACGTTCGAACACCTGGGTGCGTTCAGAAAGCGAAATGAACGTTCTCGAGCAGAAAAAAGAATCGGCGGTCATTTTCGAATTGCAAGGAAGCCTTTTTTTCGGCACGGCGCACCGGCTTTACATGACGCTCAAACCGGAACTCGAAAAAACGGCTTACCTGATTCTCGACATGCAGCGCGTTCAGTCACTCGATGTCACGGCCGCGCATGTGCTGATTCAGGCGCGCGACATATTGGCTGAACGAAATGTCCCCATGCTGCTCTCGAACCTTCACAAAACGCAAAACCGGAATCTTCGGGATTTTCTTGAACTTTCCGGCCTGATTGCAGACGGCGGAAACGTAATCGTCATGCCAACGCTTGAAGCGGCGATCGAATGGGTCGAGCAGCACCTGCTTGGAGATGCCGCATCGCCGGGCGAAAAGCCCCCGCTTTCGCTGTGTGAAATCGAGCTTTTCAAAAACAGCAAGCCCGACACGCTGGCCGATCTGGAAGCGGGGATGGAAAAACGCGCCTTCAAGGCGGGCGAAGTCATCTATTCACTGGGCGGGTCGAACACCAATCTTTATTTTGTCCGCAAAGGCCATGTCCGTCTCATGGGCTATGTCGGCGGCAATTCGACTCCGTACCATGTTACGACTTACGGGCCAGGCGGTTTTTTCGGCGGCCTCTCCTTTCTTGACCAGCGCCCGCGCGATAATGACGCCATCGCGCAGACCGATGTCGAATGTTACGTTCTGAGTCCGGAAAAACTCCTGTTGCTCGCGGAAGAGCACAAGCGTATCGCTTTTCTCCTTGCGGCCCGGCTGGCGTTCGTTCTCGCGACCCGGCTTCGGCACGCGAGCAACAAACTGCGATTCCTGGAAGAAAACTGACCGCCGGAAAGTTGTCGGGAGAACGAGTGGACCTGCGGAAATCCCGAAACGCCCCGTCTGGCGGCGCACTTTGGCACGGGATACAAAAGAATATTTTGTCATTGACTGAAAGATACGTTCTCAAGCTATTTTTATAGGTTTTTTTATGAGAAACAGGCTGTTTTGAAAAAACCAGCAAATTTCATGGACGTTTTCAAGACATTTTATAAAAATCGGGCTTTCCGCCTGAACAGTATCGAAAAAATATACTCACGTTTCCAAGGGATTTTACGTGATTTTCAACTATAAAATTCCCCAAAAACGTCACTTTTTATTTATTTTCTGGCAAAACCCGCCTGCTGAATAGCGAAGGACTTCGTGGTACCTCAACAGTCCGCCAAAGTCTTTCCAGCGCCTTCCAGCGGCGGCCGACTCCCGGGGAAAACGTTCCTGCTTGTCGGTCTTCCGCGAATCATGGATAATTGCTTCCCTTGTACAGCATCCCGCGCCCCGATGGCGGAATCGGTAGACGCACTGGACTCAAAATCCAGCGCCGCAAGGCGTGCCAGTTCGACTCTGGCTCGGGGCACCACCATCACCTGACTATCGTATGGCTGCGCCAAGGCATATTTTCACTTGAGTTTGCGCATGCGCGTTTTCCATTTTCATCGAAAACCGGTTTCGATTGGAAACCCTTCCTTTCAGGGGGATAATCGGATCCGGAAGAGGCTTGGTCTCTTTCGTGCCGTTGGGCCATGTCTGACGGCGTGAAACGGAACATTTGTAGATGGAGCGGCGTGGAAGGGCGTATATCACGCCTTTCCGTGCCTGATCGTCCCCTGAAGACGAAATTTCCAGCCGGAGTTAATTTATGACAAAGCGCACTTTTCTGGTTTGCCTGCTTTCTTTTCTTTGTTTGGCCGCACATGCCCAGACCTCCATTGTTGGCCGCGGGATCAAGGCAATCGACGGCGACACGCTGACTATCCTGGGGCCGCGCAATACCCGGATACGTGTCAGCCTGGCGGGAATCGACGCGCCAGAGCGGAAACAGCCGTTTGGTTCACAATCCCGCAAATCTCTTGCCAGTCTCTGCGTTGGCCAGCCTGTCGTTGTTTATGATGGGCAGAAAAACCGCTATGGGCATCTATTCGGTAATGTGTATTGCGCGGGCATCGATGCCGCGTCTGAACAGCTCAAACGCGGACTGGCCTGGGCACAGGAACCGGTGTCGCCTCTGCATGAAAAACAGTATCTGGCGCAATCCGGAAAAATTGGCTTGTGGGCGGATTCCAATCCCGTTTCACCGTGGGATTTCAGAAACCGCAAAAAAAAATAAACCGGCGCGCCGCTATCGCCGCCAACCGGAATTCAGCGAAAAAACACGGCCTCTTTTCCACGCCATACCCTCCCATACCATCCATTCCGCCCGGTTTTTTCCGGGCGCGAACCGGAACATTATGTTAACGCTTGACGATTTTGATTTCGAACTGCCTTCCGAACTGATCGCGCAATACCCCGCGGCTGAACGCGCGGGCGGGCGTCTTCTGGACGCCGCGGCTCAGGAAGACATCATCGAACGGAAAGTTTCCGATTTCCCGGCCCTGATCCAGCGCGGAGACCTTCTTGTGTTCAACGATACGCGCGTCATCAAAGCGCGCCTGTTCGGCAAGAAAACAACAGGAGGCCAGGTCGAGGTGCTGATTGAGCGGATTGCCGCTCCCCGGCGCGTCATCGCCCAGATACGCGCAAACAGGCCGCCTGGAGCGGGAACCCGGCTCGTTCTTGAAAACGCGTTCGCGGTCAGCGTCGCGGGCCGCGCGGAAGATTCCACCGGTTTTTTCGCGCTTGATCTGGAGGGAGAAGGAGAAGGCGATTTTTTCGCGTTACTCGAAAAATACGGCCGCCTGCCTCTGCCTCCCTACATCACCCATCCCGCCGAAAAAGAAGACGAGGCGCGATATCAGACAGTCTATGCGCGTCATCCGGGCGCGGTCGCCGCGCCGACAGCCGGGCTGCATTTCGATGAAACGCTTCTGGCCTCCCTAAAGGCACGGGGCGCTGAAATCGCCTGGCTGACGCTGCATGTCGGCGCGGGGACATTTCAACCCTTGCGGACACACCTGATCGCCGAGCACAGGATGCACCCGGAGCGCTTCCATATTCCGCAAGACACCGCGGACGCCGTCGAGCGGGCGCGTAAACGTGGCGGCCGCGTTATCGCGGTGGGAACAACCAGTCTGCGCGCGCTCGAAGCCGCCGGGCAATCCGGCCGCGTCCAGCCCGGCGAGTCGGAAACCCGCCTTTTCATTACTCCGGGCTATGCTTTCCGTATCGTCGATTGCCTGTTCACGAATTTTCACCTGCCAGGTTCAACGCTGATTTTGCTGGTTCACGCCTTTGCGGGAAGCGGGCGAATCCGCGAGGCTTATGCGCGCGCCATAGCCAGCCGTTACCGTTTTTTCAGTTATGGCGACGCCATGTTTCTCAAGAGGCGCGATCATGCGTTTTGAACTGCTCGCCACCGACGGCGCGGCGCGGCGCGGGCGCATGACGCTGGCGCATGGCGTCGTAGAAACACCGGTTTTCATGCCGGTCGGCACATATGGCGCGGTCAAGGCCATGACACCGCGCGACCTCATCGAAACCGGTGCGCGGATATGTCTTGGAAACACCTTTCATCTATGGCTGCGTCCCGGACTGGAAACTTTTGCCTCACATGGCGGCCTGCACCGCTTCATGGGCTGGGAGAGACCCATTCTGACCGATTCGGGCGGATTCCAGGTTTTCTCGCTCGGCGCGCTGCGTAAAATCTGCGAGGAAGGCGTGAAATTCGCTTCGCCGCTCAACGGCGACCGGCTTTTTCTTTCGCCCGAAGAATCGATGCGAATTCAGCATGCGCTGAATTCGGATATCGCGATGGTTTTCGACGAATGCACACCCTACCCGGCCACATTCGACGAAGCGCAAAAATCGATGCGCCTTTCGCTGCGCTGGGCCAGACGTTCGTATGACGAATACCGGCGGCTTGGCAATCCGAACGCGCTTTTCGGGATCGTGCAAGGCGGCATGTACGAAACGCTGCGCGATGAATCGCTGGAAGGACTCCGCGAAATCGGCTTCGACGGCATGGCCATTGGCGGGCTGTCGGTCGGCGAGCCAAAGGAGGAAATGGAGCGCGTGCTGGCCCATGTTTCGCCGCGCCTGCCGGAAGACAGGCCGCGTTATCTGATGGGCGTTGGCACGCCCGAGGACTTGATGAACGGCGTCCGCGCAGGCATCGATATGTTCGACTGCGTCATGCCGACACGCAACGCACGTAACGGACACCTTTTTACCCGATGCGGAGATATCCGGATCAAGAACGCACGGTACAAAAACGATTCGCGGCCTCTCGATGAATCCTGCATGTGCTATGCCTGCCGCGGTTTTTCCCGCGCTTATCTTCACCATCTCCATCGCGCCGGTGAAATCCTCGGCGCGCAGCTCAATACGATTCACAATATTCATTATTATCAAACGCTGATGATGGAGCTTCGCGAAGCGATTTCCGCGGGTAATTTTACCGAAACGCTCAGGAATCTCCGTTCCAGGCGGGCTGGAGTGATACAATAGCCTCCCGTTTTATCCCGTATCCGTTTTTTCGCTTCTTTCTCAGGAGGTTATCATTGTGCTGATCAGCAACGCGTATGCGCAAACAGCAGCGCCCGGCTCGCTTTTTGGGGGCATAGACCAGGTTTTCATCATGCTCGCGATGTTCGGGATTTTCTACTTTCTGATGATCCGCCCGCAGCAGAAAAAGGCAAAAGAACACAAGGCAATGCTGGAATCACTGGGCAAAGGCGATGAAATCATTACACAAGGCGGTATCGCGGGACGCGTTGTCCGGGTTGGCGATGATTTTTTGAGCATCGCCATCACCGATAACGTCGAAGTTCAGTTGCAAAGAGCGGCCGTCACCGTTCTTTTGCCGAAAGGAACGCTCAAATCCCTTTGATCTCCTCTCCGAACCGCGCCGCGGCCCCAAAATTCCGCTTCCCGCCGGTTCGGAGATTCTTCAAGGGAAAAACAATCACATTTATTCCATCTTTTACATGAACCGCTATCCTCTCTGGAAAAACATCCTTGTCGTTATCGCGCTGTTGACCGGTTTTATTTATACCTTGCCGAATTTTTTCGGCGAATCGCCCGCCGTCCAGCTTTCCAGTCTCAAGGCGACAATCAAGGTCGATGACCGGGCGCGTGAAACCGCCGAAACCGCGCTCAAAAACGCGGGAATCGAAAATACGGGAATTCTTCTGGATTCCACTGGCCTGAAAATCCGCTTCAGCGATACGGATACACAGATCAAGGCGAAAGATATTCTCGAAAAGCTGTTCAACCCCGACCCCGCCGACCCGCGCTATATTCTTGCACTGAATCTGCTTTCAAGCTCGCCGCAGTGGTTGAGCCGTTTGCGCGCGCTGCCGATGTATCGCGGCCTTGATCTGCGCGGCGGAGTGCACTTCCTGCTGCAGGTCGACATGAAAGGCGCCATGACCAAACGCCTCGACTCGCTGGGCGCGGATTTGCGCAGTCTGTTGCGCGGGAAAAACATCCGGAATAACGGCATCAGCCGCGATAGCGACCGTATCGTCCTTCGCTTCCGCGATTCCGAAACCCGGGATAAAGCCCACGATATCATTGCCGACAATCAACCCGACCTGCAACTGACGCGCCAAGGAGAAGGCGCGGACGCGAGAATTGTCGCCACGCTGAAACCCCAGTCTCTCCAGAACATTCAGGAATCCGCCGTCAAGCAGAACATGGGAACGCTGAGCAACCGGATCAACGCGCTCGGCGTCGCCGAACCGGTCATTGCGCAGCAGGGAATTGACCGCATCGTCGTTCAGTTGCCCGGAGTGCAAGACACCGCCAAAGCCAAGGACATTTTGGGACGCACGGCGACGCTGGAAATCCGCATGGTCGACGAAACCCCGGGAGCGGCGCTGGAAGCGGCCCAGTCGGGCCGCGCGCCTTTCGGAACAGAGCTTTATTACGAACGCCCCAAAGACAGCAACAGCGCTCCGATTCCCCTGCTCGTCAAAAAACAGGTCGTTTTGACCGGCGACCGCCTGACCGACGCGCAACCCCGGTACGACGACCGAACGGGCGAGCCGGTCGTTTCGCTTACGCTGGATTCCGCGGGTTCACGCATTTTCAGGGATGTCTCGCGCGAAAATATCGGCAAACGCATGGCGATCCTGCTGTTCGAAAAAGGCAAAGGCGAAATCGTGACAGCGCCGGTTATCCGCGATGAAATCGCCGGGGGGCGCGTGCAGATTTCAGGCAATATGACCATCACGGAAGCCAACGATACCTCCTTGCTGCTACGCGCCGGTTCGCTGGCCGCGCCGATGGAAATCATTGAGGAACGCGCCATCGGCCCGAGTCTTGGCGCCGAAAACATCGAAAAAGGATTTCGTTCGACGATGTGGGGATTCGTGGGAATCTCAATCTTCATGTCGATTTACTACATGCTGTTCGGTCTCGTTTCGGTCGCCGCCCTTGCCTGCAATCTGCTCTTTCTGGTTTCGCTTCTTTCCATGCTGCAGGCTACCCTGACCTTGCCCGGAATCGCCGCCATCGCGCTGACGCTTGGCATGGCCATCGACGCCAATGTGCTGATCAACGAACGCATCCGGGAAGAACTGCGCAACGGCGCCACACCGCAGGCCGCGATTCACGGAGGATACGAACACGCCTTCGATACGATTCTCGATTCGAACATCACGACTCTGATCGCCGGAATTGCGCTGCTCGCGTTCGGAACCGGGCCGATCCGCGGATTTGCCGTTGTGCATTGCCTTGGCATTCTGACGTCGCTTTTTTCGTCCGTCGTCGTTTCGCGCGCGCTGATCAACCTGATCTATGGCCGCCGCCGCAAACTGGAATCCGTATCCATCGGGCAGATATGGCGGCCCGCATCGGACGCCTGTTGAAGACATTGAGTTAAGGGTTCAGAAATGGAATTTTTCCGCATAAAAAAAGACATTCCGTTCATGCGCTACGCGCTGATATTCAACGTCATCTCCCTGATAACTTTTCTGCTGGCCGTTTTCTTCCTCGCGTACCGGGGACTGCATTTTTCCGTTGAATTCACCGGAGGAACGCTGATCGAAATCAGTTATCCGCAGGCGGCCGATCTGGAAAAAATCCGCACCTCTCTCGCCAAAGCTGGCTACGCTGACTTTACCGTGCAGAATTTCGGTACCAGCCGCGATGTCATGCTCCGCATGCCCGCGCTTGAAGGCCAGGACGCGACAAAGATTGGCGAATCGATCATGGCTGTTCTCGACAAGGAAGTTCCCGGCGCGAAACAGGGGCGTGTCGAAATCGTCGGCCCGCAGGTCGGGAAGGAACTCGCCGAAAACGGCGCAATGGCGCTTTTGCTCGTCATCGCGGGAATCGTGGTTTATCTCGCCTTGCGTTTCGAATGGCGCTTCGCTGTTTCCGCCATCATCGCCAACCTGCATGACGCGATTATTATCCTTGGCTTCTTCGCGTTTTTTCAGTGGGAATTTTCGCTCTCGGTACTGGCTGCGGTCATGGCGGTTCTCGGTTACTCGGTCAATGAGTCGGTTGTCGTCTTCGATCGTGTGCGCGAGACATTCAAGAAAGCGCGCGGCCTGGACACGCCACAGATTCTCGACCGCGCTATCACCAGCACGATTTCGCGCACGGTCATCACGCACGGATCGACACAGATCATGGTGCTGGCGATGCTCCTTTTCGGCGGTGAAACGCTGCATTATTTTTCGGTCGCCCTGACTATCGGAATATGCTTTGGCATCTATTCGTCGGTTCTGGTTGCCAGCCCGCTTGTCATGTGGCTGGGCCTTTCCCGCGAACATTTGGTCAAGCGTTCCAGAAAAATCGAAGGCGCGAACAAAGACGGCGCAGTGGTCTGAACGTCTGCGGTAAAACGGCAAGCGGCGCCATTGGCCGTGTCCGGCCAGCTGCCCTGCTCGGACAATCGCCGACCCGATTGAACCTGGATTTTTTGTCCCTTGGTGCCCCCACGCGGAATCGAACCACGGCCTGATGATTACAAATCAACTGCACGACCTTCATGCTATGGGGGCTGGAACCAAGCCATAAATTATAGCATATGCCCTCAAAGGCTCTGGATAGAGGAGTATTCAAAGCCAGGGCCGGAGCATGAAAAACCGTTGACAATCATGTGCTTACGACAATGGGTTGTAAACATTGCCGGTATCGGTTCTACTCTCGCTTTTTTATGGTGAGCGATGAAAGAGCCTGGAATAAGCATTCTGATCGACCGTTTTTCGGACTTGCCGGATAGTCGTGTAAAAGGGCGTACGGATCATGATCTGCTGGACATCGTGGTGCTTGCGCTGTGCGCGGTGATGTCGGGGGCGGAAGGCTGGGACGACATCGAGGACTGGGGTCGTGAGCGGGAAGCCTGGCTGCGGCGTTATCTTCGGTTGCGCAACGGGATCCCCGGTCACGACACGATCCGCCGGGTGTTTGAAACGCTCTCGCCGCGCGCCCTGGAAGAGCGGTTTGAAG
>JAITGN010000095.1 GCA_031280565.1 Accumulibacter sp. | reverse complement strand
CCGACAAAATTATCCCCGTACAAACGGAAATCCAGCCAGTAGGTAAAATCGCGCAGCGGAAGAAATTCCCAAGGGTTCGCCGGTTCCAGAAAAAGCCGGTAAAGCTCGCTCCACGGCGCGCTACGCAGAAAGACACCCGCTGTGTGGGCGAGATACATGTAGTCATCCGCGAACATCTTTGGGAACAGGGTTCGCAAGTACATATAGAACACCAATAGCATTGACAGGCACAGAACGTTCCGGAGTATCCTCCAGGAAGGTGCCGTTTCTGGAATAATCGCTTGCCGTTCGGGCACTGGCCGCGCTACGCCAGTTCCCGCGCTTTTGGCGCTTCCGGCGGAGATTCGATCGTCCTGAAAAAAACCGTTTCCAGGGAGGCTTTCGGCTGTGCGTTCTGGATGATTCCGCCGCCCGCCTGTACTCTGGCGATAATGTCTGCCATGGCCGAAATATCCGTTTCGATGGTGTACAGCCCGGAACGTAGTTCCTCGCTCCCGTCGATTGGCGAAGAGGCGCGATAACGGACGACATAACGGTCCGCCTGATCAGCGAGAATTTCATGCGGCGAGCGGATGGTTAGCAGACTCCCCCTGTGAATCAGACAAAAACGGTCGGCAATCGCTTCAACATCGTGCAAAACATGGGAAGAAAAAAACAGGGTTCCGCCGCGCCGGCGGAATTCATCAAGAATATCCACGACATCCTTACGTCCGACCGGGTCGAGTCCCGACAAAGGCTCGTCCAGAATCAACAGGCGTGGCCGGATCGCCAGCGCGTGCGCCAGCGCGACACGCTGCGTCATGCCTTTCGAGAAAGTACGAACCGTTTTGTTCGCCACATGCGCCAAGCTGAACCGGCCCAGCCATTCCATGCAATACCGGGTTTCATCGTCGACCTTCGTTCCGTGAAGATGCATGCCCATCTTCAGAATTTCCATCGGCGTCATAAAATCGTAAACGCCCGGATTTTCCGGCACATAACCCATTCCTCGGCGCGCTTCGGGGAAGGAAACGTCGCGGCCGAACAATTCGGCGCGGCCGCTTGTCGCTCGAAGAACGCCGGTCAGGATTTTGATCGTCGTGCTTTTCCCCGCGCCGTTCGGCCCAATGAACCCGAAGGTTTCGCCTTCCTCTATCGAGAGCGAAATCGCGTTGACAGCCCTCGTTGGCGCGTTCTTCCAGGAACGCGGGTAGGTTTTACAGAGATTTTCAATATTTATTGCCGTAGACATCGACTCTCGCGCCATCAAATATCGGAGTTCCATCGGAATCCATCCGGAATCCCGCGCCGAATGGATCGGACGGAATTCCCCGGATAAAGCCTTCTTCTACCAGTTCCTCCAGGGAGCGCGCCGGGACGCCTTTTTTTTTCAAAAAAGCGCTCGCCGCGTCGCGCAAAGAGAGGAGGGTGCGCAAACGTTGCGCGCGCGTTTGCAGATATTCCCGGAAATCCTTGCGCTTCGCCTGTTTTGCCATGGATTCGATGACGGCGATCGCCAGCCCGAGATTACTGGCCCGGTCAAGCCAGCGCGCGGCAAAACTTTCCAGCATCAGGCGCTTGTCGGCATTCGGTAACTCCCGCGCACGCGCGCGAAGCCACTCGGCGGCTTCAAGGGGGTCATTCTTGAAAAAGACCAGGTTAAACGCATAATAAAACGGGGGCAGATAATCGAAGGGACGCGCCAGCGAGGCACGCCGAAGCACCGTTTGCGCCGCGTCAAGCTGACCGTTCCACGGCAAAAGCGCGGACGCCGTGTAGTAATTATCCTCATGCGCCGGATTGAGCCATGAAACATCGACCTGCAGCCTGGCCAGAAGCGTGTATTCTTCCGGGCGCATTTTCGACGTCTCGGCAATGATTCCCCGGACGGAACCCAGATTGGCTGCGAGAAAGCGGTCACCGCCGGACATCAGAACTTGAATGAAAAGCGGAAGCGCCACGGCGATTTCGGGCGAAGCGTCGACGCGTTTTTCTTTTCGCAATAACGCGGAACTGTACGTGAACAACGCCGCAAAGAGGCCTATCGAAACAGCGAACAGCGCGTACTGACGGAGCCGCATGGCGTGACCCGGTTATGAAAACTCGCGGCGCGAAAAGGTGAGCACCGCCAGAAGCAACATGAGCGCCATGTAAGCGGCTGCCATCAACGTTCCAAAAACAATGACCGCGCCTCCGGGATTCAATTCATACATGGGCCACATCCGCCAGTCGAGCCGCGACAGATCGGGCAGAATCCATTTCACCGTGTTGATGAACGGCGTAAAACGCGCGACAAGTTCGGCGTCGTTGTCGGCGCCGCGCGAAAGATAATCCATGACCGCGCCCAGCGTTTTCCCTGAAATCGCGAATGCCGCGCCCAGCGCGACTGGCAGCATCGGTACGGTCGAGAACGAAGCGATCCACAGGGCGAAGGCCGCGACAAGCGCCGCTTCCATCCAGAGGCCGGAAACGGTTACCCAGAAGGGCGCGCCCATTCCCATCAGATTGCCCGAATCATAGGTCAGATCAATGGAAAAAGTCGTTACCCACAGCAAAAGCGCCAGCACAAGCGCCGCGAGCGCGAGCAGGCTGATGATGCCAAGATAACGCCCGACGATGTAGGAGGCGCGGGAGACAGGATAACTCAGCGCGTACAGCACGGTTTTGCGTTCGATTTCGCGCCCGATCAGATCCTGCACCAAAAAGAGACCGAAGAGCGCGAGACTGAAACACATTCCCGAGAAACCGACATCGAGCGCGACGGTGGCGGGTTGGCGGGGCGAAAACGAGGAAGAAAGAAAGGCAACGCCGATGAGCAAGACGCCCAAAACAAGGATTGCGTGAACGCTCCGGCTGCGGAACCCGGAATGCCATGTGGAAAAACAGAATTCAAGCATGACGGGATTCTAGCACGAAAAGAGGTATTGTAAAATTGTGCTGTTCTGTTGGCCGGTGCCAGCTTTTGTCTGACAGGGTGTTTGCGGTCCAAATCAATGCGCTTTGCGCGCGGATTTGAAGGGACGGTGATTGATCACCGGATGTCGCGCGTCGAGCGCGCATTTTTTCGCGGTTGCGGGTCAGAGACAGGCAGGAGAGACAATGTTACTATTCGACGCCCTTGGATTTCGCTGGAACAGGTTCGCCATGCTTGGCCATTTCCCTGTCCATTCCATGGAGCGAACCTGTTCCCGCTTTCACGAGAGGTTACTGGAATTTTTCTTAGGGATGCGGGTGTGCTCGAAAGCAACCCGTTTACCTTCCTGAAATTCAAGACACTACTGGACGGCATCACTGTCAGTGGCCGGAAGATTTCCAATCAGGAGCAAATTCTGAATTTGGTGAAAAACTCCAAATGGTTGCTGGCGATGGTCAAGGTGGATCAGTTTTCTCTCTCCAAGTCCGTATTACTGGGCTGAATGCTATTGTTGTCCGCAACGAAACCCTGAAGTGAGATACCTTCCGAAAGGGAGGTCAAGAACCTCAATGCGGGTTTGGGTAAACAAGGCGGCTATACACCATTGTCGGCCTCACCCGAGTTGAACCGGGTATTTAGCGAAGTGTAGCAACGCTGGGAGCATGCCTGCCATTTGAGTGGGCAACAGCATTGGCGCTTTGCGGCAATTCTTCTTCGACGGTAACAAGCGGACTTCACTCTTCATGATGAACGGCGTGCTCATGTCGCACGGAATCGACGCCGTCAGCGTGCCTGCTGCGAGGGTTCAGGGCTTCAATGAGAAGATGGTGCGTTTCTACCTGACCAAAGGTGCGACCGCGATGATGGCGTTTTCCGCGCCCGCCATGCCAGCCGCCCGCGCAAAACAGGTTGCTTGCACGTTATTCGAAATTCGGATCAAGGGCGATTTTATGGGCGGTCAGCATCGTGATGTCTCTACGGCCTACCGTACACCATCAAGCAGCTTCTGGTTCCTGCGGGAACGGCTGCCATACAGCCGGGCACTGAATACGGTGATGATCTCCAACACGTCTTTGATAAGGTCTTTCTCAAAATTTGCGTCCTCACCCTGATTCAGAATGACGATTTCTAGCTGTTTTTTGCTTTTGCTTGCGCAGATCGCCGACCAGATTGAGCAGTTCCCAGGCCAATTCAATAATGGTAGCGACAGGCCGCAATCTCCACAGCATCGGCGGTAACGCGATAGACAAGCCGATGCTCGAAATCGATTCGGCGTGACCACAAGCCTGCCATATTGTTGTGTTTCAGCGCCTCAGGCTTTCCGATACCTGAGAATGGCTCACGTTTTATGGCCTTGATGAGATCATTGATCCGTTCAGCGATTTTCTTGTCGTTCTCTTGCCAATACAGATAATCATTCCAGGCAGGCAGAATCGTGGAAGATTATCTTCACTCGATCAATTCCCGCGCCTTCCCATGGCCTGCCTGTAATTCGGAAATTGCGGTGATAAGCCGTTTGGCATTTTCTGGAGAGCACAACAGGTAAGCCGTCTCTTGCAGACTTTCGTACTCATCAAGTGACATCAAAACACATGGTTTCCCAGTGCCACGGGTTATGAGGATCGGGGAGGCATCTTCGGTAGTCTTTTTCATGACTGCGGCAAATTTTTTTCGCGCAGTACTATAGTTTACTGTATCCATTTCCAAGCAAACTCCATCTGGACCAGGGCACTAAACATATTCTTAAAAACGTACCATATCAAATACTCTTGCTTTTTTTTGGGTGAGGCCACAGGCCGAGAGCGAAGCCTTGGGAGGATGTCGAGAAGGTGCCTCACGCTAGAGCGTTTTTCGTTCAAATGACCGCAAAATCCCGCAGGTGATGAAGTGGCGCTGTTTCCTTTCACCGCCGTTCGTGGGGAGGGTGTTAAAAACCCGTTTACGCTGAACCATTAACGG
>JAITGN010000032.1 GCA_031280565.1 Accumulibacter sp. | reverse complement strand
GCAAAGGATCGAGTGACCATGCTGCCGGAATCTCTGGTCATGCCGCTTCAAGCCCATTTGCGAATGCGGCGGCGGATTCATGAGGAAGATATTCGTCAGGGCATGGCTGCCGTGTATCTGCCCGACGCACTGGAGCGAAAGTATCCGAATGCCGCGACGGAGTGGGGATGGCAGTATGTCTTCGTGGCTGGGCGTTATTCGGTGGATCCTCGTAGCGGCGCCGAGCGCAGGCACCACATCGACGAAAAGCTGTTGCAGCGGGCCATGAAACAGGCCGTTCTGGCTACTGGACTCGCCAAACCGGCAACACCGCATACGCTACGCCATTCTTTTGCAACCCATCTGTTGGAAAGCGGTTACGACATTCGCACCGTGCAGGAATTGCTCGGACACGCAGATGTATCCACGACTATGATCTATACCCATGTGCTGAACAGGGGTGGACGGGGCGTCACCAGTCCGCTGGATCAGCTTGGATAAATCGAACCCATCTACCCAATCCCCGCCCCTTGCAACGCTGGCGTCTCCTTCCCGGCGAAGCCGCCGAAAACGCTTGTGGTGCTCTGCCCGGCGAGGCACAGGCCGTCGATGCCGCGCTGGAATGGCTCTGGCCGCGATGACGGTGGCGAGGGCGGACGCGCCGCGCGGCCCATCCCGGCTGGCGTTGAACGGCCCGCTTTGACCCTGGGTGGCGAATTTGTTGCGCAAGCACCATCCAGCAGAAATCGAAAGCCACGCTCCGTTCGATTAACCGATTCCATTCTCCTGGTAACTGCGCTTATCGCGCAGGCATGATGCCAATGATGAAAATCTGGAAGAAGGTAATTCATTTTTGAAGTAAAATCATCGACTTTCCATATTTTGCCGTATTCTTTCCATGCAGTTTCCAGGTCGTTTCGATGTCATCGTGGTCGGCGGCGGCCATGCCGGGACGGAAGCCGCGCTGGCCAGCGCGCGCATGGGCGCCAAAACGCTCTTGTTGACGCACGCGTTCGATAATTTCGGCGAGATGAGCTGTAATCCTTCAATTGGCGGAATTGGAAAAAGTCATCTGGTCAAGGAAATCGACGCGCTCGACGGCGCGATGGCGGCGGCGGCTGACGAGGCGGGAATCCAGTTCCGCGTCCTCAATTCGAGCAAAGGGCCGGCGGTTCGCGCTACGCGCGCGCAGGCTGATCGCGCGCTTTACCGGCAAGCGATCCGGAGACGCCTTGAAAATCAGCCGAATCTGACCCTGTTCGCGCAGGCGTGCGACGATCTGATTCTCGAAAATGACCGGGTCGCGGGCGTTGTAGCGCAGCATGGGGTGCGTTTCCATGCCCGCGCGGTCGTACTGACGGCCGGAACTTTCCTCAACGGGCAGATTCACGTGGGCCTGTCGAAATCGCCCGGCGGACGGATGGGGGAAATGCCGTCGCTTACGCTCGCGTCGCGTTTGCGCGAAATGCGCTTGCCCGCGGGACGTTTGAAAACGGGAACGCCGCCGCGTCTCGACGGCGGAACGATAGATTTTTCCGTCATGTCCGAGCAGGTGTCAGACACGCCTTTGCCTGTTTTTTCCTTTCTTGGACAGGCGGAACGGCATCCGCTTCAAAAACCCTGCTGGGAGACCGCGACGAATGCGCGCACACACGAAATCATCCATGCCAACCTTGACCGCTCGCCGATGTATACCGGTGTGATCGAAGGAGCCGGGCCACGTTATTGCCCTTCGATTGAGGACAAAATTCATCGGTTCGCGGGACGGGAAAGCCATCATGTTTTTCTGGAGCCGGAAGGTCTCGCGACAAACGCGATTTACCCGAATGGAATCTCAACAAGCCTGCCTTTCGATGTCCAGCTCAATTTCGTGCGTTCGATACGCGGCCTCGAAAATTGCCACATTCTGCGCCCTGGTTATGCAATCGAATACGATTATTTTGACCCGACGCAGCTGTCAGCCTCGCTGGAGACAAAAGTTGTCAGAGGGCTTTTTTTCGCGGGCCAGATCAACGGAACGACAGGTTATGAAGAAGCCGCGGCGCAAGGCCTGCTTGCCGGCCTGAACGCCGTTTTGCTGATGCGCGATGAACCCGCCTGGACGCCGCGCCGTGACGAAGCGTACATCGGCGTCATGATCGATGATCTTGTCACGCGCGGCATTTCCGAACCGTACCGCATGTTTACGAGCCGCGCCGAATACCGTCTTTCGCTGCGCGAAGATAATGCCGACAGGCGTTTGACCGAAACGGGCCGCCGCCTCGGGCTTGTCGGAGACGCGCGCTGGGCGGCATTCTGCATCAAACGCGAGGCAATTGAGCGCGAACGCGAACATCTGCGCCTGACCTGGGTACATCCGGAAAAAAGTGATGGCGATGCTATAACGCAAGCGCTTGGCAAGCCCATTGGCCATGAATATACGCTTTACGATCTTTTGAGGCGCCCTGGCGTGCGTTACGCCGATCTTGCGCCGCTCGCGAGCGGCCTCCCGTCCGGCGGCCTGTCCGATCCGGCGCTGATTGAGCAGCTCGAAATCGAGGCGAAATACCAGGGTTATATCGACCGGCAGGCCGAAGAAGTGGCAAAATCCCGGATAAATGAAGAAATTTTTCTGCCGGACGACATGGACTACGGCCAGATCAGTGGGCTGTCGAATGAAATACGGCAGAAACTGACGTGCCATCGTCCCGAGACCCTTGGCCGCGCTTCGCGCATCCAGGGAATGACGCCGGCGGCGATGTCGATTCTGATGGTGCATCTGAAACGCCGCGGCATTGAACTTGCGCGGGCCGCCTAATGATGGAACGGCTCGCGCTAGGGCTGTCAGCGATGTCGTTATCGCTGCCGGACACGGCGCGGGAAAAACTGTTGGCCTATCTCGCCCTGCTCGAAAAGTGGAATAAAACCTACAGCCTGACCGCGCTGCGCGCCCCGGAAACGGCACTTAGCCATCATGCACTTGATTCACTTTCCATCCTTCCTTTTGTCGAAGCGGCGGCAGACGGCAATTTGCTTGATGTCGGCAGCGGCGGCGGAATGCCCGGCATTCCACTGGCAATTGCCCTTCCGGAGCTTGAAATAACGCTTGCCGAGCGCAATTCCAAAAAGGCCGCTTTTCTGTGCCAGGCGAAAATCGAGCTGGAACTCGCGAATATTTCCGTTCACGGCGGGCGCGTCGAACAGTATCATCCTCCTTTTGGGTTTTCCGTTATCGTTTCGCGCGCGTTTTCTTCCTTGCGCGACTTTGTGAATCTTTCGCGGCATCTCTTGGCGGAGAATGGCCGCTGGTTCGCGATGAAAGGTCTCTGGCCAAAAAAGGAAATCGACGGGCTGCCTGACGATATCGGCCTGGACACCGTGCATCGCTTGCGCGTTCCAGGCGTCGAAGGCGAACGGCATTTGGCAGTATTGAAAATAAAGAGCGCGGACTAAGGAGCGGGATTTGGCGAAAATACTGGCAATAACCAACCAGAAAGGCGGCGTTGGCAAAACGACGACAGCGGTCAATTTGTCAGCCTGTTTGGCGGAACTCGGACAGCGCGTATTGATGGTCGATCTCGACCCGCAGGGAAACGCGACGACGGGATGCGGAATCGTCAAGCACGACGCGATGCCAACGGTCTATGAAGTGCTGATTGGCCGTGCGACCCTGGAAGAGGCGCGCATCAAAACGGAATTCGGTTTTGATATCCTGCCTTCCAACCGTGAGCTGGCCGGTGCGGAAATCGAGCTGATCGACATTGCCGGACGCGAATTTCAGCTTCGGAAAGCGCTCGCACCGGTTCTGATCGAATACGATTTTGTCATCATCGATTGCCCGCCGGCGCTCAATATGCTGACCGTCAACGGACTTGTCGCCTCCGCCGCCGTCATGATTCCGATGCAATGCGAATACTACGCGCTTGAAGGGCTGACAGACCTTGTCACGACGCTCAAAAAAATCAGGTGCAATCTCAACCGCGGTCTTGAGATCGAAGGCTTGCTGCGAACCATGTTCGACCCGCGCTCAATGCTGACGCAACAGGTTTCCAGCGAGCTGCTCGAACATTTCGGCGACAGGGTTTATGAGACCATCATCCCGCGCAATGTGCGTTTGGCCGAAGCGCCGTCCTATGGAAAACCGGTTATCGTGTTCGACAGGAACTCAAAAGGCGCGACGGCTTACATGGCGCTGGCCGAAGAGATGCTGGCGCGAAACGACGGCACGGCGCGCGTATTGGCTGTGAGACAGGGGGCGAGCCTATGAAACACAAAGGACTTGGGCGCGGACTGGATGCCCTGTTGGGAGGCGACAAAACGCAACAGGAACGCGGCGAACGGCAATTGAGCCTTCCGGTCGAACGCTTGCAGCCCGGGAAATATCAGCCGCGAACCCGCATGGACGCGGAATCCCTTCAGGAACTTGCCGCCTCGATCAGGGTTCAGGGCCTGATGCAGCCGATTCTTGTCCGTCCGCTGAAAGACATGCCGGGAGAAGAGCGTTACGAGATTATCGCAGGCGAACGGCGCTGGCGCGCGGCGAGAATGGCGGATCTGGCCGAAGTTCCGGCGCTTGTCCGGGAAATTCCGGACGAAGCGGCCCTGGCGATGGCGCTGATCGAAAATATCCAGCGCGAGAATCTCAATCCGCTTGAAGAAGCACAAGGCGTGCAGCGGCTGGTCGACGAATTTTCAATGACGCAGCAACAGGCCGCCGATGCGGTTGGGCGGTCACGTGCGGCGACGGCGAATCTCCTGCGTCTTCTGAAACTGGCGCCATTTGTTCAGGAAATGTTGATGGAGGGCAGAATCGACATGGGACACGCACGGGCGCTTCTGTCGCTTTCCGGAGCTATGCAGGTTCAACTGGCCCAGCGCATCGAACAGAAAAGACTGTCGGTGCGCGAAACTGAACAACTGGTGCGGCAGACGCTAAATCCGCTGCCTGGCAGGGAAACAGCCCACATGAAGCCCGACCGCGACGTTTTGCGGCTCCAGGAAGAACTGGCGGATAAACTCGGCGCGCGTGTTGAAATCCGCGCCAACCGGAAAGGCGCCGGAAAAATAGGCATCGAATTCAGCAGCCTCGACCAGCTCGACGGCATTCTGCGGCGGATCCGTTAGCGCGTTTTTAACGCAGCAAGAACGGATTCCTCTCGCCGTCCGCGCTGAACTTGCCGAAGCACATCAACGGCGTCTATCTCCATTCGCACTGAACCTGCCGAACCATCGACAACGTATCTCTCCGTTCGTACTGAATCTACCAGAGCATTGACATCTCTCCGTTCGTGCTGAGCCTGTCGAAGCATGAACGGACGCTCCAGGTCATAAACGCTCTTTCCAATTCTTGGTCTTCGAATAGTTTTTCAATCCTTACCCTTCGACAAGCTTCCTTCGACAGGCTCAGGACGGGGCAGGGCGAACGGATTGAAAAACAAGCCTCTAACAAACTTCCTTCGACAGACCCAGGACAGGAAGGATGAACGGGTGAAAAAGAAACCCTCTCGGCAATTCAAAGCCTGGAGGCCGTATCAAAGACTAAAAACAGCTTAAGAACGTTGTTTTTATCTTCTTCCCTGTTTTTTGCCATTTGTGGTGAGCGTGTTAAAAACCCCTCCGCGCTGAGCCTGTCGAAGCATGAACGGTTTATAAAAAATGGAAAAATATTCCGGAATTGTTTCAATGAATGCCGTTTTATTTCTATATTTATTAGAAAATTTTTACAAAAATATGATAATGGTAATAATCATATTAACGTTTTAAAGCCATTTTATTCAAATTCGGTTGGCTATAAATACTAATCTATAGAAGAACAGTAAACGATTTAAAGCGGTTTTATGTCTTTTTTATTCAGAAACCGCTTAAGAACGAACGTCTATTTATTGTATACGCCGGGCGCGCGCCAACGAAACCCGGCTCAGAAATGCAGCGCGCGTTTGTCGCAGGCGAGCGCCGCTTCGTGAATGACTTCCGACAGGCTCGGATGCGCGTGGCAGATGCGCGCGAGGTCTTCGCTCGCGGCGCCAAATTTCATTGCGACGACGGCTTCCGAAATCAGTTCGGAGGCATTCGCTCCAATGATGTGAACGCCGAGAATACGATCCGTCGCCGCATCGGCCAGCATTTTGACGAATCCGGCGGTTTCGCCCGCGCCCAGGGCGCGTCCGCTGGCTGTGAAGGGAATCCTGCCCGTTTTGCAGGCCACGTTTTCGGCTTTCAGTTGTTGTTCGGTTTTTCCAACCCAGGCGATTTCGGGCAGGGAGTAAATCACCCAGGGAATCGCATCGAAATCGCGGCAGCCGGATTGTCCCGCCATGGTTTCGGCCACCATGATCGCTTCTTCCATCGCTTTATGGGCAAGCATCGGCCCGGACGTGACGTCGCCGACGGCCCAGACTCCCGGAAGATTCGTCCGGCACCGCGCGTCCGTCTGGATGCGTCCATGCTCGTCGAACTCAAGGCCGACCGCCCGCGCGTTTAAACCTTCCACGTTGGGCTGGCGGCCAACCGAGACAATCACGCGGTCGCCCTCGATTTTCATGGCCGCGCCGGATTGATCAGCGCAGGTTATGGCGACGCCCTTTTTTGAAATCTTGATGTCGCCGAGCGTGATGCCAAGGCGGATATCGATGCCCAGCTTGGAAAAAATCCGGGCCGCCTCGCGCGCGATGTCCCGATCCGCCTGGGGAAGAAAGTCCGGCAGAACGTCGATGAGCGTGACTTCGGCGCCAAGGCGCCGCCAGAGAACGCCCATTTCAAGACCGATCACGCCCGCGCCGATGACAATCAGTCTTTTTGGCACCGCGTCAATGTCCAGAGCGCCCACATTGTCGCAAACAATCCGGTTATCCACGGGAATTCCCGGCAAATGCCTCGCCCTGGAACCCGTGGCGATCACGACCCGTTCCGCTTCAACCAGCGCACCTCCAACGCTGAGCCGCCAGCCATTTTCAACAGGCCCGGCGAACACGCCAACGCCCTTGAGCAGGGTGACTCCGTTCTTTTTGAACAACCCCTTGATGCCCTTGGTCAATTGGGTAACGATGGCGTTTTTCCGCCCGATCATTCCGGGCACGTCGATCCGCGGAACGTTTATGTAAATACCATGCGCGGCGAAAACGTCGCGCGCATCCGCGAAAAGATGCGAGGTATGCAAAAGGGCTTTCGACGGAATGCAGCCGACATTGAGGCATGTCCCTCCCAGGCGCGGCTCTCCGTCCGGATCGGCATAGGGATTCGATTCACAGCAGGCGACGCGGAACCCGAGCTGCGCGGCGCGTATCGCCGCCACATAACCACCGGGGCCGCCTCCAATCACAAGAACGTCGTAGCGTTCGGGCGTTTTCGTATCCATACCGGTCAGACGCCAAGCAAAAGGCGCGAAGGCTCTTCGAGCGCATCCTTGATCGCGGCCAGGGCAAGTACCGCTTCCCGCCCGTCGATGATGCGATGATCGTATGAAAGCGCCAGGTAGTTCATCGGGCGGATTACGATTTCCCCATTTTCGACGACCGGGCGGTCTTTTGTCGCGTGAACGCCAAGAATCGCCGATTGCGGCGGATTGATAATCGGCGTCGAGAGCATTGAACCGAAAATCCCGCCATTTGAAATGGAGAATGTGCCCCCAGTCAATTCCTCAAGCGAGAGCTTCCCTTCTTTGGCCTTTTGGCCGAATTCGGCGATCTTTTTTTCGATTCCGGCCATGCTCATGCGATCCGCGTCGCGCAGGATCGGAACCGCCAGCCCGCGCGGGCTGCTCACGGCGATGCCAATGTCGATATAACCGTGATACACGATGTCGTTTCCATCGACCGAGGCATTGACAACCGGAAATTTCTGAAGCGCCGCCACGGCCGCCTTGACGAAAAAACTCATGAACCCAAGACGAACGCCATGCGTTTGTTCGAATTTGTCCGCATAACGTTTGCGCAACGCGATCACGGGCGCCATGCTGACTTCATTGAATGTCGTCAGAATCGCGTTGGTCGATTGCGACTGAACCAGGCGTTCCGCAATACGGGCGCGCAGACGCGACATCGGAACCCGCTGTTCCGGCCGCTCATCAGGCGGCAGTTCGACGGGCGGCGCGGACGGCAGCGCGACGCGCGCGCATGAATGGGAGGCCGGAGATGCCAGAGATGCCGAAGGCTCCGGATGTTCCACAGCTCTCTGTAAAGCGGGTTGAGCGGCCAATGCGTCTTCCTTGGTAATTCGCCCGCCCCGCCCCGTTCCAGTGACATTGGCGGCAGGAATGCCTTTTTCGTCCAGAATTTTACGCGCGGCAGGCATCACGATCGCCGCGCTTCCGGAATTTCTCCCGGACGATGGCTCACGAACAGGCCGCGGCGCTTTGGGAGTTTCCGGAACGGCGGCCGCGCCGGATCCGGTATCGATACGCGCGATCGTCTCGCCCGCGACAACTTCTGCCCCATCCTGTTTGAGTATTTCGACCAGAACGCCGTCCTCCGGCGAGGGCAATTCGAGAATGACTTTATCCGTTTCAATGTCGATCAGATTCTCTCCCCTCTCGACGCGCTCGCCGGTTTTTTTGCGCCAGGCCACCAGGGTAGCGCCAGCGACGGACTCGGATAACTGCGGAATTTTTATGTCGACAGTCATGGTTTCTCCCATCATTTCTGTTTCGCTGCTCCGCCGAGCGCCGTTTCGATCAGCGTTTTCTGCTGCGCGGCATGTTCGCGGCTGTAGCCGACCGCCGGGGAAGACGAGGCGGGACGCGAAACCAGGATCAGGCGTTGATTATTCTTCAGGGGACGGTCAAGATGCTGGCGCGAAAGTATCCAGTACCACGCACCCTGATTGCGCGGCTCTTCCTGACACCAAACGATTTCAGCGGCATTCGGATATCGGGCGAGTTCAGCTTCGAACGCTTCGTCCGGAAATGGATACAGCTGTTCGATCCGCGCGAGGGCGACATGTCCGGTATTTCCGCCGCGCCGCGCCGCGAGCAGATCGTGGTACACCTTGCCCGAACAGAAAACGACGCGCGTAACCTTCCGTTCATCTATCGGGTCGATCTCGCCGATGATGTGCTGAAAACGCCCTTTCGCCAGATCTTCCAGCGTCGATATGACTTCCTTGTGGCGCAACAGGGACTTCGGCGTGAATACGATCAACGGTTTGCGCTGTTTACGGATCGCCTGGCGGCGCAGCATGTGGAAAACCTGGGCAGGCGTCGTCGGTTGACAGACTTCCATGTTCATATCGGCGCACAGTTGCGTGAAACGCTCGATACGCGCCGACGAATGCTCAGGCCCCTGCCCTTCATAACCATGCGGCAAAAACAGAACCAGTCCGCAGGCACGGCCCCATTTGGCCTCGCCGGAGGCGATAAACTGGTCGATCACGACCTGGGCGACATTGGCAAAATCACCGAATTGCGCTTCCCAGATGACGAGGTCACGGGGGCTTGAAGTCGCGTATCCGTATTCGAAAGCGAGAACGGCTTCTTCCGACAGAACGGAATCGAAACACTGAAAAACCGCCTGCTTTTCCTGAAGATTGCCAAGCGGACAATATATCCCTTCGTCCCAGCGTTCGCGTTTCTGATCGTGCAGGGCCGCGTGGCGGTGAAAAAAAGTGCTTCGGCTGACATCTTCTCCCGAAATCCGAACGCCATATCCGGAAACGAGCAGCGAAGCGTAGGCAAGATTTTCCGCCATCCCCCAGTCGAATGGAATTCCGCCCCGCCCCATGATCCGGCGGTCATCAATGATTTTCTGGACCCGGTTATGCAAAACGAAATTTTCGGGTATCGCCGTCAACCGCTCGGAAAGGCGCTTGATCTCCTTGACGGGAACCGTTGTATCGCAATTGGGCATATATCCGCTGCCGAGATAGGGTTTCCAGTCGATTAACAGCGGATTGGCATGACCGGCGACGACCGGATTGTAGAGCAGTTCGCCACGGTCCAGCTGCTCACGGTAACTCCGGATCATGGCGTCCGGGCCATCAACCGGCAGAACGCCTTCGGCGGTCAGCTGATCCGCGTAAATCCCGCGCGTCCCTGGGTGATCCGCGATCCGCTTGTACATCAAAGGCTGCGTGACCATTGGTTCGTCCTGCTCATTGTGACCAAGCTTCCGGAAAGAGACGATGTCGACGACGACATCCTTGTGAAATTCCTGCCGGAATTCGACGGCCAGACGCGTCACCAGAGCAACCGCCTCGGGATCGTCGCCATTCACATGAAAGACCGGCGCATTGGCCATCTTGAAAATGTCCGTGCAATAAATCGTCGAGCGCGAATCGCGCGGATCGGACGTTGTAAAGCCAATCTGGTTGTTGACGACGATGTGCACCGTTCCTCCAGTGCCGTATCCGCGCGTTTGCCCGAAATCGAGCATCTCCTGGTTTACGCCCTGACCGCCTACTGCCGCGTCACCGTGAATGAGGAGAGGCATGATTCTGTTTTTTCCGTTTTCGCCGAGACGGAACTGGCGCGCATACACCGACCCCTGAACAACCGGATTGACAATTTCGAGATGTGAGGGGTTAAAGGCGAGTGAAAGATGACATGGGCCGCCGGGCGTCGACACCGTGGAAGAATATCCCAGATGGTATTTGACGTCACCCGAAGCCCGCTCTTCCAGCCCTTCCTTGTCCTCGAATTCCTCGAACAGCATGCCGGGCGTTTTACCGAGGGTATTCACAAGCACATTGAGACGCCCGCGATGCGCCATGCCGATAACGATTCCTTCGACGCCCAGACTGCCCGCGACCCGGATCAGCTCGTCCATCGAAACGATCAGCGATTCGCAGCCTTCCAGGGAAAAACGCTTCTGACCGACATAGCGCGTGTGCAGATAACGCTCAAGCGTCTCGGCCGCGGTCAGACGTTCGAGAAAGCGCAGTTTCTGGGCGGACGTGTAGCTTCCCGCCGCCCGTATCGGCTCGATTCGCGTCTGTATCCAGCGCCGCTCGGAAATGTTGTCGATATACATGTACTCAACGCCAATCGAGCCGCAATACGTCTCTTTGAGCGCGTCGAGAATCTGTCCAAAACTGGCGCGTCCGGAGACGCCCTGGAATGACCCCGCGTTGAACAAGGTATTGATGTCAGCGCTGGAAAAACCATAAAAAGAAGGTTCCAGCTCGTTGATGTCAGGACGCCTCCGGCGTTTCAGGGGATCCAGATCCGCCCACCGCGCGCCCAGAGTGCGATAGGCGCTGATCATCTGAAGAATACTGACCTGTTTCGCGTCGTCGAACGGTTCTGCCGCCGGCGGGTAAGCGCCGCGCTTGGCCTGCTCCGCAAAGGCATCGATGATCGGCGAATGCGGCACATCACGCGCCACGGCGCCGGGGAGCCGGGCCAGCCTGTCGAAATAGCCGCGCCATTCGCCGGGCACCGACGCGGGATTGTCGAGATAGTTTTCGTAAAGCGTCTCTATGAACGGCGCGTTCGCGCCAAACAGGTACGATGTTCCACGCAATCGATCCATCATGTTCTTGTCCATGCCCGGTGACACGACGCGGAAAGGATGATATTTCCTCCGCGCCCGATCCTTGTCCTGAGGGGAAGGAATTCTAGCGTAATCCGATGACGATGAACAGGGACGGAAAAGAGTGGCGCGGCGGGAATATCCACCTCCCGCCCCCTCTTTCAGCGCTCGTCGATAGGGGGGACGTCCCGCAGGGGCGACCCCTCGTAGATCTGTCTCGGACGCCCGATTTTGTATTCCGGATCGGAAATCATCTCCGCCCATTGCACCATCCACCCAACGGTTCGCGCCAGGGCGAAAACACAGGTAAACATCGATATCGGAATACCAATGGCCTTTTGGACGATGCCTGAATAAAAATCAACGTTCGGATAAAGCTTCTTCTCGATGAAAAAGTCGTCTTCCAGCGCGATTCTTTCCAGCTCCAGCGCCAGACGGAACAAACGGTCGTTTTCCAGCCCGAGCTCCTGGAGAACTTCGATGCAGACTCGCCGCATGATTTTCGCGCGTGGATCAAAGTTTTTATAGACGCGATGGCCAAACCCCATCAGTTTGAACCTGTCGTTTTTATCCTTGGCACGCTTGATATATTCCGGAACGCGTGAAATATCGCCGATTTCTTCAAGCATCCGCAGGCAAGCCTCGTTCGCGCCACCGTGCGCGGCTCCCCACAGGCAGCCGATTCCCGCGGAAATGCAGGCGTAGGGATTCGCACCGGACGAACCCGCGAGCCGAACCGTCGAGGTCGATGCGTTCTGCTCGTGGTCGGCATGCAATATAAATATCGTGTCGAGCGCACGGACGAGAACCGGATTGGGATCGTATTTTTCGCACGGCGTGCCGAACATCATATGCATGAAGTTGGAGGTGTAATCGAGATCGTTGCGCGGATACATGAACGGCTCGCCTATCGAATATTTATAGGCCAGCGCGATGATCGTCGGCAGTTTGGCGATGATCCGGTTAAAACTGACATTCCGCTGCTCCGGGTCCGCGAAATCACCGATGTCGTGATAAAAGGCGGACAGCGCGCCGACCACGCCCACCATGACGGCCATCGGATGCGCGTCGCGCCGGAATCCCTGATAGAACTTGGCCATCTGCTCATGAACCATCGTATGTTTCTTTATCATGGTTTCAAATTCGAGCTTTTCTTTGGCGTTTGGCAGCTTTCCGTGTTTCAGCAAAAAAGCCACTTCCAGAAAATTGCAGCGCGACGCCAACTGCTCTATCGGGTACCCGCGATAGAGCAGCATGCCTTTGTCGCCATCGATAAATGAAATTTTCGACCGGCATGACGCCGTCGATAAAAAACCTGTGTCGTATGTAAACAAGCCATGCTTGTTCGCCAGCGATCTGATATCGATGCAATCGTTTCCGTAGACTGGCGAAATGATCGGCAACTCAATCGGATCGCGTCCTTCGATGATCAGTTTCGCCTTGCGTTCGTTTGCCACTGGGATGTCTCCAAAAAATACGTTTATCCTATCTTCGCGTTTTTCAGCAAAGAGACCACTTCAGCTTGCGCGGCGTCCCGGCAGGGTTTCCTGCCCATGATCAACGGCCAGAGTTCCTCGTCTTCCATTTCAGCCAGGGCAATGAATTCTTCCTGCTGTTCCGGCGTCAGTTCATGAAATTTTTTCTCAAGAAAATTGCCGAGAAGCGTATCCACTTCATGCAACGGCCGGCATGCGCAACGCCAGCGCAGGCGATTCATTCTCGCCACCGCGTTCATCGGCTCAAAAACCGCTTCCGTCATTCGCGACCGGCGCGCCCCGCGCGGGCGGCACCCGGTTTCTACCCCAGCTCGTTGTAGTAATGGTAATCGCGCGTGGAATAAAAACCGCGCCGCCATTCGACGGGTCTATCTCCATAAGTGTAGCTTACGCGCTCGACGAGCAACAACGGCACGCCTTCATTGACCTCGAGATGCTTCGCGCTCAGACTGTCGGCCGATACAGCGTACAGGCGTTCATTGGCGCGAATCATGCAAACGCCATAGCGCGATTCGAAGAGAGTGTAAAGTGACCGATGTTCCGTCTTGAGAATGTCCAGTGTCAAATCCGGGAAAATCACGCTGGACAGATAGATTTCATCGAAAACGACAGGGGCATTGCCAAACCTCATCACGCGCCGGACGATGTAAACCGGCGCGCCAACCTCAAGCGCGAGGATTTTGGCGACATTCTGGCCGGCGGCGGCGCGTTCGCATTCGATCGGCACATTTTCGTGAGGCGGAAGTTTGCCTTCGTTCGCCGCCAGACGCAGAAAATGGAAAAAAGCGTTCGGATCGTTATGCGAAGCGACAAAGGTTCCCTTGCCCTGACGGCGCACCAGAAGATTCTCAACCGCCATTTCGTCAATCGCCTTGCGAATCGTCCCCTGGCTCACGCCGAACCGAAGCGCCAGCTCGGATTCGCTTGGAATAATGTCTCCCGGACGCCATTCGCCGGATTCAAGACTTCGCAGAATCAGACCACGAATCTGCCGATAGAGGGGATTAAATGCTGGAGAGTAAGCCATTGATATTCTCCCGTTCGAGTTTCAATATAAAAACGCTTCACCGTCAGTCCGAAATATATATAAGATATACCCTCAATACAAGCTCAAAAGCAGAAAAGCGTTTGGAAAATGTGCATCGATCATTTTTTCGCGGAATTTCAAAAAACCTCTTGACACTTACCCTTCCATGATGCGAGCATTTGTCCAGTCATTTTCGATCATTCACGGGAGTCCCCATGCAAAAGCCACCTCTTCGCGTCGCGATTAGCGGCGCGGCGGGCAAAATTTCCTATAACCTGCTTTTCCGGATCGCATCGGGAGAGATGCTTGGAAAAAAACAGCCTCTGATGCTCCATTTGCTGGAATTGCCGGAAGCGCAATCCGCCACAAAAGGCGTCGCGATGGAGCTTGAAGATTGCGCCTATCCGTTGCTGACCGGCCTATCCATAACGGACAGGCCGGAAGAAGCCTTCAAGGACGCGGATATATGTCTTCTTGTCGGCGCAAAGCCGCGCGGACCGGGCATGGACCGCGCCGAACTTCTTTCGGCCAATGGAAAAATATTCGCCGTCTATGGCCGCACCATCGCCGAACGAGCGCGCGAAAACGTCAAAGTGCTCGTCGTCGGAAACCCTTGCAATACCAACGCCTATATCACCGCAAGCGCCGCGAGAAAAATCGGCCGCATAAACCCGGCGAACATTCATGCGATGTTGCGACTTGATCACAACCGTTCGCTCTGGCAACTGTCCGAAAAAACCGGCCGTCCGATAGACAGTTTCAGGAAATTCGCCGTTTGGGGCAATCACTCCGACACGATGTATGCCGATTACCGCCATTGTGAATCGCACGGCGAAAAAGTCGTCCATCTTATAAAGGAACCCTCCTGGAATTCCGGCTATTTCATTCCCGCCGTCGCAAAACGCGGCGCGGCCATCATCGACGCGCGCGGCGGACTTTCCTCGGCAGCCTCCACCGCCAACGCCGCAATCGATCATATTCGCGACTGGGTTTTCGGCAGTGACGACTGGGTCACCATGGGCGTTCCGAGCGACGGCTCCTATGGCATCGAAAAAGGTTTCGTTTTCGGCTTCCCGTGCGAATGCAAAAACGGGGATTATCGAATCATACAAGGCATCGAAATCGACGCCTTCTCACGCGAGAAACTGGACAAATCGCTCGAAGAATTGCAAAAGGAAGCGGCGATGGTCGAACATTTGCTCTGAAGCGTTCCCGGCCACGGCGCGCATCATCAGGACAAGGCGCTCCGGAAATTCCACGAACCGCCTTTACTCCAGCGTTTCCGGCCTTTTTGCCAATGACGGAAGGTTGAAAGACGCCCTGCCATTGGAGCCGTCTATATTCGTGCTTCGGCAGGCCCGCGAATCGAGAAAAAGCATCCCGCCATGCGTTTTATGGGCAGAAACGGCAGAGTAAATATCTTATGACACCTCTCGCGGCCCTTGGAAATACGTTATATCGTGAATATTTTTCGGAAAAATCCGGTTTTCCGGAAAATTACTTAACGTTTTCAAGCCATTTTATGTGTAATTATCCCAATGTCTTTGTCGGAAATCGAGAAAGAACATACGATTTCAAAGCCTTTTTCTTCAATCACCCGAAATCAGACTTTAAGAACGTCCTTATCGACTTGTGAGGGTTTTCGTAAGCAAGAAATTAGCGACAGCCCGGAAGCTGCTGTCGATCTAACATCATTGGCAAGGGGTTTGCATCCCCTTGCCAATGGCTACGGTCGAAACCCCGGCCTTCAGGCCGGGGTTCCAACCTCCGCACCGCCCTGAAGGGCGGGGTTTCAAACCG
>JAITGN010000026.1 GCA_031280565.1 Accumulibacter sp. | reverse complement strand
TCAAAGCGAAGATTTTTTCCCTTGATCGCTTCAATCAAGCGGCACAAGGTCTCTTCGCCTTCACCGCGAATGACGAAGTCAACATACGGACTGTGAAGAACGCCGCCGGGGTCCAGGGTCGGATGTACGCCGCCAAGCACGGTGATAACGTCCGGCAGCAGGTCACGCGCGGCCTTGGCGGCGCGCAATGCTTCAGGCAAGGTTGGCGTCATTGCCGTTATGCCAACGACGTCCGGCTGCTCCGTAGAAAGACAGCGCGTGAGCGCTTCGCCATCCATCATAAGCGCCTGCATGTCGAGCACGCTTATATCGATGCCTTGCCGTTTTGCATAGGCGCTTATGTATGCCAGTCCCAGCGGAGGCTCGAAAGGCGCGATATACAGGTTTCCGCCGCGAATCCAGTCGATGTAATCCTTGTAACGGTTGCTGAATTCGTTGTTGTCGAAAAACGCGGGGTGTATCAGGAGGATTTTCATGCGGCCGTTTTCTCAAGAGGTTTTGCGATGAGATCAAGATGAGTGAAAACGGGGTGTTCCGATTGCTCCCGGGCCTTGCGTTCCGCGAAACTTTCATCGATGACTTCTTCAGGCTCAATGACCCAGACGCCAGCAAGGCTGCCGTTATCCGGGCGTTTCCGGATTTCGGCGTAATGACGCAGGAAAAGCGGGCCGCTGATATGGCACTTCAACGGTTTTCCCTTTATTTGAATGGCCTTGCGTCCATCCCTGTCGAAGAGCAGGATGGCGACGCGCCGGTCGAACCACAGCGAGGCTGTCAAATTCCGTCCGCTCGTGGATGCTTCGAATCTTTCCAGAAGATGTATCTTCCCATCTTCGGCGGCGTGCAGCGATCCTTTGATAACAGCGTGAGGGACGCCCTGAATATCGACGCTGGCCAGCACTTTGACGGTTTCTGCGCTGTTGAGCAGCTCAATGATTTCGGAAGAAAGAATTGCGCTCATGGTATTCCTTTCGGTCTTTGGAGTTCATCGCTTATTGCAGGCGGGCGAGGTCGCTGTCCGGGTGGTTTCCGCAGCGGCGGTAATCGTCGAAATCGACGCGAAGCCCGTATTTGGCGCGCAAATCCTGAAGTCCGTGCGCCAGCCGGATGTAATAATCGAGGGAAGGCGCTTTTTGTCCCCGGAACGCGGATCCGGGACGTGGAACCCAGACGATATAGACCGTTGTGACGCCGCGTTCGGCAAGGTATTCGGCTTCGGAAAGCGTTGAGGCAAGCGCGTCTTTTTCGGATTTGAATCCATTGGGCTTCGCGAGTTCGACGCCGCCGACAAGACCCGTTCCCACGTTCCCGCGCCCGAAAATGTCGACAGCGCGGATCAGGCGGTCGCGCCATTCCTTGTAGCCCACCCATTTGGCCTTGCCGGGGCATATCCAGTTGAACTGCTCCTCGCCGAAGACTTCCATGTCGCTGGTATAACTCGTCAAGCCTGTCTGTTCGTACAAACGGGCAAGCTGTTCTTCATCGAAAGCCGAGGCGATCAACTGGCTTGGAAATTTCTTTGTCCTGAAGTTTTCGCCGATTGCCTGAAGCAGCTCAATGTAAAAACCGACTTCGCGGTCGAAAAGGCGCGCGCCTTTAATGACGGAACCGGCAGTAAGACAGATATTCGTAAACCGTCCGGCTTCCTTGATCGCTTCGGCGATGGTTTCCCGCACATCTTCCGGACGCAGGCGGTTTGGCACGCCGAGTTCCTTTTGCTGTTGTTTTGTGTGCGTGACGATATCGCAGAAGCGGCAGCCCATATCCTCGCTCCAGAAGTAACAGAAACTCGATTGGAATACATTGAGCCGCTGTGGCCGGGCTGTGACAATATGGCTCATAGGGAGGCCGGAAGCCGTTGTTTTATCGTAATACGCCGGTTTCGGCCATAAATCCACGCTTTCGAGGACATTGCCGTGATCGGTGAGGACAAACTGGCCGTCGATGTAATCGACAATGTACGGATCCTGTTCCAATGGCGTTGGATCGGTAAGAATCGTCGTGCCATCGCGCAGCAAAAGGGATTCCGGCAGAACTTTGATTTCTCCGTCGCGTGATCCGAAGATATAGGGGCTGCGAAGCTGATGAATTGCCGGATCGGCCGCGTGTTGAGCGCGGACTGTGTAGTTGACCCCGCGCCGCTGCACATCTATTTTGAGTGCGACAAGGCGCGGAAAATCCGGATGTCCGGCGAGCGTTTCGTCGAAAGACGCTTCTTCCCGATAGTTTGTTTTCGCAGAGGCAATCATTTCAGTCTCCTCAATTTATGATATCCGGGGATTATCATTTCTCCCTTCGCGTGGCGGGAACGAATTGTTTCTGATTAGTTAATCAGGATTCCGCTTATATCATTATGGAATATTTTCGGAGATTTTTTCATCGTAAAACTAACTCCGGTTTGAAACCCCGCCCGCGCTGAGTCTGCCGAACCATCAACGACGCCTGTCTCCGTTTGCGCTGATTTTGCCGGGACACGTTGATGGCATCTATCTCTGTTTGTCCTGAGCCTGTCGGAGTATGAGCGGACGCTCCGGCCTTTCCAGTCCTTGCCTTTCGACAGGCTCAGGGCAGGGCGGGATGAATGTGGAAGGCCATGAACGGGACCAGCGGAAAAGCGTGAAAATTATGATAGTCTCGCTACGCTTGGATGGTGGATTCCGAATTCGGAAAATAGCGCGGACAGTTTGAAAGGAGAAACGAAAATGCGGATAAGCTCGGACGCTTTTATCAATGACGGAAAAATTCCGTCGAAATTTACATGCGAAGGCGCCAATATTTCTCCGGCGCTGTCGTGGGAAGGCATCCCTTCCGGCGCGAAAAGCCTGGCGCTGATCGTCGACGATCCGGACGCACCTGATCCGGCGGCGCCGAAAATGGTCTGGGTACATTGGGTTCTTTATAATCTGCCCGTGAATGTTTCCGGTCTGGCGGAAGCCGTTGATACCTTGCCCGCGG
>JAITGN010000128.1 GCA_031280565.1 Accumulibacter sp. | reverse complement strand
GCTTCTGACACATTTCCTTCGACAGCTTCAAGACGGGGGATGAATGGATTGGAAAAGAAGTTTCCGAAAACCCAAAGAAATTAAAGAACGTTATTTTAATTAGTATCCTTCGACAAGCTCAGGATGGAGCAGGGTGAATAGATTGGAAAGAGCTTCTTTGATATATTCAGAAATTAAAAATGGCTTGAGAACGTTGTTTTACTTTCTGCCCTGTTTTTGCCATTCGGGGTGAGCGTGTTAGAGACCTGTCCGCGCCGAATCTGCCGAATTAGACACCCTCTATCCCCGTTCGTGTTGATTTCGCCGGAACACGTTGACGACATCTATTTCCGTTCGTGCTGAGCTTGTCGAAGTATGAACGGACGCTCCAGGCCGTAAGTACTCTTTCCAACCCTGATTCTTTCTTCGAATCGTTTTCCAATCCTTACCCTTCGACAACCTTCCTTCGACAGGCTCAGGACGGAGCAGGGCGAACGGATTGAAAAACCAAACTGGACGGGCGAACGGACTGGAAAGGCATTCTCCGACAAGTTTCCTTCAAAACGCCCAAGACATCTCACACATAGGAGAAGGCTAATTCCTTCTCCCCTTGTTCACTTATGGGAGAAGGGAGAGACGGGCACATGCCGCTATTCGAATCGAAAACACTCTAAAGACCAATATCGCGGACATCCTGCAAACCGATGAGCGACCGGCCTGGGAGCAGTTTCAGCGAGATAGCGCCAAAAAGAGCGTAAACCCGTTTGACGCGCCAGATACGGAGTTGTTACAGTGTGCGCGGCACGGGAGATCGAAAAAACGATGCTTCATATTGACAGCAAGAGAGGGGGGTAAGTTTCAGCTACTCTGCAAGGGCAGGAGTAGAATGGGGCGCTCCGGCGGTTCGTCGAGACCGTAAAAAACAGTGTTTGTGAGCGGTGTAATAAAGCTGAACCGTCCGATGTATACGATGTCATGACTGAAGGGGGGTGGCGCATGGGGGCATTGGCAGGAACTATTGGCGTTTTCGCCATTGTGTGCGCTTGGTGCGATTTCGACTGGTTTATGGAAAATTATCGCGCGCGGCTTTTTGTAAGTCTCCTTGGACGGGATGGCGCGCGGCGTTTTTACATCTTCCTCGGGTGTGTTCTCGTCGCGTTTGGCCTGTTGATCACCTGAACCCTCTCACGGCCTCGTTGCGTTTTCTTCCTTGAAAGAGGCGCGCCAGTTTTCGATTTTTACCGTCATCCGTTTCCGGATGCGAACGAATCTTCCCGCGTGGCGATGCGCGAAAGTCGCCTTGCTTGCCGCGACTGCCCGACGTGAGCCATTTTCTGTATATGCAGGGTATCGGTCGAAACATACGCACCTGTCCTGGCAAGCGTTAACGCGCGCCAGTCTCTAAAACGGATTCCCGAACGTCAAAAAAGAAAAAGCCCGCCAAAGCGGGCTTTTTCATGACAACGCTGGAATGTCAAGCCGTACCCATCAGGGCAAGCACGACACCACCGGCAACCACGCTGGCAACCTGACCCGCCGCGTTGGCGCCCATCGCGTGCATCAGCAGGAAGTTTTCGAAATCCTCTTCCTGCGCTACACGCTGACAAACGCGCGCCGCCATCGGGAAAGCGCTGATACCCGCCGCGCCGATGATCGGGTTGACCTTGCCGCCTGTGATGACGTTCAGAATCTTCGCGAAGGTCACGCCCGTCAGACAGTCGAGAACAAAAGCGCCCAGACCGAGACCCAGGATGAACAGGGTATCCATCTTGATGAACTTTTCTCCGCCCATCGTCGAACCGATCGCCAGACCAAGGAACAGGGTCACGGTGTTGGCGATTTCGTTCGAAGACGCATTGCAAAGACGCTCAACCGCACCGGATTCCTTCATCAGGTTTCCGAGCATCAGCGTGCCGATCAGCGGCGTCGCGAACGGGACGAAGGAGCCGACCACAACGGTAACCAGAATCGGGAAGGAAATCCGCGTGAAGCGGCTGATCTTCCGCGAGCTGTACTCCATCTGGATCGTGCGTTCATGCTTGGTCGTGATCGCATAGATGCACGGCGGCATGATGATCGGTACCAACGACATATAGCTGTACGCGGCCACGGTGATTGGCCCCAGCATATGCGGCGCCAGCAAGCCGCTCACGTAGATTGAGGTCGGGCCGTCGATCGCGCCGATGATGCCAATCGAAACCGCTTCTTTTTGGTTGAAGCCCAGCAGAAGCGCCGCCAGCAACACCAGGAAGATGCCGAACTGGCCAGCCGCACCAAGCAACACGAACTTCGGATTCTCAAGCAATGGGCCAAAGTCCGTCAGCGCGCCGATGCCGATGAAGATAAAGAGCGGAAACAGCTCGTTCTCAACCCCCATGTTGTAGAGGATCTTGAGCATGCCGTGGTCGTCCATCATCGGCGAAAGCGGGAGGTTGGCCAGCATGCAACCCGCCCCGATCGGCAGGAGGAGCAGCGGTTCATAGTCCTTGACGATCGCCAGATAGAACAGAGCGAACGACACGAGCAGCATCACGCATGACTGCCACGTGATTGCGCCTAGCCCACGCAATAGCAGGGCAAGCGTTTCTTGATCGACCATGTTAGTCCTCCTTGAAGCTTACAATCACCTCGCCGTGCGCAACGGTCTGACCTGCCGCGACGTGAACCGCGGCAACAACGCCGTCGCGCGTCGATTTGATGGGATTCTTCATCTTCATCGCGTCGAGGATGGCAACCTGTTGACCGCGCGTGACCTTGTCACCGGCCTTGACGTTGACTTCAAGGATGGTGCCCGGCATCGGAACCTTGACGGCGCCCTTGCCGCCGCCGGCGGCAGGCGCAGGTTTGCGCGCCGGAGCGGCAGCAGGCGCGGCCGCTGGAGCAGCAGCAGCGGGGGCCGCAGCTACGGCCGCCGGGGCAGCAGCAGGCGCAGCCGCGGCAACGGATTGTTCACCGGCCAAACTTACTGTATAGGCTTGACCACCCACCGAAACTTCGTACTGGCCGGCATTGGTTTCCTGAACATCGACCACAAACTCGGTGCTGTTAACATTCAAAGTATAACGACGCATTATTTTCCTCTCGGAGTCCAAGTATTAGTTTGACGGGAACGGCCAGCGGCAACCCAATTGCTTTGTTGGCCTGACCACGTGGTACGAACGATGGAGGCGCCCCCTCCCTGCAATGCCGCCGCGTGTTTGGTCACGGCAATCGCTATCGCGGAGACCAGATCCGCTGGCAGACCGGCACTTGCCGACTGGCTGGCCGGCGCGGCTTCTTCTTCCGACGCCTCGGATGCGGCAGGAGCTTCTTCCTCCTCCTCATCCGGCTTGTCGAGCGCCAAGATGACTGTAAGCAGAGCCCACAGCACACCCAGCATGCAGAAGACCAAGCCCATGCCAATGACGGTCATTTTCAGACCCCAGGCAAAATATTCTGTGTGCATTAACTTCCCTCGCTGTAAAAGTTGAACAAAAAAACCACTCCCCTATTAAACCGGCATCAATCCATGCTTGCGCGGCGGATTCTGGGTGATCTTGGTACGCAGAACTTCCAGCGCGCGGGCAAGGCGCGGACGCGTTTCGTGCGGAACGATGATTTCGTCGATCTGACCGACATCGGCCGCGCGGTATGGATTGAGGAATTCCTGACGATACGACTCGATGATCTCGGCCTTGCGCGCCTTGGGATCCGCCGCTTCCTTGATATCCTTCATGTACAGGATGTTGACCGCGCCTTCCGCGCCCATAACGGCGATCTGACCGGACGGCCAGGAGAACGTCAGGTCGGAACGCATCTGACGTGAATTCATCGCAAGATAGGCGCCGCCCATGGCTTTGCGCGTCACGATCGCAACCATCGGAACCGTGGCTTCGCAGTAGGCGTACAGAATCTTCGCGCCGTGACGGATAACACCGCCGTATTCCTGTCCGGTACCCGGCAGGAAGCCCGGGCAATCGACGAAGGTGACGATCGGGATATTGAAAGCATCCGCGATACGGACATGGCGCGCGATCTTGTCGCTCGAATTGATGTCGAGCGCGCCGCCCATGAAGGCGGGCTGATTGGCGATAATGGCGACCGCGCGTCCATCCATCCGCGCGAAACCGACGACGGCGTTAGCCGCGAAGTCGGGCTGGACTTCAAAGAAGCTGCCGGTGTCGAAGACCGCGCTGATCGCGTCACGGATGTCGTACGGCGAATTCGGATCGTCCGGAATCAGCGTATCCAGCGATTTTTCCTGACGTTCGATCGAATCGCTCGTCTGGATCGGCGCGGGTTCTTCGTTATTGTTCTGCGGCAGATAGCTCAACAGCGTCTTGATCATGTCGAGACCATCTTCTTCGGTGTCGGCCGCAAGGTGCGCCACACCGCTGGTTCCCGTATGAACGGCGGCGCCGCCCAGGTCTTCCGTCGTGACTTCTTCGCCCGTCACGGTCTTGATGACCTGCGGCCCCGTCAGGAACATGTAGCTCGTTCCCGCCATGATGATGAAGTCCATCAGCGCGGGCGAATAAACCGCGCCGCCGGCGCATGGCCCAAGGATGATCTGGATCTGCGGGATGACACCGGAACACATGACGTTGCGAACGAAAATCTCGCCGTACGCGGCCAGACTGCGGACACCTTCCTGGATACGCGCGCCGCCCGAATCGCCGATGCCGATCAGGGGAATACCCGCTTCAAGCGCCTTGTCGGCGATGCGGCTGATTTTTTGTGACTGGACTTCGGAGAACGAACCGCCCATAACGGTGAAGTCCTGCGAAAAAAGCGCAACTGGACGGCCGTCGATCTTGCCGAATCCGGTCACCACGCCATCGCCGACAAAACGCTGCTTGTCGAGACCAAAGGTGGTCAGACTGTGCGTGGCATATGTTCCGAACTCATGGAACGAACCTTTATCCAGGAGATAATCGATACGTTCGCGGGCGGTTTTCTTACCTTTGTTATGTTGGTCGTCAATGCGCTTCTGACCACCGCCAAGCATTGCGCTCTTGCGTTTTTCAAGCAAGGTGGCAATGTCCTTCTCAGTGTTTCCCATTGCTATTCCCTCCGGCTAGACAACGTGTAAAAAAGAAAATCCCAAATTGGGCGGACTACAAAGAGCAGTTTCGGGATTCTGTGCCTGCGCACCCACAAAGTCAATACTGAGCTACCGTTTTTGGTCATATATCCCTATATATTTCTGTCAGTCCGGCTTTTTCGTGCCCGAAACGCAGGGGAACACGCGAACCGGCTTTTCGCTTTTCGTTCATCGTAAAACCAACTCCGGTTTGAAACCCCGCCCTTCAGGGCGGTGCGGAGGTTGGAACCCCGGTCTGAAGGGCTGTCGCTAATTTCTTGCTGTGATAAAGGGTAGAATTGGGCATCCGGCGACGCTCATCATCGCCGCGACCGGGTATACGCATATTTCTGTTTCCGCCTGAAAACAGGCATTTTTTCGACATACGGCGAGGAAAATAAAACATGAATCAGAATCCTAGTAGCAATCTCCGCACCGTCGCTTTCGTAGGTCATGGCGCCGCCGGAAAAACAACGCTCGTCGAGGCGCTGCTCGCCGCGACTGGAACAATCCAGAATCGCGGATGGGTCGAAAAAGGCAACACCATCTGCGACTTTGATCCGCAAGAGAAAGAACTCGGACATTCGATTTATTCCTCAATCGTCCACCTGACATGGCAAGGGGCGCGCATCAACATCATCGACGCGCCCGGCTACCCCGAATTCGCCGGACAATCAGTCGGCGCGCTGGCCGCAGTCGACACTGTCATGATCGTTGTCAACGCGCAAACGGGAATCGAGCTGTCGGCGGAACGCATGATGCGCCGCGCAAGCGCGCGCAATCTTTGCAGAATGATCGTCATCAACAAGATTGACGCCGAAAACATTGATCTGCCCAAGCTGGTCGCCACCATCCAGGAACGGTTCGGCCGCGAGTGCATGCTTCTTGATCTGCCCGTCAGCCACGGTCACGAAGTCATCGATCTCTTGCGTCACAGCGATGGCGAAAGCGATTTCGAATCCGTTACAGAATCCCATCGCGCATTGATAGACCAGATCATTGAAGAAGACGAAAATCTTCTGGCGCGTTATCTCGACGAAGGCGAGGAGCCCACTCCCGACGAACTCCACGCACCTTTCGAGAAAGCGCTGCGCGCGGGCCACCTGATTCCGATTCTGTTCGTTTCCGCCAAAACGGGCGCGGGCATTCCCCAATTGCTTGATGTGCTTGGGCGGCTCGCCCCGGATCCTTCCGAAAGCAATCCGCCGCCCTTTTTCAAAGGTGAGCCGCCCAATGCCACCGAATTCCGCGCGCTTCCTGACCCGGATAAACATGTTCTGGCCCACGTATTCAAAATCGTCAGTGATCCTTTCATCGGGAAACTGGGCATCTTCAGGGTCTATCAGGGCACACTCAGGAAAGACGCCCAGCTTTACGTCGGAAGCGCGAAACGTCCATTCAAGGTCAACCATCTTTTCCGGCTGTTCGGCAAAGAGCATTCCGAAGTCGATGCGTTGTATCCAGGCGACATAGGCGGCATTGCCAAGGTCGACGAAATCGAATTCGACTCTGTCTTGCACGACTCGCACGACGAAGATCACATTTACCTGCATCCGCTGGAATTTCCCCAGCCCATGCAGGGTCTAGCCGTCGAGACAAAGAAAAAGGCAGACGAGCAGCGCCTGTTCGACGTTTTGCACAAACTGGAAATCGAGGATCCCTGCTTCAAGGTCGAGCGGCATGCCACGACGAATGAGACTGTCATTCGCGGTCTTGGCGAAATGCATCTTCGCGCCAAGCTTTCGCGAATGGCGCAGCAATACAAGATTGAGCTCGCCACCAAGCCGCCGCAAATCGACTACCGCGAAACGATTACCGCAAACGCGCCGGGGCATTGCCGCCACAAGAAACAAAGCGGCGGCGCGGGTCAATTCGGCGAAGTCATGCTGCGCGTCGAACCCTTGGCGCGCGGCGCGGGTTTTGAATTCGTCGATGAGGTCAAAGGCGGCGCGATTCCCGGCGTTTTCATGGCGTCCGTCGAAAAAGGCGTCCGCCAGGCGCTCACCGACGGCGTTGTCGCCGGATTTCCGGTACAGGATATTCGCGTCATCGTTTCCGACGGAAAATCCCACCCCGTCGACAGTAAGGACATCGCTTTTTTTACCGCCGGCAGAAAAGCAGCTATCGCGGCCATTCACGCCGCCTCGCCGATCATCCTTGAGCCTATCGTTGAAATCGAGATCGCCGTGCCCGAACATTCCGTCGGCGATATCGCGGGCGATTTGTCCGGGAAACGCGGACAGGTCACCGGAACACAACCGCGCGGCAATGAAATGGTCGCGGTCAATGGGAAAGTCCCTCTTTCCGAACTCGACGGTTATCAGGGACGGCTCAAATCGCTGACCGGAGGAAAAGGAACTTTTGTCATGTTTTTCTCACATTACGCGCCGGTGCCCGCCAATACGCAACAACAACTGGCCGCGCAGCACAAGACGACCGATTCCGAAAGCGACTGACAGCGGCCGCGGCCCTTCTGGAATCCCCCTCCCTCGTGGCTCGGCGCGGGGAAGGGGCGCTCTCGGCGCAGACCGCCCGCGCCTTATGGATTGACTAGTGTTCTGTCCTAAACAAAATGCGGCACATCTCAGGAGCTTTTCCATGAAAGATTTGCCTCAGTTCCTATATTTAACGCACATCACAAGGTTTACTTCTTGTCTATATCTGTATTGGACAGAACACTAGAGCATTTTCGATTCAAATGACCGCAAAATCCCGCAGGTGATGAAGTGGCGCTGTTTCCTTTCACCGCCGCTCGTGGTGATTTTTCCGGGACACATCGACGACATTTGTTCCCGTTCGTAGTGATTTTGCCGGAACACATTGACGACATCTATTTCCGTTCGTACTGAGCCTGTCGAAGTATGAACGGACACTCCGAGGTCTTCCCAATGCCTCTTGAATCAGGGGTTGTTCAAGGTAAAGACATTCCTGGCCTTTCCAATCCTTACCCTTCGACAGGCTTCCTTCGACAAGCTCAGGACGGAACAGGGTGAATAGATCGGAAAGGCGGAGGCCGTCCTCTCCCGGCCACATGCCACTATTTGAATCGAAAACGCTCTAAATGCACTGGCATGAGCGGCAAGGCGCTCCACAAAATTCCGCTCTGTGAGACAGCGTTTTCGAGCGATTTTTTCGTAATATAAACGAAAAACATCTTGAGGACGTTTGTTTATCTGTTCTTTCACAAGCACTCTTTCGATAGAACAGGGCCTTAAAAAACGTAAAATCGCTTGAAAACGCGAGTATCACCTTCTTACTTTCTGTATTTTTCTAAAAAAATGACAAGATACCGCCTTCTTTCAATCTCTACAGAGGGCGTCATAAGAGAAACCAAAGAACGCAAACAGGACAAAACCGTCTAAATCGGCGCTTCCCTGTCCAGACTTTCCGGCTTGGTGACGGCGGTTTCGGCACGCGCGATGATCTGTTCCAGACGCTGTTTTTCAGCAAGAACGCGATTCGCATAACTCGCGGAAGTATCGGATGATCCCGCGTAATATTGCAGCCCTGGGACAAGCCCTCCGCGCCTCTTGATCGACTCTTCCAGAATCCTCACGCCGACCCGGACATTGATCTCCGGATCAAGAAACGGATTTTCACCGGCGTCGGCAGGCAGCTTGTCCATGTGAAAACGCGGGATGATCTGCATCAGCCCCTGCGCCCCCATCGGGCTTTCCGCAAAAGGGTTGAACCTCGACTCGATGCCGATGACAGCGATAACCAGCAGGGGGTCGATATTACTCTCGCCACTGACGGTCTGCGCCAGCTCGAAGAGCGGCAACAACGCCTGCCCGGAGACGCGATAGCGACGGGCTACGTAGGTCAATGCTGTTTTCATTTGCGGGGAAAGCGCATCAGCTTCATCGCGCGTCGTGTCCGGCAGGGCAGCGATCCGCGGACACGTGTCTTCCGGGACGGTGGACGATGGCACATTCAGCGGGAAAAGGACAAAACCGCAAACGAACAACAAGCCCATCACGGCAAGATACTGGAACACATACAAAACACCGCTCCTTCGGCGCGGCATCATTCGCTTGAGTACATCCGCTGACAGCATGGCCACACTCTCCTTCACTGTTGTCATCGCGAAACCGCCGTGCGACAAACGGTTATAGGTGGGTGCAAAATGACCCAGACCGGTTAAACACTCCCTTGACCCACGAAATCGGGAAACCAAAGTCAGGGGAATCCGCTTTATTTTTATTTGATCGCGTTTATAACGCTGCTACTTGCCGGGGCTGAACATGGTATTTGATTTTCCGGGCGTTTGTCAATTTCGTATCCCGCATATTACAAGGCGCGGCATAACGTTCGTGGCGCTTTCACCCTTGAGACGCTTCGCGCCGGAGCTTTTGGATTTCGGCTCCAGCAGGCGCGAAATCCTTCACAACGCGCCGCGGAATCAGGAAAGGTTTTCCTCGACCGCCGCCAGCGCGGCGCGGACAAGCATATCCGCGCGCGCCTGACTGGCTGCCTCCGCATAAATCCGGAATTCGGGCGCGTTCCCGGAAGGGCGCAGATGGATGATTTCGCCATTCTCAAACGAAATCCGCAGGCCATCCGTTTCGTTCTGGTGGAGCGGACGTCCGCCTATTTTTCCGAACAGGTTTTCCACCGCGCCCTGATGTGTTTTGAGGCGGCTCAACACGACGCCGCTTTTTTCGACGGGACAGGCGGCAAGACGTCCGCTCGCGGTGAAGCGGGGCGGCAAGCGTTCAAGGCATTCCGGCAGTCCGGCGCCTGACGACCTGGCCATCGCCAGCGCGCAGAGAATCGGAAGCACCGCGTCGCGCGTCAACAACGCGCCCATGAAACAGCCGTCCCGTTCGATATCCGACCCCAGCATGAACCCGCCATTGGGTTCGAAACCAACGACGCGTCTGTAGCCTTCCTCCAGGCAGGATTTGATCCCTTCGATCACATAAGGCGAACCTATCCGGGTCCGGCGCACGCATGGAAAACGGCCGCATTTTTCCAGGGCCGTAGTGCAATTGACCGTTGTCACGACAGCATCCGCCCTGAAGAACGAAGCGCATAGAATGCCGACAACATCACCCCGCAGCCAGTTTCCATGCTGGTCAGCAATCAGGGGACGGTCCGCATCGCCATCCGTCGAAATCAACGCGTCGAACCCGCCTTCCCTGGCCCAGCCTCTGGCGCGCGCAATGTCGTCCGGACTAACCGCTTCGGTATCGACGGGGACAAACGCATCAGTTCGCCCAAGCGGTGTTACCGTGGCGCCAAGCCGCTCAAGAATTTCCGTCAGCGCCTCCCGCGCGACGCTGGAATGCTGGTAAAAGCCGATTTTCATTCCGCTCAATGCATCTTGCGGAAAAAAAGAAAGATAACGTTCGATGTAAACCGTGGCGGCATCGGGATTCGGGCTTCCCAGACAAACGGGCGCAAGCGCTTCCGGCACGGCGATTTCCGTTTCGCCGATAGCGGCTTCATCCTCTTTGGAAATTTCCCCTTCAGCCCGGTAAAACTTGATTCCATTGCGGTCGAACGGGATATGGCTCCCTGTCACCATCACCGCCGGAATCCGTTTCCGGGCCGAATAAAACGCCAAAGCTGGCGTTGATAAACGCCCGCAAAAATCGATCCGCGCGCCGTGATGGTGGATCGCCGCCGCGCAGGCAGACGCGATTCCCGGACTGCTCGGGCGCAAATCCATGCCCAGCGCCACCTCGTCTCCCGACGACGTGCCGAGCATCCGCAGGAAAGCGCTCACATAGGCGAAACACACAGCGTCGCTCAATTCCGCCGCCAGCCCGCGCAGTCCGCTCGTGCCAAAGCGAACGGAAGAATTCCCGGCAAATTCCCGCGCCTTCATGGACGGGACTCGTCCTCCAGAAACTCGCGCAGCGTCCGCGCCCCGGAATCCTTGCTCGACAGGCACGGCGCGCCTGACAACGGCCAGTCAATCCCGATATCCGGATCGTCCCAGCGAATGCCGCGTTCGAATTCGGGAGCATAATATTCGGTTGTCTTGTAAAGGAATTCCGCCGTATCGCTCAGTACGAGAAAGCCGTGCGCGAATCCGGCCGGTATCCACAATTGCCGCTTGTTGTCCGCGGAAAGCCGTTCGCCGGCCCAGCGCCCGAAAGTCGGCGAATCCTTCCGGATATCAACCACGACATCAAAAACCTCGCCAAGCACAACACGCACCATCTTTCCCTGCGATTTCGGCTCAAGCTGGCAATGCAAACCGCGCAGGACATTTTTCACGCTTCGGGAGTGGTTGTCCTGAACGAAGCGAATATTGATTCCAGTCGCCGCTTCAAAAGCGCGCTCATTGAAACTTTCGTAGAAAAACCCCCTATCGTCGCCAAAAACTTTCGGTTCGATCAGCAAAACATCGGGGATAGACAGCGAGGTAATGTTCATGTGGCGGACACTCTATCGTTCAACAAACTTTTCAGGTACATCCCGTAGCCGGACTTGGCCAGCGAACAGGCGATTTTTTCGAGCTGCGCGTCATTGATCCAGCCGTTGCGCCAGGCGATTTCCTCGGGACAGGCCACCTTCATCCCCTGGCGTTTCTCTATCGTCTGAATGAACTGGCTGGCTTCAAGCATCGATTCATGAGTTCCGGTATCAAGCCACGCATACCCTCTGCCAAGCATCTTGACCAGGAGCTGACCCTTGTGCAGATAAAGCCGGTTGAGGTCGGTGATTTCCAGTTCGCCGCGCGCCGAGGGAGAAATGGTTTTCACCAGATCGACGACCTGATTATCGTAAAAATAAAGTCCCGTGACGGCATAACGCGATTTCGGCGCGGCCGGTTTTTCTTCGAGACTGATCGCGCGCCGGCGCGCATCGAATTCGACTACGCCGTAGCGCTCCGGATCATTGACGGCATACGCAAAAACCGTCGCGCCATCGGTTTGCTGGGCCGCATCACAAAGGAGGCTCGCGAAATCGTGGCCGTAAAAAATGTTGTCGCCAAGCACAAGCGCGGACGGCTCCCCGCCGATGAACGATTCTCCAATCAAAAAAGCCTGGGCAAGGCCGCCAGGCGAAGGCTGGACGGCATAGCGCAAATGGATTCCCCAGCGATCGCCCGACCCGAGCAGCTGCTCAAAGCGCGGTGTATCCTGCGGCGTCGAAATCACGAGGATATCCCGAATCCGCGCGTGCAACAGAACGCTCAGCGGATAATAGACCATAGGCTTGTCAAAAATTGGCAAAAGCTGTTTGGAAACAACCTGTGTCGTCGGATAAAGCCGCGTGCCGGAACCTCCGGCCAGGATGATGCCCTTTCGCGGCCGCGCCTCACCTGATCTCATTGAGAATCTCCGAAAGCATTCGTTCGACGCCCAAGCGCCAATCAGGAAGTTTCAAGTCGAACTCCGTTCGCAGTTTCCGCGTATCAAGTCGCGAATTGGCAGGACGTTTTGCCGATGTCGATGACGGCGCGTAGGCGCTTGCCTGAATCGCCTCAATCGCCCCGGTTTTCACGGAGAAAGTTTTTCCTTTGCTGCGCGCGTAATCGATCACGAAGCGGGCATACGCATGCCAGCTCGCCTCCCCCGACGCGGCCAAATGATATACACCGGCCAGTCCGGGGCAGGCACGTATCGTCCGAAGAGCGTGAGCCGTCACATCGGCAATCAATTCCGCGCCGGTCGGCGCGCCGATCTGGTCTGAAATCACGCGAAGCGCGTCGCGTTGCTGCGCGAGACGCAAAATGGCCTTCGCGAAATTTTCCCCCCGGGCCGCATAAACCCAGCTTGTGCGAAAAACGAGGTGCCGCGCGCACCGCGAAACGACCATCTGCTCACCCGCGAGCTTTGTCGCCCCGTAGACATTCAGCGGCCCGGTCGGGTCTGTTTCCACCCACGGGACATCACCGCCGCCGTCGAAAACATAATCTGTCGAGTAGTGGATGAGCCACGCGCCGAGACGCTCCGCTGTCGTAGCCATTATGCGGGGCGCTTCAGCATTGACCTTTTCCGCCAGCACCTTTTCGGATTCCGCTTTATCCACAGCGGTATAGGCCGCCGCATTGACAATCACGTCCGGCTTCACTTGCGTGATCGTGTTGATCAATCCGAATCTGTCGGTCAAATCGCCGCACAGCCCGCCCTCACCATGCCGGTCGAGCGCGACAAGCTCCCCGAGCGGAGCGAGGCTTCGTTGCAATTCCCAGCCAAGCTGTCCATTTTTTCCGAAAAGCAGGATTTTCATTCGTTTCGAGCGCCGTAATTTTTCTCAATCCAGTCCCGATACGCGCCGGACTGTACACGAGCGGCCCATTCCGGATGATCGAGATACCATCGAACCGTTTTTTCCAGGCCGGTCGAAAAGGTTTCGGCGGGACGCCACCCGAGTTCGCTTTCGATTTTACGCGCATCGACGGCGTAACGCCGGTCATGGCCCGGCCGATCGGCGACATGGACGATTTGTCCTCGATACGAAAGTCCGTCCGGACGCGGTTTCATTTCATCAAGCAAACCGCAGACGGCATGCACGATATCAAGATTCGCCCATTCGTTCCAGCCGCCGATATTATAGGTTTCTCCGGGCCGCCCTGCCTCAAGCACACGCCGCACGGCAGCGCAGTGATCGCTCACATACAACCAGTCGCGTATCTGTTGCCCGTCTCCATAGACGGGGAGATTTTTTCCGGCAAGCGCATTAACGATCATCAACGGAATCAGTTTTTCGGGAAACTGGCGGGGGCCGTAATTGTTCGAGCAGTTTGTCGTCAGGACAGGAATACCGTAGGTATGGAAACAAGCGCGCGCCAGATGGTCGGACGCCGCCTTCGAAGCCGAATACGGGCTGTTTGGCGCATATCCGCGCGTCTCCGCGAACGCGGGCTCGCCTTTATCAAGCGAGCCATAGACTTCGTCTGTCGAAACGTGCAGAAAACGAAAAGCCGCTTTTTCGCCGGGTCCCATCGCTGAAAAATAAACGCGAACGCTTTCCAGAAGATTGAACGTGCCAACCACGTTGGTCTGAATAAAATCGCCGGGCGCGTGGATCGAGCGGTCGACATGGCTCTCCGCCGCGAAATTGACGATCGCGCGCGGACGATGGCGCGACAGCAGGGCATCAATTCCCCGCCGGTCTCCAATGTCGCACAGCGCGAAAGCGTAACGCGGATCGCCCGGCAACGCGGCCAGATTTTCAGGATTCCCCGCATAGGTCAGTTTATCGACATTCAGAACGGGTTCATCGTTTCCGGCAAGCCAGTCAAGGATGAAATTCGCGCCGATGAATCCCGCGCCGCCGGTAACCAGAATCATAAAAAGCCTCCCGTGGATGGAAACGACGAAGGCGCGCAATTGTGAAAGCGGCGCGCGCCCTCCTCTATAATATTCCGTTCATTCCTGTCCATGTATTTTACCCGCTATCGTGATTCGCTGATGCGCATCCTGCTGATCAAAACTTCGTCGCTGGGCGACGTGATTCATAATCTGCCTATCGTCAGCGACTTGCGCCGCGCTTTTCCCGGCGCCGCGATCGACTGGTGCGTCGAAGAAAGCTTTACCGACATCCCACGCCTGCATCCGGACGTCGCCGACATCATCCCCGTCGCCGTGCGCCGGTGGCGAAAAACGCTTTTCCAGAGTTCAACGTGGCGGGAAATCGGCGCGTTCAGAAAGCGGATCAAATTGCGCTACTATGACGCAGTACTCGACACGCAAGGATTGATAAAAAGCGCGCTTATCGCGCGTATCGCCCGCGGGCATCGCTACGGCTACGCAAGGGAAGCGGCGCGCGAACCGTTCGCTGCCCGCTTTTACGATGAAATTTTTGTCATTCCGTCCACTATGCATGCCGTCGAGCGCAACCGCTGGCTCGCCTCCGCCGCTTTCGGCTACGCGATCGGCTCGTTGCCCGATTACGGGATCAATGCGCCGGGCCGCGATTTCGACTGGATGACAGACACACCCTTCTGCCTGCTATTTACCGCCAGTAGCCGGAACGCGAAACTCTGGGACGAAGCCAACTGGGTCTCGCTTGCACAGGCGCTTTTCGACAGGGAAAAACTGACACCCGTTTTGCCATCAGGCACACCCGAAGAACGAGCGCGCGCCGAACGCATCGCGCGGCAGCTTCCGGAAGCGATCGTCGCGCCGCCGCTTCAGCTTCATGAATTGGCGAGCCTAATCAAAAAAGCGCGAATCGCCATCGGCGTTGATACCGGGCTGATTCATCTGGCAACGGCGTTGCGCACGCCCTCCCTCGCGCTCTACCTTGCATCCGATCCAGCGTTAACGGGTATTTACGGCGCCGGATTTCACCGGAATCTCGGCGCGCCTGGGCAAGCGCCCGCCGTCGCCGAAGTTTTGACCGTCGCCGGGCAGGCCTTGTTTGAAAGCCGCCCATGACGCGGCTGGCGTATTCCCTGCTTTTCTACTTCATTCAGCCCTTGATCTGGCTGCGCCTGATCTGGCGTTCCAGAAAACAACCGGCCTACCTGCGCCGCGCGGGCGAGCGTTATGGCTTTTACTCCGACGACGTTCCTTCTCCCGCAAAGCTGTTCTGGCTGCACGCTGTTTCCGTCGGTGAAACACGCGCGGCCGAACCTCTGATCCGCACTCTGCTCGACGAATTTCCGGAACATTCCATCCTCATGACGCACATGACGCCGACCGGAAGAGAGGCCGGAAAGGATTTCACCGCCCGCTTCGGAAAACGCCTGATACAGGCCTACTTGCCCTACGACCTTCCCGGAGCGGGCCGCCGTTTTCTTTCGCGTTTCCGGCCGATCTGCGGCGTAGTGATGGAAACCGAAATCTGGCCAAACCTGATCGCGGCGGCGCGGCGGCGCGCCATTCCCATGCTGCTTGTCAACGCCAGGCTGTCCGAGCGTTCGCATGCCGGTTATAAACGTTTCTTGCCGCTGATCCGGCCAACGGTCGCCGCGCTTGACGCTATCGCGGCGCAAACAGACGCGGATGCGCGGCGTTTTGCTGAACTTGGCGCTCGCCGGATTGAAATTTGCGGCAACCTGAAATTCGATGTCGCCCCCTCGCCCGAAAAACAGGCGCTGGGCAAAAAATGGCGCGGCGATCTTGGGTCGCGCCCGGTCTGGCTCGCGGCAAGCACGCGCGAAGGCGAAGAAATCCTGATTCTCGACGCCTTCGCACAAAGCGGCGGCAACGCGCTGCTGCTTCTCGTTCCGCGTCACCCGCAGCGTTTCGACGAAGTCGCCGCGCAAATCAGGGCGCGCGGGCTGCCTTTCCTGCGCCGCAGCGCGGACAAAATCCCCGGCGCGGAAACGCGGGTCTGGCTGGGCGACAGCATGGGCGAAATGCCCGCGTACTACACTGTCGCCGATCTTGCCCTGATCGGCGGCACGCTCCTGCCCTTCGGCGGACAGAATCTGATCGAGGCAGCCGTCTGCCGCTGTCCTGCTTTGGCCGGCCCGCACACGTTCAACTTCGCGCGCGCCACGGAAGATTCGATTGCCAGCGGCGCGGCCCTGAGGGTCGTCGACGCGTTCGACGCAATCCGTCAGTGCGAACGTCTGCTGAACGACGAAAAAACCCTGAACACCATGCGCGAATCGGCGCTTCTTTTCAGCCGGAAATATCGCGGCGCGACGGAAAAAACACTCGGACTGATCCGGGAAATCACGGCGCTTCGAAAAGCCGGTTGATCTGCTCCAGATCCGTCTCGCCAAGCGCGCCGACGGAGGCCTTGAGCTGAAGCAACGCCAGAAGGGCATCGAAACTGGCCTTGTTGAGATCGCGCCGGGTCACATATGCCTGGTTTTCGGCGTTGAGCACATCGATATTGATTCGCACGCCAATATCATAAGCGAGCCGGTTCGATTCCAGAGCGCGAACGCTTGAACGCAACGCCGCCTGAAGTGCCCGGGCCTGCGCGATTCCGTTCAGCGCCCCGAGAAAAGACCGGCGCGCCTCGAGTTCCGCCGATCTGCGCGCGCTCTCCAGCATGGCGCCCGCCGCGGCGCGGACGGCGATAGCTTCGCGCGTTTTCGAATTGACATACCCCCCCTGAAAAATCGGAACAGTGATCTGAACCCCGATATTGCTGATTTCCGATTGAAGAAGATTCGTCGCCGCGATGCCGGCCTGCGTCCGCGCGCGGCCATAATTGCCGACAATATCAAGCGTCGGATAATGCGCCGCGCGAACGCGCTCGACCTCCTTGGCGGCCGCCTCATACGCCGCCTGCTGTGCCTGCACAAGAAAACTGTCCGCTCTGGCGGCTTCCACCCAGGAATCCATGACTGCGGGTTGCGGCGGATTCAGGACGGCGTCTGTCTTGAGACGGTTGAGTTCCCCCATCTCCTTGCCAACCAGCGCCCAAAGCGCGTAACGCCGGACGGCGAGTTCGGTTTCAGCGGCAATCTCCTGGGCAAGCGCCAAATCGAAACGGGACTGCGCCTCTTGCGGGTCGGTCGCCGTCACGAGGCCCGCCGCGAAACTTTTTTGGGCCTGTTCAAGCTGATGCGCGATAGCCTCCTTGCTGGCGCGAAGAGCTTTTAGATTTTCCTGGGCATTGAGCACATCAAAATACGTCCGCGCCACACGCAGGATCAAATCCTGCGAAGCCTGCGCAAATGTCGCCTCGGAGTGGGCCACCTGCAGTTTCGCTTGACTGTATTGAACAAGATTTTGCCACCGGAACAGCGGCTGGCTCAGCGTGACGGTATACGCATACGCATCGAACGCCTTGTTTATTCGCGCGCCGCGATCGACGCGGTAATCATTATCGTTCGACGACATCGAACCGCTGACACCGATCGTTGGAAGCAAACCCGCCAGCCCCTGGGGAAGTTTCTCGCGGCCCGCTTCGGCGGCAGCCCGCGCCGCCGCGTACTGCGGATCGTTGACAAGCGCCTCGCGATACACCCGCAACAGGTCGGCGGAATAGCCCGGCGCGGCAAACAGGAAAAAGACAAAAACCGCGCGGCAAAGCAACACGGCATACCCGCCAAACATGGTATTCGCATTTCCTTCAACGAAGCGTATTTCCGTTCTCATTTTAAATTCTCAAAAACGCGCCGGCATTTCCGCCACACGCGCGCGCCCAAGTATAAAACATGCGTTTCAAAATCCGCTCTATTTCATCTTCGATGTTCTGCCGGAGAATCTGCCGGAAAATAAAAATCGCTAGAGAACGTCATTCTTGACTCGCCCGGCAATAAAAATATTCTCCTACTAAAGGCTGACGGCTGTATCACGGCCATCCGTTCATTCCGCCCGCTCTGAGTTTATCGTAAAACTAACTCCGGTTTGAAACCCCGCCCTTCAGGGCGGTGTGGAGGTTGGAACCCCGGCCTGAAGGCCGGGGTTTCGACCGTAGCCATTGGGGAGGGGATGCAAACCCCTTCC
>JAITGN010000126.1 GCA_031280565.1 Accumulibacter sp. | reverse complement strand
GGAAGGGGTTTGCATCCCCTCCCCAATGGCTACGGTCGAAACCCCGGCCTTCAGGCCGGGGTTCCAACCTCCACACCGCCCTGAAGGGCGGGGTTTCAAACCGGAGTTAGTTTTACGATGAATTTCAGATAATACATAACGTTCTCAAAGCATTTTATGAATTATTCAGACTAAAAATCGCTCGAGAACGATAAAAATTGAAACGATGGATGGCCACGAATCCACCGGAGATTGGAAAGCGGCCTTGTCCTGAATACGTCCATGCCGCCGGATCGTTCCGCGAAGCCCGGCGCGATGGACAAAACATACTGTTCCACTTTATCGCACGGGGTCTCGTCGCGGACGTTGTCATCGTTCTCAAGACTGTCAAGGAAAACGAGGCCGGGGTGGCAGGGGCCGTGCTTCATGTCCCGGATTTTCTTGCCTGTGCCGCCGATGCATAGCTCGACATCGTTGGCCGCGACGATGGTCGTCAGTTTCCAGACGCGGCCTTCGCCGCACGCCTCCAGAAAATCCATCCGCAGGCGCGGATTGGCGTCGAGTTCGGCCTTGACGCTTCCCAGCATTTCGACGGCCTGCTCTTCGGCGCTCATAATGATCCTGATCATGCGCTTCCGGGCTGCCACGATGCACCACAAGCTGCCGAGTTGGGTCTCGTAAATCGATTTGGCCTCGCCGCGCGGGGCAAGACAAAGTTCGCGGTTGTCATTTTTCCCGTCGATCACTGGCGGAAAACGCGCGAAAACGAAGTCGTGGAAAGCCGAAAAATGCGGCGGCATCACGTAGTGCGGGAAGCAGGTTTGGCAGAGGGGTTTGTAGCCGTTCCAGGCGCATTGAATTGGCTCATGACGGCTTCCAGAACCGCTGAAAAACAAGCATGCCAAAGTGATTTTGTCGAAAAATACAGGGTGTCGATAAAATATAATAGACGTTTTCAAGCCATTTTATTCATTAAAATAGATCATTGGACGAATGGCATGTTTAATAATTTGAAAATTTATAGCGTTTTTTAGCAGTTTTTCACAGGAAGCCAGGGAAACAGCTTCAAGGGCGTTTGTTTTTAGAAGGATCGTGAAAATAGCGCTGGATAGCCGGAGAAGGAAATTCGCCTCTGCCCCGGATACGGATACAATGCCGAAAAATCGAGGAAATCGCTTATGCTCAGTAAAGAAAATTATCCTTTGATGGCAATCGCGGGCGAAAAAGAGCTGCGGCTCGTTGCCCGGATGGCCAACCGTCATGGCCTTGTGGCAGGTGCGACGGGAACGGGCAAAACGGTGACGCTGCAAACCATGGCCGAAACGTTCAGCGCGATGGGCGTGCCGGTGTTTGCCGCGGATATCAAGGGCGATCTTTCCGGCATCGCTGCGCCGGGCGGGGGCGCGGCAAGCGTGACGCGGCGCGTCAGGGAATGGGGGCTGGAGGAAAAAGGATTCCTTTTTCGCGCGTTTCCAACGCGATTCTGGGATGTCTTTGGAGAAGCGGGCATTCCCGTCCGGGCGACGGTGGCCGATATGGGGCCGTTGCTTCTGTCGCGCCTTTTGGGACTCAACGATACGCAAACGGGCGTGTTGACGCTGGTTTTTGCTATTGCGCGGGATGAATCCCTGGAGTTGCTGGACATCAAGGATCTGCGCCGTCTGCTGGAATACGCGGGCAACAATGCTTCGCGCTATGCTGCTTCGTATGGCGCGATTTCCATGGCCAGCGTCGGCGCGATTCAGCGCGCGATTCTTGGCCTGGAGCACGAGGGCGCGGCGGCGTTTTTCGGCGAGCCTTCCTTGAATATCGATGACCTCATCCAGACGGAAGACGAAAAAGGCGTTGTCAATATTCTGGCGGCAGACAGGCTGGTAAAATCGCCGAAAGTCTATGCCGTGTTTCTGGTGTGGCTCATGAGCCGCCTGTTCGACGTTCTGCCGGAAGTCGGTGATCTCGAAAAACCGAAACTGGTTTTTTTCTTTGACGAGGCGCATCTTTTGTTCAACGACGCGCCCCGCGCCCTTCTTGAAAAGGTCGAGCAGGTAGTTCGACTTATACGTTCCAAAGGAGTTGGCGTTTATTTCGTTTCGCAGTCGCCTTCCGATATTCCGGATACGGTTTTGAGGCAGCTTGGCAATCGCGTCCAGCATGCGCTGCGCGCTTTTACGCCCAGAGAACAAAAAGCGGTCAAAACAGCGGCCGAGACGTTCCGCGCCAATCCGGGCGTCGATGTCGAAAAGGCGATCGTGGAGCTGGAAATCGGCGAGGCGCTGGTCTCCTTTCTGGACGAACGGGGGATGCCGATGCCTGTGGAACGCGCGTTCATTGTGCCGCCGCAAAGCCGGATCGGCCCGCTGGACGCGGCGGCGCGCGTGGACAGGGTGAAAAATTCCCCGTTGTTTCGCTATTACGGGGAGCGGCGCGAGAGGGAATCCGCTTTTGAGAAGCTGCAAAATGTCGAATCGAACAAAGAACGCGCTGCAAGGGAAAAAGAAGAGGCGCGTTTGAAGAAAGAGGAGGAAAAGCGCCGTGCAATCCAGGAAAGGGAAGATCGCAGGGAAGCCGAGCGTAAAAAGACTTTCTGGGGCGGATTGCTCAAATCCCTGTTGATTCCGCTCGTTCGCAACTTTATCAATTCATATCTTCGCGGCGGAAGGCGGCGTTAGTTCCTGGCGCGCATTGCCGGATGTCCTCTCCGCGTCCAGCCTTCCGTGACGGATTGAAACCCAGGGCCGTTCGCGCATGACGACTGCTTTTTCTCTTTTGCTTGTTCTGGCGGGATGCTCGTTTTTCGCGGGGTTCGTCGATTCGCTGGTCGGCGGCGGCGGCCTGATCAATGTGCCAGCCCTTTTTACCGCACTGCCGGAGGAACTTCCGGCGACGCTTTTCGGAACGAACAAATTCGCCAGTCTGTCCGGAACATCGAGCGCCGCATGGCGTTATGCGCGCCGGGTCAAAATCCCCTGGCGGGCGACGCTGCCCGCCGCGGCAGCGGCATTTGTGTGCTCCTATTTCGGCGCGATGGCCGTCGCGTGGCTGCCGCGCGATCTTCTGCGGCCGCTGATTCTTGTTCTGTTGGTTGCGTCGGCGGCCTATACCTTCTGGCGCAAGGACTTCGGCGCCAATCATAAACCGCGTCCGGCAGGGCGGCGCGAACTCGTGTACGCGCTTGCGCTCGGCAGCGTCATTGGTTTTTACGACGGTTTTTTCGGCCCCGGCACGGGGAGTTTTCTGATTTTCCTGTTCATCCGCGTTTTCGGGTTTGATTTTCTTCATGCCTCGGCAGCGGCCAAGATCGTCAATATGGCGACGAATCTCGCCGCGGCCGGCTATTTTATCCCGAATGGGTTCTTTTTGCTGGATGCCGCGATAACGATGGCGTGTTTCAATATTCTTGGCGCGGTCGCGGGGACGCGCCTCGCCTTTCAACACGGAAGCGGTTTTGTCCGCAAGGTTTTTCTCGCTGTGGCATGCGTGTTGATCGTGAAATTCACGCTGGATACGTTCTGAGGAACAAGGTTCGCGGGACGGCGGGGCATCAGCCGGGCGTTTCGCCCCAGCGCTTTACGAGGGAATGCGCGAGACCGGGCTGAAGCTGGTCGAGGATACGGGCGACGATGAAATCCACGAGACCGGAAACGCTTTCCGGGCGGTGATAAAAGCCCGGAGCAAGAGGCAGGATGATAGCGCCCGACCGCGCGAGACACAGCATGTTTTCGAGATGAATCGCCGAAAGAGGCGTTTCGCGCGGCGCAAGAATCAGCGTCCGGCGTTCTTTGAGCGCGACGTCGGCGGCACGTTCGATCAGGTTTCCGGCAAGGCCGTGAGCGATCGAAGCGAGCGTGCCCATCGTGCAGGGACAAACAACCATCGCGCCGGGCGGGTTTGAGCCGCTGGCCATTGGCGCGTTCCAGTCGTCGTTTCCGTAAATATCGAGCTTGCCGCGATGAGCCGGGAAATGGTGCCTGAAGATTTCCCGGGCGTCCTCCGGACGCGCGGGAAGCGCGATGCCCATTTCCTGCCGCGCGACGGCCGAAGCAACTTCCGAATAGACAAGCCGGACGTGGCATCCGGATTCAAGCAGGCAACCGAGCAGGCGGAAACCGTAAATCATGCCGGAAGCACCCGTCAGCGCAAGACAGACCGTTTTATGCATTTCGCGTCTCCAGGGCGCAAGCGGGTTTGGGTTCATTGAGCAGACGCGCGGCAATCAGGCCATTGACGGTTCCAGAAACCAGCGCGGCGGCGGCGAAAAGCGGTACGAGATAAAACAGGCCGTTGTCCGGTATCAGCCACAGACGCGCCAGCGACAACTGTCCCGCGATATGAGCGAACGCCGCGAAAAGACTCCAGGTGAGCGGGCCGAAGCAGCGCCTGGAAAGCCGGATGGATAAAGCAAGAGCGCACAGGCTGCATAAAGCGCCCGCGAGACTCATGAAAAAAGCGGGCGATAAAAAATGGCCGAGCAACAGCCCGCACGCGACAACGCGAAGTCCCGTAACCCAAGCCGCCGCCGTCCATCCATAACGCGCGAGAGCAACCAGCGTGACACTATTGGCAAGCCCCAGCCGAATTCCCGGCAGGGGCAAAGGAATCGCCGAATCAGTCAGGGCCAGCGCGATCGCGGCGGCGGCAAGCCGGGCGATCCGGTGATCTTCCGGCGTGGTTTTCAGTCTAATAACTGAGCGAGTCATAGGTCTCTTCGCGCCCGGTGATCTGCAGGCTGACTTCGTTGGGCGCACAGATGGCGATTTCGCCAGCGCGTTCCAGCCAGCCCTGGCGGACGCAGTATTGATGCATTCCCGGATCAGAGACGACGCGCACGCGCTTCTTTTCGACGAGAATCGCCGTGATTCCAAGCGGGCCAGGCACATTGATCCTCCGGTCGCGCGACAGATTAAGTTCGGCGAAAATCCGGCCGTTTTGCCGGATAACGGCTTTTTCCGCCGCGGCGCTGTTCCAGGCAAGGGGAAAGGAAAGCACACAGAAAACAGACGCGGCCAGGAGGGTAAGCCAGTCTCCCGGCCGGAAAAGAGCAAGCGCCGACACGATCGCCGCTCTCCAGGCGTTTTTTGCGCGGCGCGCTTTATTTTCAGCGGGCGAGAGGGAAGACATCAGGAATCGAGCGTGGAATGAATTTCCCGATGACGCACGAGGACGCGCGCTTCGTCGCGAAAGCGGCGGGCAAGCCATTCGGCGAGGTAGACAGAGCGGTGACGCCCTCCGGTGCAGCCGATGCCGACAGTCAGATAATTCCGGTTATCCCGGCCATAGTCCGGCAGCCAGTTTTCAATGAAGCGGGCAATATCGCCGCGCATCCGGACGACTTCGGGGAGCGCCTCAAGAAAATCGGCGACGGCCTGATCGCGGCCTGTCAGCGGACGCAACGCCGGTTCATAGTAGGGATTCGGCAGGCAACGAACATCGAAAACGAGTTCCGCGTCAAGCGGGACGCCGTTTTTGAAACCGAAGGATTCGAACAGGAGCGTCAGTTTTTTAACCGACGCCGGAGCGACGAAGCGGCGGATCCAGTCGCGCAGAGTGTCCGGCTTCAAGTCGCTGGTGTCGATATGGTGGCCGAGTTCGGCCAGCCGGCCAAGACGCCGCCGCTCTTCCGCGATGGCTTCAACCAGCGTTCGTTTTTCACCGGAAAGCGGATGACGCCTGCGCGTTTCTGAAAAGCGCCTGATCAGGGTTTCCGTTTTCGCGTCGAGAAAAATGAATTGCAGTCCGATGTTTTTCGAGCGGAGCGCGGCAAGCTGCTGCGGCAGAAGTTCGATGCTTTCGCCGCCGCGAATGTCGATGGCTGCGGCGATGTTTTCATATCCCCGCTGTTCAAGCAGGCCGGCAAGATCGTGCAGGAGTGGGGAAGGAAGATTGTCAACGCAAAAATACGCGTCGTCCTCCAGCATGTTGAGCGCGATGGATTTACCCGAACCGGAAAGTCCGCTGATGATGACGATCTGCATGGACGCGAGAATAACGGAAGGCGGCTTTCATTTCCAGTTGGCGCGAGTAAACTAGGCTAATTAATGTTCAGACATGTGCGAAGCGCTCCGGAAAAAATCATGAAAACGATCGAAATTCCCTTTCTTCAGGAAATCGTCGCCCTTCGGCGAGATATCCACGCGCATCCCGAACTCGCGTTCGAAGAGACGCGGACATCCGGCGTTATTGCGCGCGAACTCGAATCCTGCGGCCTTGAAGTGCATCGCGGACTGGCGAAAACCGGCGTCGTCGGCATACTGCGGAGAGGAAATTCGGGCCGAGGTATCGGTTTGCGCGCGGATATGGACGCGCTGCCGCTCGAAGAAAAGAGCGATTTGCCCTACCGTTCGAGAAATCCGGGACTGAAACACGGGTGTGGCCACGACGGTCATGTCGCCATGTTGCTTGGAGCGGCCAGATTTTTGACGTGCTGCCGGGAAGCGCCCGATTTCAACGGGAATGTCTTTTTCATTTTTCAGCCGGCTGAGGAGGGCGGAGGCGGCGCAAGGGCGATGATCGAAGACGGGTTGTTCAGCCGTTTTCCGATGGAAGCCGTTTTCGGCCTGCACAATTGGCCCGAGATTCCGGCGGGACAGATCGCCGTATTGAGCGGGCCGGTCATGGCGAGCGATTGCCATCTGAAAATTATGGTCAAAGGACGCGGCTGCCATGCGGCGATGCCGCATCAGGGCGTCGATACGCTTGTCGCCGCGAGCCATGTGGTTCTGGCGCTGCAAACCGTTGTTTCGAGGAATCTTCCGCCGTGGGAGTCCGCAGTTGTCAGCGTGACCAGGATGCACGGCGGCAGCGCGATGAATATCGTTCCGGACGAAGCTTTTCTGTGCGGAACGGTGCGCACTTTCAATCCGGATACGCAGGATGCCGTCGAAAAAGCGATCAAGCGGCTTTGCGATGGCATTGGGGCCGCGTTTGGCGCGGAAATCGGCGTCGAATTCGAGCGGCATTATCCGCCGACGGTCAACAGCGCCGCCGAGGCAAAATTGTGCCTCAAGGCCGCAAGAAAGGCCGCTGGCGTTGAAAATGTCCGGGAAAATGAGCGGCCTTCAACAGGCGCGGAAGATTTTGCTTACATGCTCGAACGAAAACCGGGGTGCTATGTATGGCTCGGCAGCGGCAGGCCGGGCGGTTACGCGCTGCACAATCCAAACTACGATTTCAATGATGACATCATCGGCGCAGGAATCCGCTATTGGGTCAATCTGGTCGAAATGGCTCTTGGGAAGGCCGGGTAAGCGCTGGCTGGTCTCCCTGTCCGGCGGTTTTTTGCGTCATGGCAGAAATGGCGCGGACAGCAAACGCAGTCCAATGGAAAACCAACGCTCTTCACTGCCACCGCCGAAGCGGTTGCCGTAGGTTGTATCGATCTGAACACGGTCGGGAATCAGCCAGAGACGAAAGCCGATCTGATAAAGAGGTTTTTCCCTTTCCTGGCCAAACGTCTCCGCAATGAACCAACTGCGTTCATTCAATCGCGCTTCCGATCCGATTCCCCAGGTCGCCAGGTTTCTGCGCGTTGTTTTTTCGCGCAGCCAGCCCAGATTGGCATGCAAAACAAAACGATCGTCGCGAAAAGAAAAACTGGCCGGAATGTAGGCGTACAAATCAGAAACGCTGGCGCCAGCCGGCGCGGCCGGATGGCGCGTGTTGCCGACGACCAGCCCCCAGGCCCATTTGTTGGGTTCCAGAGGGTTGAAAAGGGTTTTGAGTTGAAACGTTTGATCGGTGGTCCGGATTCCGGTATCGCCTCGGGTTCGCGCTCCGCCCAGGGTCAATTCCAGATTTCCGGTGAAATTAAAGGCCGGCAGCGCCCAGTATTCAACATCGCTCCGGTATTTATTCACCCAGGTTTCGAGCTGGGCGGATTTTGGGTCGACGATACGCGCGTCGTCGGTCATCATGGGGCGCGCGGCATACGCCGTTGAACCCGCGCCTCCAAGAACGAATGCCGCGAACAACCATGCCAGGGGAAAACGCGTTGGCAGCATGTTTGAATCCACCCCCGCAAGACGGCGGCGCATGAAAAAAGCAAGGCTTCTTCTCTGCGCGAGAATACCTCTGAAGGGGGCGGTTTCCGGCCAGAAGAGGCTTTTGGTGAATCGGTGCATGGGAGTCATAGTCTTCCTGTTCCGGACATGTTGGAAAAAAACCGGAGAGCATCCGCGACGCTCCAAACTATTAATGCTAGCAAATCAGCGGCCGGTTAAAACCTTTCCGCGTTGTCGCGGGATATTTTCCCGGCGACAAGCCACAACCAGGCGAGCAACTGGATGCAGAAAAGCACCATGAACGCGCCCTGGTACGCGCGTGTGACCGGATAGCCGCTTTCCTGAAGGAAGTCGATGATCAACCCCATGCCCCATTGCATGCCGAACGCGCCCGCAAAGGAAAGGAGGTTGACGGTTGTGTTGGCGCGTCCCGAGAGTCCGGAAGGAAAGCAGGCCGACGCCAGCGGGTAAACCATCGTTCCACAGCTTGAAAACAGGCCGAAGGCGCCCCAGAGCAAGTAATGCATATCGCTTGCCCGCGTGATGATGAATATCAATGTCAGCATGGACATCGCCATGCCTCCGGCCAGCAAATGAAAAGCGCCAATACCCCGCCGTGCCAGCCGCGCGGAAAGAAGGCCGATGAGCGAATACGAAATCATCATGAAAAGGCTCATGAGCGCAATATGGCGCGCGGCCTCCGGGCGCGAATATCCGTTGACATGAATCAGCCAGGCGCTCGACCACAGGCTTTGGATAGACATAAAACCACCGATCTGGGCGAAACCGATTGGCGCGATGCGCCAGAAAGGCCCGCTGGAAAGTATCCGGCGGATGCCATCGATCTGCGCTTTCAGTGATTCGGGCCTGGCCACGCCGGGCCGTTCGGGAAGCGCAAAAAAGAGAAAGGCGGCGGCACACAATGTAACGGCCGCCAGCGCCAGAAAGACCATGCGCCAATCCATCCAGCGCAATGCGAAATCGAGCGGCATCGAAGCCGCCAGCGCGCCAAGCGCGCCCGCCGACATGATCCAGCCGGTCAACGACGGCTGGCGTTCAGGCGGAAACCAGACGGAAAAAAATTTGAGCGCCGCCATGAGGCAGGCAGAAACGCCGAGTCCGATCATCGCTCGGCCCAGCGCCAGCGCGCCGACTGAATGCGCATGCGCGAAAACGGCCGCGCCCGCCGCGGCAACAAGAAGCAGCGCCGGTTCGACCCGCCGCGCGCCGAAGCGGTCGAGCAGCATGCCGAGAGGCAGTTGCGCCACACCGAAGGTCACAAAATAGGCGCTGCTCAATAGACCGATATCCGAGGCGCTCAGTGAAAGTTCCTCGCGCAGGATCGGGCCGATAACCGTATTGAGCGTCCTGAAATGGTAGGAAAGAAAATAGGCGGCGGCGAAAGGCAAAAAAAGTTTTGACATGGCGTTTCGAAAACCGGCGATTCGTTTCTTAAAAAATGGCGGGGAGCGAAGAGTATCAGGTTCCGGTAGAAAATGCGCCGCCGATGATTCGTTCATTAAAAACCGCCTCCGGCTGGAAACTTCCCCCTTCAGAGAGGGATAATCACGCGGAACGATTTCGACTTTCAGCCACAGGAAATGCAAGTTTGCCGCCCGGTCGCAGACATGGATTGAAACATGAAAAGACTTGTTCCGCTCGTTTTGTTGGTTTCATTCATTCAGCCAGCCGCCGCGGCCGATGTCGCTATTGATGTCGGACACACTCTTGAAGCGTATGGCGCGACCAGCGCCCGCGGATTCAAGGAATTCGATTTCAACCGGAATCTGGCTGAAAAACTGGCTTTGGCGCTGCGTGACCCGAAACGGGGCCATACCGCGCGCCTCATCAATTTCGACGGAAAAATCGAACGGCTCGACGAGCGTCCCCGGCAAGCCGCCGGGGTGGATTTTTTCATTTCGATTCACCACGATTCGGTGCAGCCTGACTTGCTCGAAGAATGGGAGTGGAATGGCGAAAAACAAACGTACAGCGACCAGCATGCGGGATTTTCGCTGTTCGTTTCAAGGAAAAATCCCGCTCCGGAAACCAGCCTGCGCTGCGCTTCCGCCATGGGCGCGCGGCTTCGGCGAATGGGATTCGGGGCGGCGACGCATCACACCGGCTCAATGGCGAATACACCCAGACCGTATGCCGATGAGGACAACGCGGTACATTATTACGACAATCTGGTCGTCCTTTACCGGACAACGCTGCCCGCCGCGCTGTTCGAGGCGGGCGTTATAAAACACCGTGCCGAGGAAGCGGCGTTGCGCGACCCGGAATATCAGGCACGCATGGCGGATGCGCTGGCAACCGGGATCGCCGCCTGCCTGTACGTCCGTGACGCCGGCCCGCCGGAGGGCGCCCCCTGAGCGGCTTCGCGGTTGAACGGCTCATGCGCGGAATATGCGGAATTCGAGGCGCGCTCAGAGAATCTGGTTCAGCAAACGGTCGATCCGGACACGCGCGATTCGGCGGATAAGCCGCTGGACAGGCGGCGGATACGCGTCGACCGTTTCAATTTCGTTATAGCGGGAAAGGCGTTTCGCGTGTTCCGTGATTCTTCTGAATTCGGCCTGATTCTGCGCCGCGAGCAGTTTTTGCGGATCGTGGATCAGAAGACCGTTTTCCAGGTCGAGACGCCAGGCGCGGGGATTGAGGTTATGGCCTGTGAGCAAAAGATAGTTCTCATCGACAAGCAGTCCCTTGACATGAAAAGTATTCGCGTCGTGACGCCATAAAAGCACGTCGAGCTGTCCGCGATCCATGGCGGACTGATGGGTTTCGCAGAAACGGCGCAGATTGGCCTCGTACAAATAGGGAATCGCGCCGATCGCCTTGAAAGGCTGATCCGGAGGAATGTAAAAATCATTGGCCGATTTGTCGCCGATGACGATAACAACATGACATCCCGCCCGGATTTTCCGCGCGACTTCCCGAAGTATCGGCCCGGGAAGATTGAAATAAGGGGTAAAAAGGAGCAAGCGTCGTTCCGCTTGGCGAATCAGGCGAACAATAGCCGCGTTGAGTTCGTTGCGGCGTGCCCCAATGCCGAGCAGGGGCGTGATATAAACGTGCCCCGGGGTCAGGCCCTCCCGCTTGAACTGGTAACGCGCCGCGCCAAGAAGGCGGCGGAATCCGGTGATTTTCCCCCGAAGCTCCACTGTCGCGGGCGTCTTGGGCGCGTCGACAGGGCACACAGCGGGATTTCCGCGAAGAACGTCGCTCATCAGGCGCGTCATACTGTCGGCGAGCTTTGGGCTGTGAATGCGGTGGTAGCGGTCGAGCCGGTAATTTCCTTTCCACTGCAGATACACGTTATTGATACTTGCGCCGCTGTAAAACACGTCGTCGTCGATAACCATTCCTTTGAGGTGCAGAACGCCCATGAGTTCGCTTTTCTGGACGGGGACACCATAAATCGGAATCTCGCGGCCGGTTTCCCGCGCCTTGGCCTTGTACAGGGCGATGTTGCCTTGCGAATGTCCCTTGCCGATCAGGCCGCGCTGGGCGCGGTGCCAGTCGACGAACAGGACGGTTTCAAGTTCAGGACGGGCGTCCTTGGCCGCGTGGATCGCGTCGAGAATTTCCCGGCCGGCTTCGTCGTTTTCCAGATAGAGCGCCGAGATGAAAATGCGCCGCCGTGCCGCCGCGATGCCTTCGAGCAGGGCTTTTCCGAACGCGGAGGGGCCGGAAAGCGTATCGACGCGGGATGCCATTACCGGAATGCCGCATGGATCGACGGGCAGGGGCGGCATCTGGCCGGAAAGACGCTGCCATACAGAAAGAAGCCCTATGGAATAGGGAGGGGGTCTGGATTTCATCAACGGAATTATATCGGCAAGCTGTCTGGAATCCGTGAAAAATATAGATGACGGTGAAAACAGATCCCGAAAACACAGGCAGACGAATCACGCGCGGAACGTGGGAGTTTTATTGCGTCGCTCCCGGCCGGTTTCGTCTGCTGGTAAAATGCAGAGGCTTGATATTTTCAGGATAAAGACAGAACGAATGACAGCTTTGCACCACTCATATCCGGTCGTTTTCGGAACACCGTTAAGCCCGTCAGCGGTACGTGTCATGCTGCTCGGCGCGGGCGAGCTGGGCAAGGAGGTCATCATCGCCTTGCAGCGCCTTGGCGTTGAGACGATTGCCGTCGACCGTTACGCGAACGCTCCGGGAATGCAGGCGGCGCATCGCGCGCATGTCGTGACGATGACAGATGGCCCCGCCTTGCGCGCGCTCATTGAAAAGGAAAAACCGCATATCATCGTGCCCGAAATCGAGGCGATAGCAACCGGAACGCTCCAGGAAATCGAAGAAGAGGCTCTTGCCAGGATCATTCCGACAGCGCGTGCGACGCGGCTGACAATGGATCGCGAAGGCATTCGCCGTCTGGCGGCGGAAAAACTTGGATTGCCAGTCTCACCGTACGCTTTTGCTGGTTCGCGGGAAGAATTGCGTGCCGCGATTGACGGCGGCATCGGTTATCCCTGCCTCGTCAAACCGACAATGTCGTCGTCCGGAAAGGGACAATCGGTATTGCGCGGCCCGGAAGATGTAGAGCGCGCCTGGGAGTATGCAATGCAGGGCGGGCGCGTGAACCGCGGGCGCGTCATCGTCGAGGGCTTTATTCATTTCGATTATGAAATCACTCAGTTAACCGTACGGGCCATTGGCGAAAGCGGCGAGACGGAAACTTTTTTTTGCGAACCGGTAGGGCATGTGCAGTGCGACGGCGATTATGTCGAATCGTGGCAGCCGCAGGCAATGAGCGGTCCCGCCTTGGAAAAAACGCGGGCGATTGCTGGTGCGATTACCGGAGATCTTGGCGGACTCGGCCTGTTCGGTGTCGAACTTTTCGTCAAGGGCGATCAGGTCTGGTTTTCAGAAGTCAGTCCGCGCCCGCACGATACCGGGCTGGTGACACTCGCTTCACAGCGTTTGTCGGAATTCGAGCTTCACGCCCGCGCGATCCTTGGGCTGCCCGTTGACGTTTCGCTGCGCGCGCCCGGCGCTTCGGCGGTGATTTACGGCGGAGTCGCGGCGGAAGGGATCGTGTTTGACGGCGTGGCGGATGCGCTTGCGGTTCCCGGCGCGGATTTGCGCTTGTTTGGCAAGCCCGAGAGCTTTATAAAACGCCGCATGGGCGTTGCCATAGCGGTCGGGGCTGATGTGGAAGAAGCGCGAAAGCGCGCGAAACTGGCGGCAAGCCGGGTCAAACCTCGGCCGGATAAATCCAGTCGTTGAGCGGACGTTTATTCGCGCTGTGTTTTCAGCGGGGGAATGACAATAGCGTTCAATTGCGCAAGCCGCGCGAGATGTGTATTCTCCATCGTCTGCTTTTTTTCGGGATTCCTATGCAGCGTCGCGTTTTTCTGCAATTCTTGACAATCGTCGGCTTGGCAGGCGCGTGCGCTCGCCGTAAAGCTCCGGCGCCGTTGTCGTCCGGGGCAACCGTGATCGCGTTTGGCGACAGCGTCACCTACGGACTGGGCGCGGATCGCGGCCAGGACTGGCCGAGCCTGCTGGCCGGACAGACTGGCTGGAACGTCATCAACGCCGGTGTTTCGGGCGATACGACCGAAACAGCGCTTCCGCGCATTCCATCTCTGATGGAAATGTATAAACCGGAACTTGTCATTCTCGAACTCGGAGGAAACGATTTTTTAAACCGGCGCCCTCCAAAAACGGTCAAGGAAAATCTGCGCGCCATCGTCAAGCGTTTCCGTCGTTATGACGCCAATGTGCCGATCGCGATCGTCGCCATTCCCGAGTTGTCCCTTATCGGCGCGTTGACCATGAATCTGTCGGATTCACCGATTTACGCCGAACTGGCCAAGGAGGAAAATCTTTGGCTGATCGACAAGGTGTTCTCGGAAGTGCTTTCCAACGCAACGCTTCGCGCCGATCAGATTCATCCGAATGCCAAGGGCTATCGGCAAATGGCGATCCAGATCGGGGAAACTTTCCGGAAATCCGGATTTCTGCGCTGATTCGTCCGCGGCCGTTTCAGGGGGGGCAGCTCCGATAATCCGCGTTTAGCGGCGGAATCTTCCGAGCAGGGCATTGAGTTCGGAAGACAGCTTCTCAAGCTCCTCGGCGGTCTCATTGGCGTTTTTCATCACGGAACCGGTTTCGCTGACCAGCATGGCAATTTCTCCGAGCTGATGGCTCACACTGTCGCCGGCGAGGTTTTGTTCGCGCGCCGAATCGGCGATCAAGAGCATATGCTCAAGCGTCGCCTGCGTGTTTTCCCTGACCTTGATCAAGGTTTCGAAGGCGATCTGCGCCACCTGTGTTCCTGTCAGGAGTTGGGGCAGGGTCGCATTGATGGTTTCAAGAATTTCTCCTGAACCGGTTTTGATGCCATTGATCTTTTTTTCGATTTCGTTGGATGTCTGCGCCGCGCGATCCGAAAGTTTTCGGACCTCGCCAGCGACGACGGCAAAGCCGCGTCCCTGCTCTCCTGCGCGCGCGGCCTCAATGGAGGCGTTCAGGGCAAGCATACCGGTCTGATCCGCGATGTCCTTGATGATATCGACGAACCGCCCGATCTGGGTCGCGGATTCGCCCAGGTCGCGAATTCGGGTCGACGTCTGTTGCACGCTGGAGGTGATCTGATCGATTTCCCGATTGGCCGCCTGAATCAGGCCCGAATTGTCGTCCGTAAGCTTGATTGATGCCAGTGTGTTTTTCTGGATATCGCGGATACTGTCGGAAACATGGTTGGCATTGACCATTATTTTTTCCACGGTCGCTGTTGTCGATGAAGCGACGCTGGACTGCCGTTCGTTGACGACGGAAATTTCGCGCGAAACCGTGTTGATGTATCTGGCCACGCGGGCTAGAACCGCCGCGCTGCGCCCAAACTCATCCAGCAGCTTCCGTAGTGAGGTGACCGTCACGCGGATTAGCGCCAGCAGGCTTTCTTTTGATTCCGAAGGAATATCGTCGGTCAAATCGCCTGACGCGACGCGTGAAAGCAAATCGATGGCCTCGACAGGGTCGCTGCCGATCTGGCGGATTGTGCTGCCCGAAATCATGAAACCGAGCAACAGAAGCAAAGCGCCGAACGCGGCCGCCGCGCTGCATGCATAGATCAGGTGATAACGAAAGTCTTTTTCAATATCACCGGTGTGTATGCGCGTCCCGACAACCCAGTACCATGGCCTGAAAAGCCGTGTGTAATTGATCTGTTCACCGGATTGCGCGTCGCTGGACGGGGGCAGCTTGCTGGTGACGTAAGCGCCCGCCGGGTTATCGCGGGCGGCGCCGAGAATGGCGCCGACAATGGAGTTTCCCTGAATATCCTTGAATTTATCGCGCAGATCCTGGCCAATATATTCGTTTACCGGGTGGTAGACAGCAAAACCATCCGTGCTGAGCGAATACACGGTCAGGGTATTCCTGCCGTTGTTGTGGCGAATCTGTCTGAACAACTCGATCATGGCGTTTTGCGCCTGCTCCCGCGTCAGTTCACCGACCTCGACGCGCGCCTGGTAGGTCGTCATGGCGGCATACATGCTTTCGATAAGCAGGCTCGCGATCTCCTTACGCTCGTGGAGCCGGGATTGCCGGGTTTCCACAGCCCAAAAGAACGCGGCTCCCGCCAGCACCGAAACGACGAGAAGTATCAGCAGGACGATTTTCGTTTTGAGTCTCATGCCATGACTGGTCATTTCCTCTCCAGGGAATTCTGTATTGATCCGGCGATCGGCATTCGCATTATATTTCCACTTTAGCCCAAATAAATGATTCTATGGGTAAAAAAAGGAGGCTTTCGCCCTTTCTTTTTTTTGAAAATTGTCAAACGCACGGAAAGAGTCCGGCAAATTTGATGGATGCGCCAAATAGAGACGCCCCGGCAACAAATAAATGCCATGTGACTTTTATCGGGGGCAGGCTGATCAATATCCGCGATCATTTTTTTGATTTCAGCGCCTGGTTTGCGACTGTTCGGTGTCGTACCTGTCGCTCATCAAAAACTTCCTCCGGTTGGAAACCAGTCCCTTCAGAGGGATAATCCTGTGTGGGAGAGGCGTAATCCCTTCCATGCGTAGATTGAAACATAACAGCGTCTCCTGTGATTAAAAGGCATAGCGATTTTTTGGAGGCCGCGAACATCCCCTTTCGGGATTTTCCGGGGGAATGATCTCATTAAAATGACAGAAAGATGCGCGCGCCGTGCGCCGGGCGGGCCGCATGGAGCGATCAAGGCGCTGGATAGCCATATTAGCCATATGGGCGCTTCGGAATAATCGGGATAAGGATTTTATGGCGCAATTTCGCTTTTTCAGAAAAACACTCTTCTCGCGCTTCATGCGGTTGGCGCTGTTCTTTTTAACGACCTCATTTTGCCTTCGCGCCGCCGGAACGGGAGCGCCCCTGCCCGACACCGTTGCCGAAGCCTTGAAAACGGCGGGCATCGCACAGGAGAATGTTTCTATCGTCGTTCAGGGCGTCGACAAAGAAACGCCGCTGGTTTCGCACAACGCAGACCAGGCGATGAATCCGGCGTCCGTGATGAAACTGCTCACCTCTTACGCGGCGCTTGAGCTGCTCGGCCCCGCTTTCACGTGGAAAACCGCTGTATTTTCCGACGCGCCCGTTCTCGACGGCGTTCTGGAAGGAAATCTCTATTTTCGCGGCAGCGGCGACCCGCGGTTGGCGCTTGAGCAGTTCTGGCTGCTGCTTCGCCAGCTCCGTTCGCGGGGTCTCAAGGATATTCGCGGCAATCTCGTGCTTGACCGCAGCGCGTATTCGCTCCCCGCCCACAATCCGGGCGTATTCGACAATGAGCCGTTTCGTCCCTACAACGTGGGCCCGAACGCGTTGCTCGTCAATTTTCAAAGCCTGAGCCTGACGCTGCATCCCGACATTGAGAAGCAATACGTCGAAATATTCGTTGAAACGCCTTTTCACAATCTGCGAATCGACAACCAGTTGAAACTCGTCAATGGCGCATGCGGAGACTGGCGCGAAAAATTCAATGTCGACATCGCCGGCGGCATGGTCAGGCTGGCGGGGGATTATCCGGCAAACTGCAACGACAAGCTGTTGCATCTTTCGCCGTGGCCTGCGGACGAACAGTTCGAGCGCCTTTTCCGGGCGCTCTGGCGCGAGCTTGGCGGAACGTGGCAGGGCGCGGCGCGGGCGGGCGTCACGCCGCCTGTCGCGCAAAAAATCGCCGTCCATAAATCACCGCCGCTTTCCGAAATCATTCGGGATATCAACAAATACAGCAACAATGTGATGGCGCGCCAGGTTTTTCTGGCGCTTTCCGGCTCGCCCGCCACGGTCGAGGGCGCGGCGCGGGCGGTCTGGAGATGGCTGGAGCGGAAAAAGTTCGCGCTTCCCACGCTCGTTCTCGATAACGGGTCGGGGCTGTCGCGCGATGGAAGGATTTCCGCCAACGAACTTCGGCAAATTCTGCAAGACGCCTGGAAAAGTCCTTTCATGCCCGAGCTGATCTCATCGCTGCCGTTGGCAGGGGTGGACGGCACGTTGCGCAAGCGTTTGGGCGGTCTGTCCACCTACGGGCGGGCGCACTTGAAAACGGGGTCGCTCAAGGGCGCGCGCAGCATCGCCGGTTACGCCCTGGACAGCCGTGGCAGGCGCTGGATCATCGTTTTTATGATAAACGACCCGAAATCGGGCGCGGGCGGCCCGGCGATGGACGCGCTGGTGGAATGGATCACACGATGACCGCCTGCCGATATTTCGATTGGAGCTGTCCTAGATTAGCGATGATGTTAATCTAGAACATGGCGATAACTCACTGTAAATTAAAGAAAAGTATCCAGCGAAAGTTGCTTGAGTATTTTGTTCTGGAAGTGACGGCGC
>JAITGN010000143.1 GCA_031280565.1 Accumulibacter sp. | reverse complement strand
TCCGTTATGTGCTGGCACGATTTCTACTGGCAGGAAGGCGGTTTGTCGAAAGCAGGTTTCCCAATCCGTTCGCCCCACCTGTCCTGAGCTTGACGAAGGAAGCGTGTCGAAGGGTAAGGATTGGAAAACCATTCGAAGAAAGAGTCAGGACTGGAAAGCTCATTTACGCCCCGGAGCGCCTGTTCATACTTCGACAGGCTCAGCACGAACGGAGATAGGCGCTGTCGATGTGTTCTGGCACGAAACAGAGATAAACGTCTTATAGCCTCTTTCTCATCTAATTCATCAAAAGCTCTTAAAGAACGTTATTTATGCCCATATTTCTGAACATGTAATTGTTTTTAACGAACGACTAAATCCAACAAAATCGCTTAAGAACGTATGTTTTATTCTATTAAAAATCAAAATTATTCCTGATTTCTTCATTAGCCCCCTGTATTCCCAGACATTCCAGAGGCCGTCATACAGAAAAAAGTGATCCTCCTGCCTGAAATAGCAACGGTACTGCTGAACTCCCGTCATGATTTCGAAGAAAATCCGCCTTATTCCTGACGAAAATACCCTCCTTATGATGCCTTCCCTTGCTCCTTTCTCTTCTTCGAAATCGTTTGCTGGCGCCCTGCCTGATCGCCTGTTGTTTGTTCGCTTACGCGCCCATATTAAAAACAACGTCCTTAAGGCATTTTTTGTTCAGCAAGAAATTAGCGACAGCCCTTCAGGGCGGGGTTTCAAACCGGAGTTAGTTTTACGATGAATATCTCCGGAAAGACAGAGCGTCCGTTCATACTTCGACAGGCTCAGTACGAACGGAGATAGACGTTGCCCATGTGTTCCCGCAAAATCAGCACGAACGAAAACACGCGCCGTCGAGGGTTCAGCAGGTTCAGCGCGGACGGAGATTGGCACGACTAATGGTTTGGCGGACTCAGTGCAGATGGGGTTTTAACACGCCCGGCACGAACGGCAAAAAACAGAACTGGAGGTAAAAATAACGTCCTTAAGTCATTTTTATTCTAAAAAACTTTTGACATCGTCTCCAGACTCTGAATTTGCTGAGAGTGTCTCTTTTACCCGCTCATGCTTCGACAGGCTCAGTACGAACGGAGACAGGCGCCGCTCACATGGCCCGGCAAGCGACACATTGAACAGCTGGACGGGTGCGTATGATATGGTAGCCAGCGCCCTCGTGAATGGCGAAGTAATGAACTCCCTCAAAATAAGCTGACTGACTTTCGATGGGACAGAGATATTCTCGGAATACGTTTTTGTTCCCCGTGCAACCGGGACGCTCCATCCGGAGCACGGCGCGTGTCAGAAAAGTAAAAGTTAGCGAAAGGCATGAATGCTTTTCGCTAACTTTTCACTAAAATTACTCAAGGACACGCTTCTTTTGTTTTTCCCGCGCGCACCGGAATTTGCCGGATCAAAAATGGGCGGACAACAGAAGAGCCGCCAGCAAAAAAGCGATCAACGCCAGCAGCGCCGTCTGTCCGCGCGGCGCGGCAGGCGGTTTCGCGGCATTTTCGCGCGACAGCGACCGGTGGAGCAGACGCGGAATCTGCGGAAGCGTTCTCGACCAAAAAGGCGCTTCCCGCCGGATTGTCTGGACGAGCGTTTTCCATCCGACCTGTTCCCTCGTCCAGCGTTCGAGAAACGGCTGGGCGGTTTTCCAGAGATTGAGGCCGGGGTCAAGCTCGCGCCCCAGTCCCTCGATATTCAGCAATGTCTTTTGCAGCATGATTAGCTGCGGCTGAATTTCGATGTTAAAACGCTGCGAAGTCCGGAACAGCCGCAACAACAGGCGTCCGAACGAAATCTCGTGAAGCGGCCGGTCAAATACCGGCTCGCACGCCGTGCGGATCGCCGACGCGAATTCGTCAACGCGCGTATCCGGCGGTGCCCAGCCCGCCTCAATATGCGTCTCGGCAACCCGCTTGTAATCGCGCCGGAAAAAGGCGAGGAGATTCTGCGCGAGATAATTCTTGTCTTCATCGGTCAACGTGCCGACGATGCCGAAATCCAGCGCGATGTATTTGCCACGGTGCGGCCCGTCAACCGCGACAAAGACATTGCCCGGGTGCATGTCGGCATGAAAGAAACCGTCGCGGAAAACCTGGGTGAAGAATATTTCGACGCCCGCGCCTGACAGCGCCGAAAGATCGATGCCCGCTTCGATCAATTTATCTTTCTGGCTGACCGGAACGCCGCGCATGCGTTCCATGACCATGACAGTCGGCGTGCACGCTTCCCAATAGACTTCGGGCACCAACAAAAGCACCGAATCCCTGAAATTGCGGCGCAACTGAGAACAGTTGGCGGCTTCACGCATCAAGTCAAGTTCATCGTAAAGATGCCGTGCGAATTCAGCGACGACCTCACGCGGTTTCAGACGCCTGGTGTCCGGCCAAACGATTTCAAGCAGCGCAGCGAACCTGTCCAGCAGCGAAATATCGTGCGCGATGATTTTATGCATATCCGGACGGAGAATTTTGACAGCGACTTCACGGCCGTCATAATGGGCAAAATGAACCTGGGCAATCGATGCGCTCGCGACCGGAACCGGATCGAAACCGGAAAAAACCTCCGAAACCGGCTTGCCATAAGCCGCTTCGACCTGCGCGAATGCCACTTCCGGCGGGCAGGGTGGGACGCGATCCTGCAGGCAGGCAAGTTCATCGGCGATATCAAGCGGCAGAAGATCACGGCGCGTCGACAGCATCTGGCCGAACTTGACGAAGATCGGCCCCAGCGATTCCAACACGCGGCGCAGGCAGACGGCGCGCGCTTCGGCGGGCTTCCGCCAGACCGGAAGCAGCCGCAAAAAGGCGGCAAGTCTGCCCGCTGGCTCATTTTCGAAAATCATCCTGTCAAGACCGAAACGGTGTATGACAATGAGAATCCTGATGAGTCGGAAAAAATACATGGCAACAGTCCGGGATTGGCGAAAGCGGTGATCCGCCCCGGCCGGACAAGCCGGATTCGCGGGTTCGATTCAGGAACGGAATACGCTGTGAAACTCAAAGCGATTGTATATATTTTGGCAGCCAAAATCCTATAAATCGTATAATTTGATCTTTTAAGGCACAACGCTGCAAAATGTCTCACGATATAAAAGACCATCTTTCCGGATTGACTCGCGCGGCCCTGGAAAGCGTTCTACCGGAACACAGGAATGCCGCTGTTCTTTTTGAAAAGCCCAAACGCCCCTCAAACGGTGATTTTTCCTGCAATCTCGCGATGCGGCTCGCTCGCCTGCTCAAACGCGACCCGAGCGAACTCGCACGGCTTCTCGTCTCTGCCCTTCCCGAATCGCCATTCGTCGACAAGGCAGAAACCGCCGGAGGTTTCATCAATTTTTATCTACGCCCCCTGGCCCGTATCGAGGCGGTGCGAACTGTCCTCGCACAAAAAAACGATTTCGGCCGTTCCGGACTGGGCGGCGGCAGAAAACTGCAAATCGAATTCGTCTCGGCCAATCCAACCGGACCGCTTCACGTAGGCCATGGCCGCGGCGCGGCCTATGGCGCGAGTCTTTCCAGCCTGATGGCCTTCGCCGGCTGGGACGTCACGCGCGAATACTACGTCAACGACGCGGGACGCCAAATGGATATTCTTGCCCTTTCCGCGTGGCTGCGTTACCTTGCGCTTTTCGGCGATTCCGGCGCGGACATCCCTTTCCCGCCCAACGCCTACCAGGGCGGTTATGTCATCGACATGGCAAAACAGCTTCAGGCGGAACACGGCCACGAATTCTGCCGCCCCGCACCCGGATTGCTGATGGATATTCCGTCGTTGCCCGCGCCGGAACGCGTGGATGATGAGGCAAAAGAAATGCGCGAGACGCGCCTCGACGCCCTGATTGAGCGTGCCAGAACACTGCTTGGCGATGGCTGGCGGATCATCCACAATCACGTATTGACCGCGCAGCTTGCCGAATGCCGGAACGATCTTGAGGAATTCGGCGTCTTTCACGACGTATGGTTTCCGGAACAAGCCCTGTACGACACGGGACTTGTCGCCCGCTGCGTCGAACGACTGGAAAACGCCGGTCACATTTACGTGCGTGACGGCGCGAAATGGTTTCGCTCGACCGCGTTCGGCGATGAAAAAGACCGCGTTGTCCAGCGCGACAACGGCATGTACACCTATTTCGCCTCGGATATCGCCTACCACCTGAACAAATTCGAGCGAGGTTTCGACCGGATCATCAATATCTGGGGCGCTGATCACCACGGCTACATTCCCCGTGTCAAAGGAGCAGTCGCGGCGTTGGGTCTGGATACGAAAAAACTCGAAATCGCGCTCGTACAGTTCGCTGTGCTGTACCGCGAGGGGAAGAAAGTTTCGATGTCGACGCGTTCCGCCGAATTCGTTACCCTGCGCGCCCTGCGCGAAGAAGCCGGCAACGACGCCTGCCGTTTCTTTTATGTTCTGCGCAAATCGGATCAGCATCTCGACTTCGATCTTGATCTCGCCCGGAGCCAGACCAATGAAAACCCGGTGTATTACATCCAGTATGCCCACGCGCGCCTTTGCTCAATGCTCGCGCAATGGGCGCGGGAAGGCGGCGACCCCGCGTCGCTCGATTCCGCAGATCTTTCGCGGCTCGACAATCCGCGCGAACTCGCGCTTGCCTCGCGCCTGGGAGAATTTCCGGATATCATCGAGTCGGCCGCGCGGGAACTCGCGCCACACATGCTTGCTTTTTACCTCAAGGATCTGGCGGCAGATTTTCACAGCTACTACAACGCCGAGCGCGTTCTCGTCGACGACAAAGCGCTGAAAACCGCCCGCATCGCCCTGGTAACCGCCATGCGGCAAGTCATTCGTACCGGGCTGAAACTGCTCGGCGTCGGCTGCCCGGAATCAATGTGACCATGACACGAACAACGCAAGCGCTTCAGCCCTTGACCGGGCGATACAACACGAAAAAGATCATGCCTTTTTCGTGTCCAATTACTACCCCCCTGAAGGAGAAGGCTTCAACCGGAGCCTGTTTATAATGAGAAAACATTCATTTTCACGAAGAAAAACTTCCGCCGGAAGCACGCTGTCCGGACTTTTCATCGGCCTGGTCGCCGGAATGCTTGTTGCGGCCGCCATTGTCTGGTATCTCAACAAAACCCCCGTCCCTTTCTCCGGCAAGAACAAAACGCTGACCCGCCAGGACAGCGAACAGTTTCTCACGCCGCTTCCATTGCCGGGGAAGCCGGGTGACCCGATTCCCGACGCATCGCCCGACAAACCGCGTTTCGATTTCTACAAGATACTTCCAGGAAATACCGCAGCCCTGCCCGAACCGGCGCATCCGTCCCCCCCCGCGAACGGCGCGACGCAAAAACCGGCCGCGTCTGTTACCACGCCGCCATCCGCCTCCTCCCAGACCGGCGTCCCCGACCCGAGAATTCCCCTGTCCGAGCCAATTTTTCTGCAAACAGGCTCGTTTCAGACAAGCGGCGACGCCGACAGCCAGAAAGCGCGCCTGGCCATGATGGGTATTGAAGCGTCGATCCAGCAAGTCATGCTGCAGGACAAAGTCTGGTACCGCGTCCGTGTCGGTCCGCTCAACAAATCGGACGACATTGCCAGCGTCCGTTCCAGTCTGGCGAAACAGGGTATTCAAGCCAACCCCGTCAAATGAATCGCAGCGAACTTTTGTTCTCATCAAGGAGGTATTTCATGAAACGTCGCGTTTTCCGGCCAATCGCCATTTTTCTGCTTACGTTGACCGTGGCGTTCAGCGCCCTGTCAACTGTCCATGCGCAACAGCTCGTCGCGGGGACGGATTACCGCGCCATCGTTCCTCCCTTGCCCTCCGACAATCCCGGCAAGATCGAAGTCGTCGAATTTTTCTCCTACGCCTGTCCGCATTGCCACACATTGAACCCGATCATCACGCTCTGGGCCTCGCGCCAGCCGTCCGATGTCACATTCAGGCGTCTGCCGATCAGCGGCAGTCCCTTTTACACGCTCATGGCGCGTCTCTACTATGCGCTCGAATCCATAGGCGAAGTACAGCGTCTGGACACCGCCATTTTCGACGCGCTCCATAATAGAAACCTGCGCCTCATCGATGAAAAAAGCCTCACCGAATGGCTCGCATCACAAAATGTCGATATCCGGAAATTCAGTGAAGCGTTCAATGCCTTCGGAGTTGACAGCAAACTCCGGCGCGCGGAACAGTTGAGACAAACCGCAAAAATCGGCGGCGTGCCCGCCATTGTCGTCGATGGGCGTTATCAGGTAATTTCCAGCCCCAATATGTCTTACGACGGTTGGCTGCTAACGGCCGGACAGCTCATCGAAAAGAGCCGCGCCGAACGCAAGCAGAAAAAATAACGCGTTCCAGCCTGCGGATAACTCTTTTCCAGCTCACGGGCGCGGAGCATTCCGCGTCCCCTCGCCGCCTGTGATTCAACCCGGCTCTGGAGCCGAAACGCGCGTTTCTTCCGAAAAAAAATCTCAAGCCGGAGCGAGTTTCCGATGTTTCGATTCGCCTCCGCACAGCATGGCGCGAAACGAATTACACCACCGTGTCCGGTCAAAAAATTGGCGGTCAGGCATCCATGCCTGCCGCTATAAACGAACACCGCTCCGGCCCACAGGGACGGCGCTTCAAACCAGAGTGAGCTTCACGATGAAAAAAGATACTTCCAACCGAAACCAGTTACATCCCTTTTATTCCGAATTCGTTCCAATCCGCGGAAGGCGCTATCACATCCGGCTTTGGGGCAGCGATGACGCCCCGGCGATTTTCTTTCTCCACGGATGGGGCGACACAAGCGCCTCATTTCAGTTCACCGTCGACGCGCTCGAACACGATTGGCGCATCATCGCGCCCGACTGGCGCGGTTTCGGAGAATCCCAGTGGAACGATGGCGGGCCGTATTATTTCCAGGATTACATCGCTGATCTCGACGCATTGCTTGAACGCTATTCGCCGGACACGCCCGCGCGGATTGCCGGACACAGCATGGGCGGAATCGTCGCAGGAATCTACGCGGGGATTCGCCCGGAGCGGGTAGCGCGTTTCGTAAACATCGAAGGTTTCATCCTCTGGACAGCGACGCCGGAAGAAAGCCCGGAGCGATTTGAAAAATGGCTCGAACAACTCCGTGAAGACACAGCCGCATTTCGCGTTTACGACAACCGTGAAGCCTTCGCCGAACGCCTGATGACGAAAAACCCGCGCCTGACACCAGAACGCGCTTGTTTCCTGTCGAAACACGTTCTGCGGACGCTTGATGGAGAAGGCGGTTTCACGTTTGCCGGCGACCCGCGCCACCGCTGGATCGCTCCTCTGCTCCACCCGCTGCCGGAAACCATGGCATGCTGGCAGCGATCCCAGGCGCAAACGCTCTGGATAGCGGGGTCGGACTCGCCCGTCACAAAACTCTTCGCAAAACGCCCGGAAGACTATCAGGAGCGGATTGCCTGCCTCACCCATGTAAAAGACGCGCTAATCGAAGGCAGCGGTCACAACATTCACCATGACCGTCCTGAACAGCTCGCGCGGCTATGCGAAGACTTTTTCCTGAGCGAACTCCCGCCTTGAGCTTTTCTCTCTATTAACCTGCCCCTTAAATAATCTGTGCCGCGCAACAAGTGTCTTCTGGATTTAAAAACAGCTTAAGGGCGTTGTTTTAACCAGCATCCTTCGACAAGCTCAGGATGAACGGGTAGGGGAAACCCGCTCCTGCCAAGCTTGTAGTGAACTTCAATAACATATCCTCCGTTCGTGCTGAGCCTGTCGAACCATCAACGATGCCTATCTCCGTTCGTGCTGAGCTTGTCGAAGTATGAACGGACGCTCCAAATGATCTCTTGGCCTTACCAGCATCCTTCGACAAGCTCAGGATGAACGGGTAGGGAAAACCCGCTCCTGCCAAGCTTGTAGTGAACTTCAATAACATATCCTCCGTTCGTGCTGAGCCTGTCGAACCATCAACGATGCCTATCTCC
>JAITGN010000123.1 GCA_031280565.1 Accumulibacter sp. | reverse complement strand
TCCGTTCATACTTCGACAAGCTCAGTACGAACGGAGATAGGCGTTGTCAAAGCGTAGGGATTGAAAAAGCATTTACAACCCGGAAGTCGCTACCGGTCTGACTTCATCGGGAAGGAGTTTCTTTTTCCTCCCCGATAGTTACAGTCGAAATCCCGTCCGCAAGAAAGGGGTCTCAAGCTTTGCGCCGCTCCTTTCGGGCGGGGTTTCAAACCGGCGTTGGTTTTACGATGACTGGTTTATAAGCCGGTCATGTTCCGGCGCGTCCGGTAGGCGGCGATCTCCATTGGAAGGTCAACCCGGCGGCGGCCTTAAGCCAATATTACGCGGTTCTTGCCGGACTGTTTTGCACGGTACATGGCTTCATCGGCGCGTTTGAGGGCGCTTTCCCCGTCGTCGTCGTCGCGAATTTCGGTCGCGCCCGCGCTGAACGTGATCAGCACTTTTTCGTTGTTGTTCATGAAAAACTGCCGGGTCAGTTCGCGTTGCAGGCGTATCAGCGCTTTTTCCGCTTCTGCGATTTTCGTATCCGGCAGAAGAATGATGAATTCCTCTCCTCCGAAACGGGCCAGCGTGTCTTGCGGGCGAATCGTTTTCCTGACAATCGATGCGAAGTGGATAAGCGCGGCGTCTCCCGCCATATGACCTATCCGGTCGTTGAGTTTCTTGAAATTGTCGATGTCCAGAAAAGCTATGCAGATGGGAGATTCCCGGCGTTTCGAGCGGGCGATTTCCATCGTGAGGATTTCATTCATTCCCTTGCGGTTCATGGCGCCGGTTAGATGGTCGTGGCGGATGAGCTCGCTGGTTTTTTCAAGTTCCGCCTGCAATTCATCGACGTGTTTTTGCGCTTCCTCGGCCTTTTGTTTCGCCAGGCGGAGATCGTCGCGTGAACGCTGCGCGTCGAATTGTATGTTCCGGGTTTCGCGCATGACATCGGCGAGAATGCTTTCGATCTGCGAAATGTCGTTGGTTTGGCCGATTTTTTTCGAGAGTGCCTCGATTCTGTCGTGGTAATCCGATGTGGTTTCGGCGAATTCGGCCAGATGGTCGATGAATCCCGAAAGCATTTGCTTGAGCGATTTTCTGGCTTCGAGCAGTTTCTGCCTGAGCTGGTTTTGCCTGGAAAGCACTTCCCTGAGACGCTGTTCCGCATCGTTGACCGCGCGGATATTCGGCGGACGGGACATGATGTCGCGCACCATTTCGATCTGTCCGCTTATCCATTTGTCGTCAAGAACGAGGTCGTTCGCGTTTTCGATCATGGCGCGGAGCAGCCTGAGCAGGCTTTCGCGCAATTCGTTGCGGTCCTCGGCCAGAAATTCGAGCCGGAACGCCAGGCGTTTGATGGAGGCGAGTATGTCCTGCGCTGCTTTGAAGGTGTCGGCGGATCGCACGAAGCGGGCGATTTCGCGGGCTTCTTCGGCCAGATCCGGTTCATTGCTGATTTGGGCGATGAGCATGACCTCCAGCGCGTAGGCAAGCATGTCGCGGAAGTCCGGAGTCAGGTTTTCTGTGGCGGACAGGTGGTTTTTGAGGGAGGGCGTCGTATCCGGCGGTTCTCCGGAAATTTTCGCGGGGCCGTCCATTCCAGCCGGGGTGAGTGACCATGATTCGACGAGGTGTTGAAGGCGCGTATAGAGAAGTTCGGTATTTCTCGACGCGCTGGCGAGGACATGTTCCAGCGCCTCGCGTTTGCGCGCGGGCGTCGGGCCGCTCAGTCTGCTGTCCCATTGGCGGATGAGTTCGCCGATCAGTTCGCCCCATCGCATTTGTGATTCCGCGCCGCATGTCGCGATAAATCCGGTCAGTGTTTCTTCATAGGCGTTTTCATCCCTGTTTTTGATCGCCTGTTCAATGTCCCGCCGCAAACGCTGTTGTGCGGGCGTTTCGTCTGGAAGCGCGTCGAGCAGGATTTTGAGTGTCCGTTCCGGAAAATTTTCGGCGAGCGGTTCTTTTATTCCGGCAAGTTCGTTGTAAATCGCGCGGTAGTTTGTGGGCGTTGGGGGCATCCGGCGGGACAACAGGGTTTTTAGCGTTTGCCGGGCGATTTCGGTGGGGTTTTCAGTTGCGGACATCTTCTGTGGAGGTAGTGTGTTTTCGGCGTGAAGGGACGATATACGAATGCTTTTAAAAAGTGAAGATTTACGGGAGAAGGCATGTCACAAAGAATACATCATGATTAAAGCGGTGTTGTTTGCGGCGAGCATGTTTTTCAACTCGCATGCTTCGACGCGATCAGGGCACGGCAGGAGGAATGGGGGCATGAAAGCTGTATTCGATAGGGGCAGGGCAGACAGGGCGGATATGCTGAAAAGAATGCGCTTGCAAAAAATCCGGGGTCTGAACAAAGGTGCCTTTCAATTAAAAATTGCTTGAAAACGTGCTTTTGTTGTTCCGCCAGTTTTGAGTTATTCCAAATTAGTGTTGTTCGCGCCGGGCATCTCAAGCTACCTGAGCGCTTTTCCCGCAATCGCCTTCTGATGCGCCTGGAATTGGACGGCCAGGCATTTCCGCTGTGGAAAGAGGTTTTGAGGCACTCATATCCGTTGGCGGCGGTGTTGTTTTTTTATGAATTTTCGATTCAAGGCCAAAATCAAGATAAAAAACTTTAAGTTGTTTTTTTTATCCATTGTTTTTTATGGATATTTTCGTGCATGTTTTATCGGGGAGTGTAAGTAAGTCTTTGTGATGATTGAAAAAAAGCTAAAAAGCCCCTTGCATTGCCTTTTTTTTGTCACTATAGTGGGAGAAAGTGGTAGAAAGTGGGAGAAAGAGAATCGCTGGAACGGTGTTTCCGTGGCTGTTTTGTGAAGAGGATTAAGCGATGTTCCAAGGCGCGACCGTATTGAATCTTGATGCCAAGGGAAGGCTTGCCGTTCCCGCGCGTCATCGGGAAACGTTCGCGCTGGATGAGCGGCTCGTTTTGACAGCACATCCTCACCGTTGCCTTCTTCTTTATCCTGTTGCCGCCTGGGAACCCATTCGCGACAAAGTGCTTGCTACCTCCAGCCTGAATCCGAATTCGGCGGCGATCAAGCGTTTATTGGTGGGAAATGCCCGCGATGAACAACTGGATTCCGCCGGACGCTTGTTGATCGCCCCGGAATTGCGCCAGTTCGCGCAGCTTGAAAAGCGCGTCTGGCTGGTTGGCCAGGGAAGCCATTTTGAAATCTGGTCGGATATGGGGTGGCAGAAAGAACAGGAAAAGGTTTTTGCTTTTGACGGACAGCTTCCGCCGGGACTCGAGGATTTGGCGCTGTGACTCCGGCATTCTTCCATCAAACCGTGCTTCTTGAGGAAGCTGTAAATGCGCTGAAAGTGAAGCCTTCGGGAATCTATATCGATGGCACGTTCGGCCGCGGCGGACACAGCCGCGCCATTCTGGAGCGCCTTGGTCAGTCTGGACGACTGCTCGCGCTGGATCGCGATCCGTCGGCCGTCGCCGCGGCCAGGGAAATTGATGACCGTCGGTTTAGTGTTTTTCATCGGCGTTTCGGCGAATTGGGCAAAGTTGTGCAGGAAGCGGGGATTCGCTTTGCGGATGGCGTGCTTCTCGATGTCGGAGTGTCCTCTCCACAGATCGATGAGGGGAGGCGGGGGTTTAGCTTTCGGTTCGATGCGCCGCTCGATATGCGGATGGATACGACACAAAGCGAAACAGCCGCGTCGTTTTTGGCAAGAGCGGAGTTGAAAGAAATTACGGAGGTTATCAAAGACTATGGCGAAGAACGGTTTGCTTTCCAGATTGCAAAGAAGATTGTGGCTGCTCGGAGCGTCCGGCCGCTTACAACCACCGGCGAACTTGCCGCGCTCGTACGTGAAACCGTGCGTAAGCGCGAGCCTGCTCAGGACCCGGCGACGCGTACCTTTCAAGCTTTACGGATTTATGTCAATCAAGAGCTTGAACAACTTGCGCTAGCGCTTCCACAGACAGTAAATATTCTCGCGCGCGCTGGCCGTTTGGTCGTGATCTGTTTCCATTCGCTGGAAGATCGCATTGTCAAGCGTTTCATGCGCGGACAGTCGGATGCGGATTCTTTGCCGAAAGCCCTGCCGTTGCGGGTGCATGAATTGCCGCGTCCCTGCCTGCGCCTGATTGGAAAACCTGTAAGAGCGGGCGAGGCCGAAGTGGTGCGAAATCCTCGGGCGCGCAGCGCGGTCATGCGTGTCGCAGAGCGGCTTGACGGAGCTTTTCTGCCGGAGGCGGCCTGAAGTGACGCGTCTGAATCTTTTTCTCCTCCTCGCCGTGGTGTTTTGCGCGCTCGGTGTCGTGACTTCGCAGCATAAGGCGCGCCGGCTTTTCCGGATACTTGAGGCCGAGCAGGAACGCGCGAATCAGCTTGAAGTCGAGTATGGCCAGCTCCAGCTTGAATTGTCGACCTGGGCAACGTCGCCGCGAATCGAGAAGCTCGCCCGCGAGAAGCTTCATATGGTTTTGCCCGACAACGCGCGTATCATCGTCGCGCTGCCGGAAGGGGTGAGGCGATGATGCGGTTTGGAGGCGCGAACGCGCATAAATTCACGGAAAGTCCCGTGCTGAAACTTCGCCTGCCCGCATGGAGATCGCGTTTTATCGGCCTTCTGATTCTGTCTCTGTTCGTGCTGCTGATCGGGCGTTCGTTTTATTTGCAGATTCTGCAGAACGATTTTTTGCAGGGAAAAGGCGAATCGCGCTACAAGCGCGAATTGCAGATTCCGGCTTCACGCGGTCGTATTTTCGACCGCAACGGCGAGGCTCTTGCCGTTTCGACGCCGATGATTTCCGTTTGGGCAATACCGGCGGCGGCGCGTCTTACCCGCGCTCAGAGCAGGCAACTTGCTGGTCTGATTGAAACGAGCGTCAAGGATGTTGTGCATGCTCTTGCCAGCGAGAAACCGTTTGTTTTTCTCAAACGGCAATTGCCGCCGGATATCGGCGAAAAAATCGCCACGTTGAAGTTGCCGGGTATCGGGCTGGATACGGAATACCGGCGCTATTATCCGGCGGGTGAAATGACGGCGCATGTCGTCGGGTTCGCCGGGGTGGATGATAAGGGGCTGGAGGGCGTGGAGCTTGCGTTCGATAGTCAGCTTCTCGGACGTCCGGGAAACCGCAGTGTGATAAAGGACAGGCGCGGACAAATTGTAGAGGATGCCGGCTCCATTCGTCTTCCAAAGGACGGCAAGGATATTTATCTGTCACTGGATGCGCGGGTACAGTATCTGGCATACGCTCAATTGAGGCAGGCGATCTCCGATCACAGGGCCAAGGCTGGCGGCGTTGTGGTCATTGATGTGAAAACTGGCGAGATTATTGCCTTGTCCAACTGGCCGACATATAACCCGAATAATCGCGGACGCTTGAGCGGCGCTTCTCTACGTAACAGATCCATTACCGATACCTACGAACCCGGCTCGGTAATAAAGCCTTTTACGGCCGCGCTTGCCCTGGAGCGTGAAAAAGTCCGTTTCGATTCCGTGGTCAATTGCGCTCCCGGAAAGCTCACCATTGGCACTGCGACAATTTCGGACACGAAATCGCATGGGCTTCTGACCGTCGCGCAAGTTATTCAGAAGTCATCAAATGTCGGGTCGGCGAAAATTGCCAGGCTTCTTTCGTCGGAGGAAATGTGGAGGATGTTTGATGATGTCGGTTTCGGCCAGGTCTCACATCTTGGATTTCCCGGCGAGGTAAGCGGCCGGATGCGGCACTGGAAGAAATGGCGTCCCATCGAACAGGCGACGATGTCTTATGGACATGGTTTTTCAGTTTCGCTGATGCAGTTGGCGAAAGCCTATACGGTTTTCGCGCGCGACGGCGATCTGCTTCCCCTGTCGTTGATGCGGCTTGACTCTCCATTTTTGAGCACCAAGCAGATATTTAGCCCTCAAACGGTCCGGGAAGTGCGCGCCATGCTTGAAATGGCTGTCCAGCCCGGAGGCACGGCACCGAGAGTCAGGATTTCAGGTTACCGTCTTGCCGGAAAAACCGGTACATCCTATAAGGTCGAGGGCGGCCAATATGCGAAGAACAAGTATGTTGCCTCTTTTGTCGGGTTTGCTCCCGCTTCCGACCCGCGCTTTCTTGTCGCCGTCATGATAGATGAGCCTGAGGGGATCAGGCATATGGGCGGTGATGTTGCCGGCCCGGTATTTACACGCGTCATGAGCGGCATTTTGCGTTTGTACAGCATTCCTCAGGATATGCCGCTCCCTGTCGAGGGCTTGCGTGTGGCGCAGGGGAGAGGTTACCCGAAAGAAGAGGAGAGTCTGTGAATCCGGCTTCGTCCATAATGACTCCGGCAGAAATTATCGGACGTTTGGCTTCGATAGGAGTGCGGCCGGCCGGCGTGACCGACGATAGCCGAAAAATTTCCCGCGGCGATCTTTTCATGGCTTATCCCGGCGGGAGTTCAGATGGACGGCTGTATATCGCGGATGCGTTGAAACGCCGGGCAGCCGCCGTAGTGTGGGATTGTTCTGATGGTTTTTCCTGGAATTCCGGCTGGGAAATTGCTCATTTGGCCGTGCCTGGACTCAGACAACTGCGCGGTCCGTTGGCGCACACGATTTTCGGACAACCAAGCGAACGGCTGTCCTTAATCGCCATTACCGGCACCAATGGAAAAACATCTGCAAGTCAATGGATCGGAGAGCTGTATCCACAGCGCTGCGCGATCATCGGCACACTGGGCGCCGGTTTCGCCGGTCATCTTGAGGATACGGGTTTGACGACGCCTGAAGCGACGGTGTTGATGCGTTATCTGAAAGAATTTTCCGCTGAGGAAGCGCGGGCGTGCGTTCTGGAGGCCAGTTCGATCGGTATTGACGAAGGGCGGATGGATGGCTTGCGCGTTGATGTGGCTGTGTTTACCAATTTTACGCGCGACCATCTCGATTATCACGGTTCGATAGAACGTTATGCGGAGGCCAAGGAAAAACTCTTCAGATGGCCGCGTTTGCGTCTGGCGATAATCAATATTGACGATCCTTTTGGGCGCGAACTGGCGGAAAGAACAACAGCCCATAAAGTTGTTGCCTATTCGCAAAGCGGGGAAACGGCCAGGCAATGGCAGGGGGCTATTTTCGCTGAAAATGTCGAGGAAAATTCCAATGGATTGCGTTTCCATCTCCATACGCCAGTAGGCGGGGTGTTTGTGGAAACCAGCCTGATTGGGCGTTACAACGTTTCCAATCTTCTCGCCGCCGCCGCTGTTCTTATCGATGCCGGGATGTCTCCCGTCCGGATCGCGGAATGTTTTTCCAGGTTGTCCGCTCCGCCCGGGCGTCTTGAAAAAGTCGTTCCGGAGGATGCCGGAGAGATTGATGATCCGCTTGTCATTGTCGATTATGCTCATACCCCCGATGCGCTGAAAAGCGTTTTATTGGCGCTGCGGGAACAGGCGCGTTCGCGCGGCGGCGAGTTATGGGCGGTTTTTGGCTGTGGTGGGAACAGGGATGCAGGAAAGCGTTTCCTGATGGGCGAGATCGCCGCGCGGCTTGCAGACCGCGTTGTGCTGACAAGCGACAACCCAAGAAATGAAACAGTGCTGGAGATTATCGAGGATATCCGCGCCGGTGCGCCGGACTCCATCGTGATCGAAGACAGGAGGGATGCCATTCGGCAGTCTATTCTTAAAGCAAGCTCTTCGGATGTCGTTCTGCTGGCCGGGAAAGGGCACGAGCCTTATCAGGAAATCGCGGGTGTGCGTCAGCCTTTTTCGGACGCGAAGGAAGCTCGCGCGGCGCTTTTGTCGCGGAGAGAAGGATTGCATCCATGAACACGATGATGAGTCTTCAAGAGGCGGCAGGTGTGGTTAACGGCGCGCTTTTCGGAAAGGATATTTCGTTTTCCTCCATTTCGACCGACAGCAGAACGGCAGGTAAGGGACAGCTTTTTGTGGCTTTGCGCGGCGAGAGCTTCGACGGACATGAGTTTGTCAATACCGCCAGAACGCGAGGCGCTGTTGCCGCTCTGGTTTCTTTGGGCAGCGTGATTCGCGAAATCGAGGGAAAAGACTTTCCCTTGATTGTGGTCAAGGACACGCGTTTTGCGCTGGGACAACTGGCGGCGTACTGGCGCGGAAAATTCACGCTTCCTGTCATCGCGGTGACAGGAAGCAACGGAAAAACAACGACCAAAGAGATGATCGCAAGTATTCTGCGCGTAATTTATGACGGAGATGTTCTTGCGACAGAAGGGAACCTGAACAATGAGATCGGCCTGCCTTTGACTTTGCTTGGCTTGAATGAGCGGCATCGAGCGGTTGTGGTCGAGATGGGGATGAGTCGTCCGGGAGAGATTCTGGCGCTTGCGGAAATCGCGCAGCCTACTGTCGCCATCGTGACCAATGCCCAGCGCGCGCATCTGGAAGGGATGGAATCCCTGGAGGCGGTCGCGGCCGAGAAAGGGTCGGTATATTCCGGAATGCGGAAGTCTGGCGTGGCTGTCATCAACGCCGACGATCAATATCATGAATTATGGCTGGAACAGAGCGCCGGTCGGCGGATCGTGCGTTTTTCGTTTGAGCAGGCTGTTGAAGTCGTTGGTTTCCACGCCGCGCGCGCTCCGGGAAATACATTGGGCATTCGCTCGGGAAATGAGCGGATCGAAGTCAAGCTGATGACGCCGGGAAAACATAATGCATACAACGCGCTGGCAGCGGCAGCAGCAACATTGGCCGCCGGCGCTGATCTTTCCGTTGTCCGCGATGGGCTGATGGCATTCCGTGGTGTCAGGCGGAGGCTGCAACAACGAAATGCCCTGAAAGGCGCGACGCTCTTTGACGATACCTATAACGCAAATCCGGACTCCGTTCGTGCTGGAATCGATGTTCTGGCGGCGGAGAGCGGGAAGAAAGTTCTCGTTCTCGGCGATATGGGCGAAACCGGCAAAATGGCGCCGCAATTTCATGAAGAAATAGGAATCTACGCCAAAAACAAAGGAGTTGACGTTTTATTGACGTTGGGCGATTGGTGCGCGACGGCGGCGCGTGTTTTTGGCGAAGGCGGACAGCACTTTGAAAAAGATAATCTTCTGATTGACGCATTGAAAATGGAACTTGCTTCGCAAACATTGGTGCTGGTCAAAGGGTCGCGTTTCATGCGCATGGAACGGATAGCTGACGCTATTGCCGTACCGGATGCGGTTCCGGGAGAAAAGTGATGTTGCTCGGTTTGACGCAATGGCTGTCGCAGGAAATTCGCGCGTTCAACGTATTCAATTACATTACATTACGCGCCGTGTTGGCGGCCATGACCGCATTGATTATTTCTTTTCTGGCGGGACCTGGCGTCATTCGTTGGCTGATGGCAAAAAAAATCGGACAGGCGGTTCGTCAGTGCGGCCCTCAAAGCCATCTTGCAAAATCCGGCACTCCAACCATGGGAGGAGTTCTGATACTCATCGCTGTTGGATTGAGCACGTTGCTGTGGGGGGATCTGAATAATCGTTATATCTGGGTTGTCCTGATCGTTACGTTGAGTTACGGGGCGATCGGGTGGTATGACGATTGGCTTAAAGTGGTTTATCGCGATCCGAATGGACTGGCGAGCCGCTGGAAATATTTCTGGCAGTCGGTGTTTGGACTGGCTGCCGCGGTATATCTCAGCGAGACTGCCAGCTTGCCCGCGCAGATGGAGTTGATCGTTCCTTTCTTTAAAACGGTTTCTTATCCTCTTGGCGGACTGGGTTTCATCGTGCTGAGCTATTTTGTCATTGTCGGCACAAGCAACGCGGTTAATCTGACCGATGGACTGGATGGGCTCGCGATTATGCCGACCGTCCTGATTGCGGGGGCATTGGCCATTTTTTCCTATGTTGCGGGCCATTCGATTTTTTCACGGTATTTGCTGTTGCCTTATATCCCAGGCGCTGGCGAACTGACCGTTTTTTTGGGGGCGATGGCGGGAGCCGGCCTTGGCTTTTTGTGGTTCAACGCTTATCCAGCAGAAGTTTTTATGGGGGATGTTGGTGCGCTGGCGCTGGGGGCTGCCCTGGGTACGGTCGCGATCATCGTCCGTCAGGAAATCGTCTTGTCCATCATGGGAGGTGTTTTCGTAGCGGAAACCCTGTCTGTCGCCATTCAGGTCGCTTATTTCAGGATGACGGGTGGCAAGCGGGTTTTTCGCATGGCGCCCTTGCATCATCACTTTGAACTTGGGGGATGGAAAGAAACACAAGTCGTCGTGCGTTTCTGGATTATTACTCTCATGTTGGTGCTGGTGGGGCTTTCAACCCTGAAAATACGCTGAGCGCGAAAATGAATCTTGAAGGAAAACACATTTTTGTCGCTGGACTCGGAGAGAGCGGTCTGGCAATGGCCAAATGGCTGATTCGGCAAGGAGCCAGGGTTTGTGTCACCGACACCCGTCAGTCGCCGCCCAAGGCAGAGGCATTGCGTGCCGCGGCGCCAGAGGTCGAGTTGCGGATCGGTGATTTTTCCGAAGCAGATACCTTCACCGGCGCGGATGTGGTCGCCATTTCGCCGGGCATTCCGGTGAAAACGCCATCTGTCGAGGCCGCGCGCGCATCCGGAATTCCCGTGGTTTCCGAGATTGAGCTTTTCGCACAGGCTATTCGCCAGGTTGCGCCATTGTCCCGTGTAATAGCCATTACGGGAAGCAACGGAAAGACAACCACCACCGCGTTGACCGCCTGTTTGCTCAACAGCGCTGGAATTTCCGCGCGGGCCTGTGGGAATATCGCTCCATCGGCGCTGGATGCGTTGATGGACGCATTGGACGGAAAGAGTCTGCCTTCCGTCTGGGTGCTTGAGTTATCGAGCTTTCAGCTTGAAACGACGGAGAGTCTGAATGCGAATGCTTCCGCCGTTCTAAATGTTACCGAAGATCACCTGGATCGCTATTCGGGAATGGATGAATATGCCTCGGTAAAACGGAGCATTTTCAGAGGGGACGGCCTCAAGGTGCTCAATCGTGATGACTGCCGGTATGCTGACTGGAAGGCGCTTTATCCTTCGGCAGTAAGTTTTGGTACAGATGCTCCGGAAAATGAAGATTATGGAATTCGTTCCGGTTGGGTCGTCCGCGGAAACGAAGCTTTGATCGCGCTCGATAAACTGAAAATCACGGGGCTGCATAACGCGGCCAATTCCATGGCGGCTTTGGCATTGTGTGATGCCATTGGAGTCCCGCCACAGAAACTTTTGGCGGCGCTGGCAGAGTTTTCCGGTCTGCCGCATCGTGTCGAGCAGGTCGCGGACATTAATGGCGTCTCCTATTATGACGATTCAAAAGGGACGAACGTTGGCGCGACTCTGGCTGCCATATGCGGGCTTGGGCGCAAAATGGCCGTTATTCTTGGAGGAGAAGGAAAGGGGCAGGATTTTTCCCCTTTGTGTGATGCGTTGGCGTCATGCGCGCGCGCGGTTGCGCTGATCGGCCGCGACGCGGAGATTATTGGCGCGGCAATCAGGGATTGCCGCATTCCAGTCCGGCGGTGTTCCAGTCTGGAGGAAGCCGTCCGTTGGTGTTCCGTCCAGACGCGGCCTGGAGACGCCGTATTGTTGTCCCCGGCGTGCGCCAGTTTCGACATGTTTCGTGATTATGCGCATCGCGCCGAGGTTTTTGTCAGTCTGGTGCGTAAACTGAAGAGAGATTCCGAATGATGCGCCAGAATCTCAATGTTTCCCGGCAGTTTCCCGCCGAACTGGATATGGCACTTCTATGGAGCAGTTTGTTCCTGTTGTTGTTCGGTGTGGTAATGGTGTATTCAGCTTCGATAGCGATTGCAGAGGGTAACCGGTTTTCCGGAAACTACCCGGCCTTTTTCCTTGTCCGTCATATAGTGTATCTGGTTGTGGGATTAATCGCTGCGCTTGGCGCTTTCCAGATTCCGCTGACGGTTTGGCAGCGAATGGCTCCCTGGTTGTTTATCGGAGGGGTCTGTCTTCTGATTCTCGTATTGTTGCCCGGTATCGGACACTCGGTCAATGGCGCGCGCCGCTGGCTGTCATTCAAGTTTTTTAATCTTCAGCCTTCCGAGCTGATGAAACTGTTCGCCGTGCTGTATGCCTCCGACTATACAGTGCGCAAGATGCCTTTTATGCAGGATATGAAAAAGGCGTTTCTTCCCATGTCTTTTTCAATGGTGACCGTTGGTGTGTTGCTGCTCAAGGAACCGGATTTCGGGGCGTTTGTCGTAATTATTTTCATCGCGACAGGTATTCTTTTTCTTGGGGGCATGAAAGCACGTCTCTTTTTTGTCCTGATTGTTTTTTTGATGTTTGCCTTTGCCATTCTGATTATCGTTTCTCCTTACCGGCGCGATCGCATTTTCGGTTTCATGGATCCCTGGTCGGACGCGTTTGGCCGTGGCTATCAGTTGTCGCATGCGCTGATCGCCTTTGGCCGTGGAGAATGGCTGGGAGTGGGCCTTGGATCCAGCGTGGAAAAACTTTTTTATTTGCCGGAAGCTCATACTGATTTTCTGCTGGCGGTTATTGCCGAAGAACTTGGTTTTGCGGGAATCCTTGTCGTCATCGTTCTTTTTGGATTGTTTGTCCAACGCGCCTTTGCTATTGGCCGCCAGGCTGTAACGCTTGACCGGCTTTATCCCGCGCTTGTTGCGCAGGGTATTGGCATATGGATAGGTGCGCAGGGATTCATCAATATGGGCGTCAATATGGGGCTTTTGCCGACCAAGGGCTTGACGCTGCCGATGATGAGCTTTGGAGGGTCGGGAATTCTCGCTAACTGCCTGGCACTGGCGGTTCTTTTGCGTGTGGATTGGGAAAACAGGCAGTTGATGCGCGGAGGATCCGGTTTATGACAAAGACGATTCTTGTCATGGCGGGTGGAACGGGCGGGCATATTTTCCCTGGACTGGCCGTGGCCGATCTATTGAAGCGGCGCGGCTGGGATGTCGTCTGGATGGGCAGTCCGGACGGAATGGAAGCAGAACTGGTCTCCGCGCATGGTTACCGGTTTGCGCCGGTGCGTTTTTCCGGACTGCGCGGCAAGAGCTTGTTGAGCAAGTTTTTTTTGATGTTTTCCCTCATTCGGGCGTGCTGGTGTGCCAGAAAGGAAATTCAGCGTATCAGGCCGGATGCCGTTCTCGGAATGGGGGGGTATGCGAGCTTTCCCGGAGCCATAATGGCTGTTTTGCGGGGATGTCCGCTGCTCATTCACGAGCAGAATTCCATTCCCGGCCTGGCTAATAAAATCCTGGCGAAGTTTGCGTCCCGCGTCCTTTCCGGATTTCCGAATGTGTTTCCAGGCAAAGGGGAATGGGTAGGCAATCCGGTTCGCCATGAAATTACGCGACTTGCCGAGCCGGAAGAGCGCTTCGCTGGCCGTTCTCTGCAAATGCGTCTGCTGGTTCTTGGCGGGAGCCTCGGATCCGAGGCGATCAACGAGATCGTTCCAAAAGGCCTGGGCCTTCTTGCCAGGGCGGAACGCCCTTTTGTCATACACCAGTCGGGCGAGAAACATTTGAAAAAGCTTGAGGAAAACTATAAAGCGGCAGGAGTGGAGGCAACATGCGTCGCGTTCATCGAAGATATGGCAGGCGCTTATGAATGGGCTGATCTTGTCCTGTGCCGCGCTGGCGCGCTGACCATCGCTGAACTTGCAGCCGCCGGAGTCGCCAGTGTTCTTGTGCCCTTCCCGCATGCGGTCGACGACCATCAAACATCAAATGCCCGCTTTCTGTCCATGGCCGGAGGAGCGATTTTATTGCCACAGGAAAAAATGGAACCCGGTTCGATCAGCCTGATCCGCAATTATACGCGGAGCCAGTTATTGCAGATAGCGGAAAAAGCGAGACTTCAGGCCAGACCGGACGCGGCGCGAAGAGTGGCAGACATATGTGAAGAGTGCGCTCGATGAAACACAAGATCAAAAATATTCATTTTGTCGGTATCGGCGGTTCGGGCATGAGCGGAATCGCCGAGGTTTTGAGCAATCTGGGTTACCGCATCAGTGGCTCTGATTTGCTGGATAACGCCGTGACGAAGCGTCTGGCCAATCTTGGCATCAGGACAGTGCTCGGACACTCGGAAGAAAATGTCGAGAAAGCCGACGCTGTCGTCGTTTCTACCGCCATCAAGGATGATAATCCCGAAGTCATCGCCGCGCGTTCCCGCAGAATACCAGTTGTTCCGCGTGCGCAGATGCTGGCCGAACTGATGCGTTTCAAAAAGGGCATCGCCATTGCCGGAACGCATGGAAAAACGACCACTACCAGTCTTGTGGCCTCCATTTTGGCAGAGGCGGGCATGGATCCTACCTTTGTAATAGGCGGCATTCTCAACTCGGCGTGCGCCAATGCCCGTCTTGGATCGGGCGATTATCTCGTGGCGGAGTCGGACGAATCAGATGCTTCTTTTTTGCTTTTATCGCCCGTCATTTCGATAGTGACGAATATCGATGCGGATCATATGGAAACCTACGGGCATGATTTTGACCGCCTGAAACAGGCGTTTGCCGATTTTTTGCAACGCCTGCCTTTTTATGGCGTGGCTGTATTGTGCGCTGATGATGTCCATGTCCGCGAAATCATTCCTCAAGTATCGAAACAGGTGATCAGTTACGGACTCGACGATTTATCTGCCAACATTCGCGCTGAAAACGTGATGGCACGCGACGGGAAAATGAGCTTCGACTGCGTACGGGTCAATGGCAGTGTCACACGCTTTCCCGTTACTCTGAATCTGCCGGGACGGCACAATGTGCTGAATTCACTGGCCGCGATCGCGGTAGGTACCGAGCTTGGCGTGCCGGATTCTGTCATTGTCCAGGCCCTTGCCGAATTCAAGGGCGTCGGACGCCGCTTTCAGCGCTATGGAGAGATTGAATTGCCGAAAGGCGGACAATTTACTCTGATTGATGACTATGGGCATCATCCGGCAGAAATGCGCGCGACGATTGCGGCGGCGCGCGGCGCGTTTCCGGGGAGACGCCTGACACTGGTGTTTCAGCCACATCGTTATACGCGGACGCGGGACTGTTTTGAGGATTTTATCAATGTCCTGGGCAGCGTCGATTCACTGATTCTGACCGAAGTTTATGCAGCGGGTGAAACTCCGATCGTTGCGGCGGATTCACGCTCATTGGCGCGCGCGCTGCGAGTCACGGGCCGGGTTGATCCTGTTTTTGTCGAAAACGTTGTGGATGTGCCTCAAATCATTCTGGAATTCGCAAATAACAACGATGTTGTTATAACCATGGGCGCGGGGTCAATTGGTAACGTGCCCGGAAAGTTAATGAATGCCTGAAAAATGGAGAGATTTTGAAATGAAATTTCTGGCGCCAGATCCGGATACTGTCAAGTTAAAAAGGAACGATTTGCATGCCTGATTTCGGAAAAGTGGCTGTTCTTTCCGGGGGGATTTCCTCGGAACGCGAAGTATCGTTGAAGGGCGGAGAGCGGATTCTTTCGGCGTTACAACGTCAGGGCGTCGATGCGCATTTTTTCGATCCGGCGGAACGCAAACTTACCGATTTGGGCGAGTTCGATCGCGTTTTCATCGCTTTGCATGGAAATCATGGCGAGGATGGGACGATTCAGGGATTTCTGGAACAGATGCGCATTCCCTATACGGGAAGCGGCGTTCTGGCGTCAGCTCTTGGAATGGATAAATGGCGCAGCAAATTGCTGTGGCGGTCAATCGGTCTGGCAGTTCCCGATTTTGTTCTTCTGGAACCGAACAGCGATTTCGAGCGGATCGGAGATCAATTGGGATTTCCGTTGTTTGTGAAGCCCGCGCGTGAAGGGTCGTCTATCGGAATTTCGGTCGCGAAAAAAACCGAAGACATCTTGAAAGCATATGAACTGGCGGCGAAGTACGATTCCCTGATTCTTGCCGAGCGCGCGGTTCTGGGGGGGGAATATACCGTTGCTATCATTGGAGAAGAAGCCTTGCCGAGCATCCGGATTGAAACGACAACCGGATTTTATGATTATGAGGCCAAGTATCTGCGCGATGACACTATTTACCATTGTCCGTCAGGCTTATCCGAAGAGCGTGAGCGGAATCTGCGTTTTTCCGCGCTGGAAGCGTTCCGGGCATTGGGAGGGCGTGGATGGGGACGCATTGATTTTTTGATGGATGAGGCAGGAAATATTTTCCTGCTTGAGGCGAACACTGTGCCGGGAATGACGGATCATTCGCTGGTTCCCATGGCGGCACGGGCGGCGGGAATTTCCTATGAGCGGCTGGTATTGCGCGTACTTGAGCTGGCGGCATTGGGATGAATGATGTGGAACAACCCTCGTTTGATGACAGCGCTGGCAAATTTGTTTTTTGCGGCGGCCATGACGGCCATGCTTGCAAAAACGGTTTTATGGGGAGCGTCTCAACCCTGCTTCATGTTGCGCGAAGTGGTTTTCCAGGGCGAATTGAAGGAAGTTCAGCGTACCGATCTGGAGCGCGCGCTTGCGGGACATATCCACAAAAATTTCTTTGCTATCGATTTGAAAGCCCTTTGCTTTGCAATCGAACAGGTACCGTGGGTCCGGCATGCGGAAATCCGGCGGCGCTGGCCTTTCCAGCTCGAAGTGGAAATAGAAGAGCATACGCCGGTGGCTTTCTTTGGATGGGAAAGGAAACGGCTGATAAATACTTATGGCGAGGTTTTTTCTGCGGTGGCGAAAAAACCTCCGGAAACATCAATGCCGAGTCTGATTGGGCCGGAAGGATTCGCGCAAGAAATGCTGGAATATTACAGACAGGCCGAAAAATTGTTTCTGTCGATCGGACGGCGTCCGTGGACTCTGGTTGTCTCACCACGGCTTGCTCTCCGGATGGTTCTGGACGATGGAATGGTTGTCGAACTGGGACGTCAACAGGCCAGGTTTCCGATCCAGCAGCGTTTGGAGAGATTTGTCGAATACTACTCCAGAAGCATTGCGGCTTTTTCCGGGAGGCGGCCGGACATCGTGGATATGCGATATCCAAACGGTTTTGCGTTTTTGTTCCGGGGCAGACCCCCTCAGGCGGGTGAGAACAAAGGAAAGTCATGAACAGGGATAGCAAGGACATCATTGTCGGTCTGGATATCGGAACGAGCAAAATTATCGCGCTGGTCGCGGTGGTTACTCCGGAAGGACGTCTGGATATTATCGGCACCGGAATTCAGGATTCGCACGGCCTGAAGAAAGGCGTGGTCGTCAATATTGAAGATACCGTGTCGGCTATTTCGCGTGTCCTTCAGGAAGTCGAACTTATGGCGGACTGCAAGGTCAAGGATGTTTATACGGGGGTCGCGGGGAGCCATATCAAGAGTTTTAACTCGAATGGCATGGTCGCGATAAAGAATAAGGAAGTTACGCCGATGGATGTCGAGCGTGTTATTGAAACGGCGCGCGCGATGCCGATACCGGCGGATCAGGAAATTCTGCACATCCTGACGCAGGAATTTATCCTCGATGACCAGGAAGGTATTCGTGAGCCGATCGGGATGAGCGGTTTTCGTCTAGAGGTCAAAGTTCATATTGTGACCGGCGCTGTTTCCGCGACTGAAAACCTCGTCAAGTGCGTTCGCCGCTGCGGTATTGATGTCATGGACCTTGTTTTGCAGCCGTTGGCTTCGAGTTATGCCGTTCTTTCGGAAGATGAGAAGGATCTCGGAATCTGTCTCATAGATATTGGCGGTGGGACGACAGATATCGCGATATGGACCCAGGGAGCGATTCGGCATACGTGTGTCATTCCGATAGCGGGCGATCAAATAACGAATGATATTGCAATGGCGCTGCGCACTCCAACGCGCGAAGCGGAGGATATTAAACGCCGGTTCGGGTGCGCGCTTTCAAGCCTTGCGGATCATGAAGACGTAATCAATGTCGTTGGGGTCGACGATAGGCCGTCGCGTAAATTGTCGCGCAGGGCACTTGCGGACGTGATTCAGCCGCGCGTCGAGGAACTGTTTGAGTTGGCGCAGGCCGAGTTGCGCCGCTCCGGTTTTGAAGAGGTTTTGTCATCCGGCATTGTTTTGACCGGAGGAGCTTCAGTGATGCCGGGCATGATAGAGCTTGGCGAAGAGGTATTTCATATGCCTGTCCGGCTCGGATTTCCAAAATATAACGGGGCGCTTTCCGATGTCGTGCGATCACCGCGTTTTGCCACGGCATGCGGTTTGTTGATGGAAGCGCAAACACAAAGGAAGCGTGGTTTAAAAGTTTGTGAAACACGGGGATTCAGATGGATTTTTGAACGAATGCGTTCCTGGTTTGAAAAGAATTTTTGAGATTTTTTTTCGCAGAGGAGGAAAGAGATATGTTTGAAATCATCGATAAAGAAGACCCCGGTTACGAACCGGGAACCGTAATACGCGTGATTGGCGTTGGCGGCGCAGGCGGAAATGCGGTGGATCACATGATTCGGGAAAGTGTGCAGGGAGTCGATTTTATCGCGGCAAACACCGACTCCCAGGCGCTCAAACGTTCCATGGCGGACAAGAAACTCCGTCTTGGGAAGACAGGGCTTGGGGCGGGTGCCAAGCCCGATGTCGGTCGAAACGCAGCGCTTGAAGAGCGTGAGCAGATTGCCGAAACCATCAAAGGCGCACATATGGTTTTCATTACAGCCGGGATGGGAGGGGGCACGGGAACAGGGGCCGCGCCGATCATCGCTGAAGTCGCTCGCGATATGGGCATTCTTACGGTGGCTGTGGTGACAAAGCCATTCGCTTTCGAAGGCAAGCGTATGAAAGTCGCCGAAACGGGTATTGCCGAGTTACAAAAAAACGTGGATTCCCTGATCGTTATTCTCAATGACAAATTGATGGAAGTGCTTGGGGATGACGTTTCAATGGACGATGCTTTCAGGGCGGCGGATAGCGTGTTGCGGAACGCTGTTGGCGGAATCGCGGAAATCATCAACTTTCCCGGGCTGGTCAATGTCGATTTCGAGGACGTTCGCACGGTAATGGGGGAAATGGGAATGGCCATGATGGGTTCTGCCAATGCCTCCGGAGTTGACCGCGCGCGTGTCGCCGCGGAACAGGCTGTCGCGTCACCTTTGCTTGAGGGAATCAATCTTTCGGGAGCCAAAGGCGTGCTGGTCAATATTACGTCGACACGGGCGTCACTGAGAATGAAAGAGGTCAATGAAGTCATGAATACTGTGCGCGAATTTGCGGCAGAGGACGCTCATATCATTTTTGGCGCGGTTTACGATGAAAACATGGGTGATGATATCCGTGTCACAGTCGTGGCTACCGGCCTCGGGCAGCCACAGACGAAAAAACAGCCTTTCGTGCCTGTTCAGGTTCAAGTAGCGACGGGTACGGACGGCCCACTCGCCAAAGGCGTTGACTACACTGATCTGGAAGCGATTCCGGCGGTTGTGCGTAGAGGGCGCAAGGCGACAGTCGAAGCGCTGGCCAATAGCGGCGTGGATCGCTACGATATTCCAGCCTTTTTGAGAAAACAGGCTGACTGATTCCGGCTGATTGCACCGGAACGCCGCATTTCTCTGTCGAGGAGACGCCGGACTGTCATGAACCTCTGCCATGTTACAATCTGGCGCTTCCTCTTTTCATACATCTTAGATGCTGAAACAACGAACCCTGAAATCCTCTGTTCAGGCATCTGGCGTTGGTTTGCACTCCGGCGCAAGGGTCAATATCGTTTTGCGTCCGGCCGCGCCGGATACGGGAATCGTTTTTCGCCGCGTCGACATTGATCCTGTGGTTGATTTGCCCGCAAGCGCTTTGATGGTCGGCGATACCCGGTTGTGTTCGTGTATCGAAAAAGACGCGCCTGGCGGAAAAGTGCGCGTCGGAACGGTCGAGCATCTAATGTCGGCCTTTTTCGGGCTGGGGATCGATAATGCATTCGTCGATCTTGACGCGGAAGAAGTGCCGATTTTGGATGGCTCCGCTTCCCCGTTCGTTTTTCTGATCCAGTCCGTTGGAATTGAAGAGCAGCCGGCTGCCCGGAAATTCATACGCGTCAAACGCGCTATCGAAATCCGCGAACGTGACGGTTCTGGCGAGAAATGGGCGCGTCTTGATCCGTTCGACGGTTTCAGGCTGACTTTCTCCATCGTTTTCAATCATCCGGCAATCGATCGTACCGGGCAGGAAGTCACCGTCGATTTTGCCGAGCATTCCTATATCCGCGAAATAGCCCGCGCGCGGACTTTCGGATTTATGCAGGAAGTCGAGTGGCTTCATGAAAATGGCCTGGCGAAGGGAGGCGGATTGTATAATGCCGTGGTTCTCGATGAATTTCACATATTGAATAACGACGGACTTCGCTACGGCGATGAATTCGTAAAGCATAAAATACTGGATGCCATTGGCGATCTTTATCTGTTGGGTCATCCTTTGCTGGCCGCGTTCGTCGCGCATAAGTCTGGCCATGCGATGAATAATATACTGGCGCGGGAGCTGCTGGCCAGGACGGATGCCTGGGAATATGTGACATTCGAGGATTGCGCATCGATTCCGCAGAACGTCGCGCGTTGGCAGACACGGCTCTCATTCTAGCCGGATAGACTACGGGAAACGACGCCAGCCGCGTTCCTGGCAGCAGTTTGTTTCCTGGTCTAATCAGGCCGTTTCCGGATCACGGACGTGTGACTGCGGCTCTGACTGCGCGGCGTGAGAAAGCAGATTGCCTAATGCCATTCGCAATGAAGATTCCGGAAGATTGGCATAAAGCTGCTCGATTTTTCCAAAAACTTCTCTGTTTAGCGGTTTTTGCTGCGGGAATATTCGTTTCTTTTCTGTTTCAACGGGTTGCGTTTTGACCTGAAGGCCGTTACACTCAAAGCCTTGCTTGGAAAAGCAATCAGTGAGAGTCGGCGCCAGCTGACGCAGCTTCGCCGCCGTGGCGTGGTTCGCAGTATGCACAATGATTTTCCCTGATTTGTAATTGACCAAACGGCTCATCTGACCAAGATGAAAAGGGACAGTGGCCTGGTAAATGTGTGACAGCCGGGAGAGTAGCCTCGCGTGCGGGATTATCCTTCCGGCATCCGCTTTTTCCAGATGGCTTTCCAGAGAATTCGGTGTTGGCGGCAAATTGGGGGGAATAGAGTTGGGGGAAATCGTGTGCATGTAATTTTGATATCCGGTGGCGCGGCCAGAACCAAGACGTTTACGATTCTACCACGGCAGATCGTGGTGTTCATTTTTGTGCTTCTGCTGTTTTCCTTTGCGCTCTCCATTCTTTTCTCATGGGGCAGCGTCTATTTCAATATGCCGTTTGTTCAGCGCATGGTTATCACCGCGCAGGAAATCCACAACCGGGAAATAGAAGAATACACGCGGGACAATATCAAGGCGATGGCGGTTCGTCTCGGGGAAATGCGTGCCCAACTGCTTCGCCTGGATTTGCTGGGCGAACGGATATCGGAAACCTCCGGCATTCCCTTTGTGAAGCACACTGCGGGACAACCTGCTGGCGTGGAGCGAAAAAACGACGCGAACGACAGCCAGGGTGGCCCATTGGTTCGTATTCCCCACTCGGATTTTTTGATGGCTTTGCAGCGCGATATCGAGCGTTTTTCGGAGACCATCGCTTTGCAGAGCGACAGTCTGACCGCCTTGGAATCGCAGCTCATGGAGCGGAAAATCAAATCGACCCTTTTACCGACGATTGTTCCGATCAATGCCAGGGCGGGTTCAGGATTCGGAATACGCATTGATCCAATCGACGGCGGCAGCGCCATGCACGAAGGCATTGATTTTGCCGCCGAAGTGGGGACGCCTATCGTTGCTTCCGCAGGCGGTGTCGTGACGGCAGCCTCATTTCATCGCCAATATGGGAACAGGGTTGAAATTGATCATGGGCATGGCTTTTCGTCGCGTTATGCGCATATGTCCCGGCTGGATGTCAAGCAGGGGATGATTGTTAAACGTGGACAGCAGATCGGATTGAGCGGAAATACAGGCCGTACCACTGGTCCGCATCTTCATTTTGAAGTGCGTTTCAAGGGCGTTGCCCAGAATCCGGCGCGTTTCTTTGCGATGGGGGAGAAAAGTACGACCGACATTCTGGCGATGGAGCGCAATCCGGGCGCGTTAGTGGAAAAGACCGATACGCAGGCAAAAAAACAGGAACGCGCCGGGGCGATCCAGCAATAATATATACGTGCCGGCCAGCCCAGGGAAGGACGCGTTTTGATGGAAATTGCATCCAGAATCTTTTCGAGCGGCAACGCGTGATAGAATCCTTCTCCTTTTCACGTATCGATACTTTCCAGAATGATTTCCGGTCTTCTTAAAAAAGTTTTTGGCAGCCGAAACGATCGGCTGATCAAACGCTATTCCGTTGCCGTCAGACAGATCAATGCATTGGAAGCCGGTATCGGCGTGCTTTCCGACGAAGGGTTGCGCGGGAAAACCGATGAATTCAGAGCGCGGCTTGCCAACGGTGAAACGCTGGATGCTATTTTGCCGGAAGCGTTTGCCGTTGTCCGCGAAGCGGGAAAGCGTGTCCTTGGCATGCGCCATTTCGATGTGCAGTTGATTGGCGGCATGGTTCTGCATGATGGAAAAATCGCGGAAATGCGTACCGGAGAAGGGAAAACGCTGGTGGCGACCCTGCCCGCCTATCTGAACGCGCTTGCGGGCAATGGCGTACATATTGTCACCGTCAACGACTATCTGGCCAGCCGCGATGCCGAATGGATGGGGCGTTTGCACCGCTTCCTCGGTTTGAGTGTCGGCGTTATCCTGTCGCAAATGGAGCATGGCGACAAACAGGCCGCCTATGCCGCGGATATTACGTATGGAACCAATAACGAGTTTGGTTTCGATTATTTGCGCGACAATATGGTTTACGGCGTTTCCCAGCGTTTCCAGCGCAAACTGAGCTTTGCCATTGTCGACGAAGTCGATTCGATCCTGATCGACGAAGCGCGCACTCCGCTGATTATTTCCGGTCAGGCGGAAGACCATACCGGACTTTACATGCGGATGAACCAGGTTGCGCCGATGTTGACGCGGTGTCAGGAAGAGGATGGGCCTGGCGATTACTGGGTCGATGAAAAAAATCATCAGGTGCTTTTGTCCGAAACGGGGTATGAGCATGCCGAAGAAATTCTTGGTCGGCTTGAAATTCTCCCCGAAGGAGGGAGCCTTTATGATGCATCCAACATACTTCTGATTCACCACCTGTATGCTGCGCTGAAGGCGCATAGTCTGTTTTTCAAGGATCAACAGTATGTCGTCCAGGACGAAGAAGTCATCATCGTCGATGAATTCACCGGTCGTCAAATGATCGGACGCCGCTGGTCGGACGGTCTGCATCAGGCAGTCGAAGCCAAGGAAGGCGTTCCTATCCAGAACGAGAACCAGACGCTGGCCTCGATTACTTTCCAGAATTATTTTCGCATGTACGGCAAGCTGGCCGGAATGACGGGAACGGCGGATACTGAAGCCTACGAGTTTCAACAGATATACGGCCTTGAGACGGTAGTAATTCCGACCAACCTGCCGATGATCCGCGTTGATTATAACGATCAGGTCTATCGCACGACCAAGGAAAAATACGACGCCATCATCGCGGATATCAATGATTGCCACAATCGCGGCCAGCCTGTTCTTGTGGGCACGACATCCATTGAAAATTCCGAAATTCTTTCCCGGCTTTTGGATCGCAAAAAGCTTGCCCATCAGGTATTGAACGCCAAACAGCACGCCAGGGAAGCCGAGATCGTCATGCAGGCGGGTCTGCCGGGAATGATTACCATCGCGACGAATATGGCTGGCCGCGGCACCGATATTGTGCTGGGAGGAAGCATCGACAAACGGATTACCGCTGTCCGTGATGATGCTTCGCTGGATGAAGCGGCGAAAGAAGCGCGCATTGCGGCATTGCGTTCCGAATGGCAAAAGCTTCATGAGCAGGTCATCGCCGCGGGCGGACTGCACATCATCGGTTCGGAGCGTCATGAATCGCGGCGGATCGATAATCAGTTGCGTGGCCGCTCCGGCCGCCAGGGCGATCCGGGATCGTCGCGTTTTTATCTCGCGCTGGATGACCCGTTGCTCCGGATTTTTGCGGGCGACCGCCTGAAAAAGATCATGGAGCGTTTAAAAATGCCTGAGGGCGAAGCCATTGAGCATCCGCTCGTTTCGCGCTCGCTCGAATCCGCGCAACGGAAAGTCGAGGGGCATAATTTCGATATCCGGAAACAGTTGCTCGAATATGATGATGTTGCCAACGACCAGCGCAAGGTGATTTATGCGCAACGGAATGAATTGCTTGAGGCGGACGAGATTTCGGAAACGATCTCAGCCATGCGTCATGGCGTTCTTGGCGATACCTTCCGGCGTTTTCTTCCGGCGGACAGCGTTGAGGAACAATGGGATCTTCCGGCGCTTGAAAAAACGCTGGCCGCCGAGTTTCAGCTTCATGCGCCTGTCGTCGAATGGTTTGGCAGGGAACGGACGCTGAATGACAAAGAAATGCTTCGCCGGATTTTCGAAAAGGCGGACGCGGATTATCTGGCCAAGGTTGAACTCGTTGGCGAAGAAAGCTTCCGGAGTTTCGAGCGGAATGTCATGTTGCAGAATCTGGATACGCTTTGGCGTGAGCATCTGGCTTCTCTGGATTATTTGAGGCAAGGAATTAATCTGCGCGGGTATGCGCAAAAGAATCCGAAACAGGAATACAAGCGTGAAGCCTTCGAGCTGTTCGAAGCTCTGCTTGACAGCGTCCGTTTCAATGTAACGCGTATACTGATGACGATTCAGGTGCGTTCTGAAACGGTCGAGGAAACCGAACCACACGCGGATATCCAGAATATCCAGTATCGCCACGCCGCCTACGATGAAATGCCTGAAGCGGAGGATGTACCGAAGAAAACCCAGCCCTTGCGCGCTGAGCCAAAAATCGGACGAAACGACCCATGCCCGTGCGGGTCCGGAAAAAAATACAAGCAATGTCATGGGAAGCTCGACTGATTCGAGCCCAGGAACCTCGAGCCATTGGGCCGCATCAAAGCTTTCAGAATATGCGCGCTGCGTTCTGTCCGCCAGCCTTCGTTTTGCATTTGGGGTAAATCATGTCTGTGAATTACGCCACTCCCTCGCCGGAGTCGCTTTTCCCGATCGATGGAATCCAGCTAGGCTCGGCGGAGGCCGCTATCCGCAAGCCGGGCCGAAAAGACCTGACGCTGATAACGCTTGAGCCGGGTGCTTCTGTCGCGGGGGTTTTCACGCAAAACCGCTTTTGTGCCGCGCCGGTTCTCGTTTGCCAGGATCATCTTAATGCCGGAAACTCGATTCGCGCGCTCGTGATAAATACCGGAAATGCCAACGCGGGAACGGGCGAATCCGGCCGGCGGGCCGCGCTGACCACATGCGAGGCGGTTGCCGGATTGCTGGGTATCACGCCGGGACAGGTTTTGCCTTTTTCAACCGGCGTGATTCTTGAACCGCTTCCTGTCGATCGTCTGACTGCTGCGTTGCCGTGCTGCGTAAACGACTTGAAGGCGGATAACTGGCACGCCGCCGCGCACGCCATCATGACGACGGATACGCTTGCCAAAGCCGCCTCGCGCAGAATTTCGATTCAAGGCAAAGAGGTAACAATAACCGGCATCAGCAAGGGTGCCGGCATGATTCGGCCCAATATGGCGACGATGCTCGGCTTCGTGGCGACGGACGCCGCTATTCATAAGACATTATTGGATCGGCTGGTCCGGGAAGCCGCCGATGAATCGTTCAATTGCATTACCGTCGATGGCGATACGTCAACAAATGATTCTTTTGTCGTAATGGCCAGCGGAAAATCGGAAGCTGTATTCGCGGATATCGACGCGGAGGGCTACAGAGATTTGCGCCAAGCGGTGATCGATGTCGCCGTGGAATTGGCGCAAGCCATCGTCCGGGATGGCGAGGGTGCGACAAAATTCATTACACTGGCGGTCGAGGGTGGGAAGGAGCGTGATGAATGCAAACGCGTGGGGTATGCGATTGGCCAATCGCCGTTGGTCAAAACGGCGTTTTTTGCCTCCGATCCGAATCTTGGCCGGATTCTCGCAGCCATCGGATATGCGGGAATTTCCGGCCTTGACGTCGACAATGTCCGCGTCTGGCTGGCGGCGTGCGGGGAGGAAATACTGATCGCCGAAAAAGGAGGGCGCGCGGACGCGTATCGGGAAGAAGACGGAGCGCGTCTCATGAAATCGCCGGAAATTACCGTGCGCGTCGATCTCGGGCGCGGCCTTGCCGCTGGAAAAATATATAGCTGCGATTTCTCCTACGATTACGTAAAAATAAACGCTGATTATCGAAGCTGACTGCTCTGGACATCAGTCCTAAATTAGAAAATATCTCGTTTTTGGGCGATTTTTCTATTTTTTAACAGAAAAACCGCTTGATGCTGTTATACAACCCGGAACAGTCGAGGTGTTCCACTAGAACTTCATCCAATAAAATGCCTTGAAAACGTCTGTTTATTTTCAATCTTCCGGATTTCTATGAAAAAACAGGTTTTAAAATTCTGGAATGACAAGGCACCGACGGATAGCATTCAAGAATATTTGCTTATGGAATAGGCGCTTGGCGTCGGATATTTTGTTGCCGAATGGATATTTTCAGCCTTCGGCTTCGAACAACTTTCGAAAAACTTCCTTGTCTCTTCATCGGCTAAAGCCTTTGGCGGCATGAATGCGGACATCGGGCCGATATGGCCTTGGGGAAAAAGAGAAACCGGCTGCATGCAAGCGGAAATCCGGCTTTTGTCGAGGCGATGCAAAAGGATGCAAAAGTCCTGATTGACGCGGTGGGACACGGGCGGCCGGGCAAGAAGACCGGTGCGCGCACAACCGAATCGCAAACCCATCGTGAAATGTCATCCGGCCTTTCCACGCCGGTAGGCTTCAAAAACGCCACCAGCGGCGATGCCGGCATCGCCATCAACGCCATTCTTT
>JAITGN010000109.1 GCA_031280565.1 Accumulibacter sp. | reverse complement strand
AGGCGAATTGCAATGGCAATTCATCTCGCTCGACGAAGTGTTGCAGGCGATTTCCAGCGTGCGTGATTGGCGGGTGCGTTGTAAAGAAGGCGTTGATCCAGAGCGAGCTTATGAAGCGGCGCTTCAGATGCGGCTGGATTTATTTTCGATGCCAAGGACTTTCCAGATTGACGCGTTTTCCAGCGAGAACTGGTCATTATCGTCAGACTGGAGGCGCTGGAAATTCGATCTGCTTGAACCCGCGAGAGAAAGCGCGGTTTCTGCGGAAACGCCAGCCCTGTCTGTAGAGGGTGCGACGAACGATAAACCTCTCCCGGCCCCCTGAGAGTTAGCCGATCCGATCAGTCGAAATGAGAAAAACAACGGTCATTGTCACGACTTCGCTTGCAGGAGTTCTGCTTTTTCTGCTGGCTTCAGCCAGCGCAAATACTTCTTTTTTCGCGCGTTATTATTACTGGTTGCTTGGGCTTAACGCCATTGTCGCTTTCGCGCTTTTCGTGCTGGTCATGTGGCAGATGCGGAATTTATGGTGCGAATACCGCACGCGCGTTTTCGGATCGCGCCTGAAACTGCGGCTTATGTTGATGTTTTGTTTTGTCGCTGTTTCCCCGGGAATTTTGATCTACGCGGTTTCTATGCAGTTTCTTACCAAAAGTATTGAAAGCTGGTTCAATGTCCGGGTCGAGAAAGCGCTGGAATCCGGTCTGGATCTTGGCTATGAAGCATTTACTCTGATGCGTGAGGATCTGAATAAAAAAGCGCGCAATATGGCGTTTGATTTGAGTGAACAGGCGGATGTTCAGTGGAATGCCGAGCTGCTTCGCTTGCGTGAACAAATGAATGTGCAATCGGCCGGTATTTTCACCGTCAATGGCCAGCTCATCGCGATGGCAGCCAGCGAATTGTCTGTGCTTCGACCCCCGCAACCTTCGGCCGAACAGATCAATCGCGTACGTTTGAGCGGCCGGATGCTGGACGAAATCGAAAATACCGGTCTGGGGAAAATGGCGTTCCGTGTGCTTATTCCGATACAGGCCAGCGGCCTCGGACAGGAAACGCGCATTTTGCAGTTGACGCAAAGCGTGCCGGAAAGGTTTGCGGTGAACGCGGAGCAGGTTCAGGAAGTCTACAAGGAATACCATGAATTGTTACTTGGCCGTGAAGGTCTGGCCCGAATCTATACCGTAACATTGACATTGGTCGTGTTGCTGGCGCTGTTTTCGGCGGTCGCCGCCTCGTTTGTGCTGGCGCGGCGTCTTTCGGAACCTCTCTCGATTCTGGCCGAGGGGACGCAGGCTGTCGCTTCGGGCGACTTTACGCCGCGCCAGACGATTTACAGCCGGGATGAACTGGGGATGCTGACACAATCTTTCAGCCGGATGACTTCCCAGCTTGATGAAGCGCGCCGGGATAGCGAGCGCCACCGGATTGAGCTGGAGTCGGCGCGCACCTATCTTGAATCGATTCTGGGCAGCTTGTCGACAGGTGTTCTCGTTTTTGACAGTGATTTTTTCCTGCGGATTGCCAATACGGGAGCAAAGACCATTCTTGGCGATGATTTTGACGGTCTGCTGGATACGTCCGCCGAGGTATGGCCGCGTGTGCAGTTTCTGGGGGATGCCATCCAAAAAAGCTTTATTGAGCGCGGAAACCGGGAATGGCAGGCTCAGATCAAGCGCGAGCGCCCCGGCACATTGCCGCAAGTCCTGTTGATGCGAGGCACGACCCTGCTTGGGGAAAAAATGGGTGGGCGGGTCGTTGTATTCGATGACGTGACGCAGCTGATTTCAGCGCAGCGCAGTATCGCATGGGGCGAAGTCGCGCGTCGGCTGGCGCATGAAGTAAAAAATCCCCTGACGCCGATCCAGCTTTCCGCGGAACGTTTGCGGATCAAGCTCAAAGAGAAACTTGGAAATGGCGACGATATTGAAATACTCAATCGTTCGACGCAAACCATCATTAATCAGGTTCAGGCATTGAAACGCATGGTCGATGAATTTTCGGAATATGCGCGTTTGCCCGCGCCCGATCTGAAGGAAGTGGACTTCAATGCGCTGATTGCCGAAGTGCTGGGTTTATACGAAGCGTCGAGGGTCGTTATTCATCGCAACCTTGGAAAAGATCTGCCAATGGTGTTGGGTGACGCATCGCAGCTTCGCCAGATCATCCATAATCTGTTGCGGAACGCGGAAGACGCGCTCGAAGAAAACGGGTCGGGCGATATACGGATCGTGACTCGCCGCGTCGCGGAGATGGCGGAGTTGCTGATTATCGACAGCGGTGTCGGGTTTCCCCTGGAAATGATGTCGAAAGTCTTTGAACCTTATGTGACGACGAAAGCTGGCGGGACAGGTTTGGGCCTGTCCATTGTCAAAAAGATCGTTGACGAGCATCAGGGTCTGATAACGATAAAAAACAGGGAAGCCGGGGGGGCAAAGATCCGCATCCGCTTGCCTTTGGCGCGGACCGCCGGTTAAATATGACTTGAAATGCCTGAAAAGAGCTGACTATGACGCAAATATTGGTCGTCGACGATGAAATCGGGATCAGGGAATTGTTGTCCGAAATACTGGGCGACGAGGGCTATACCGTGCTGCTTGCCGAAAACGCGGCGCTTGCGCGCAGAATACGCGACGAGCGCTTGCCCGACCTTGTCTTGCTCGACATCTGGATGCCCGACATGGATGGAATTTCGTTGCTGAAGGAATGGTCGTCTACAGGACAACTAACCATGCCGGTGATCATGATGTCCGGTCATGGGACGATAGATACGGCGGTTGAAGCCACGCGCATCGGCGCGGTTGGGTTTCTCGAAAAACCCATCGCGTTGCAAAAGCTTCTGACAACGGTCAAAGACACATTGAAGCATGGAATTTCCATGAAAAAACAAAGGCCGGCGCCTGCCATTTTTGAACATTCCTCCCTGTTTCGGGATTTTAGAAAAAGGCTTGCGCAGGCTGCCGCGAAAACGCGTGTTTTGCTGATCAGGAACGTATCTGGCCACTTGGCTGAGATAGGTGCGCGTACCTTGCAGACGTCGCGGATGCCTTGGCTTGACCTTTCTGTATCGAGCGCGCCTCTGACGCAGGTGATGCTCGAAGAAACGGCGGGCGGCCTTCTGTTCGTTCCGGATTTGACGGCGCTGAGCAAATCGCAACAGAAGAACATTGTCTTTGTGCTCGAACGTCTGGAGAAGTATCACCTGAAGCTGATCGTGGCTTTGTGCAGCGCCTTTCCGCCGTCGGGCGGAGCGGACTGGAGTCCGTCACTGTTCGCGCGTTTGTGTGAAGCGTCGATAAGTTTTCCTCCGGTCGAAGGACATGCTGAAGAAATACCGGCTATCGCGGCATTTCTGCTGTCATATCTTGTCGAGCGCGGCGAAGCGCCAAAACGCCATTTCTCGGAGGAAGTGCTTAATGCGCTACGATGCCATAAATGGGAAAACGGATGGATGGAACTGCTGGCGGCGGTCAAAAGCCTTGCCCTGTTTGCTCTGGAAGAGGAAATTTCCCGGAGCGACGCCAAAATTGTCCTGCAACGCGAGGAAAACGCGCCGTCTGAAACACTTCCCCCGCTGTTTCAGTACTCCTTGCGCGATGCGCGTGAAATTTTCGAACGCATGTATTTCGAGCACCACCTGAAAAGCGAACAGGGAAACATGGCGCGAATCGCCGACAGCGCCGGCCTTGAACGGACACATTTGTACCGTAAACTGAAACAATTGGGGTTGAGTTATGGACGGCGGAGCGAAGAAAGCGAAAGTTGATTGGTGAAGCATGTGCTGGATGGAAAATAAATCCCATAAAACGCCTGTTACGTGACGCGCCCTTCCAACGATACTTTCCTGCGCGCCCTTTTCCGGGAACCGGCGGCACACATACCCGTCTGGCTAATGCGTCAGGCAGGGCGTTATTTGCCGGAATACCGCGCGCTTCGTGCTCACGCGGGCGATTTTATGGCGCTGTGCAAAAATCCGGCGCTTGCCAGCGAAATTGCCCTGCAGCCGCTTGCGCGCTATGCGCTTGATGCGGCTATCGTTTTTTCGGATATCCTCACCATTCCGGACGCGATGGGGCTGGGCCTGTCGTTCGTCGAAAACGAAGGTCCGAAATTTGAGCACCCTTTACGGAACGAACGGCAAATCCGCCGACTGTTTGTTCCTGACCCGTTTGATCGTCTGCGTTATGTCACCGACGCGGTTTCGGCGACACGGAAAGCCCTGAATGGCGCGGTACCGCTTATCGGTTTCGCGGGCAGCCCTTATACGTTGGCATGCTACATGATTGAGGGTTCCAGGAGCAATGATTTCCGTTTTGTCAAAACGATGATGTACAGCCGTCCTGATTTGATGCGCCGGATTCTTGAAATCGTTACCGAGGCAGTGCTACGCTCCCTCAATGCCCAGATCGAATCGGGCGCGCAGGTTGTCATGATTTTCGATTCCTGGGGAGGGAATCTCGCAACGGCGGCTTTCCAGGAGTTTTCGTTGTTCTATATGCGGCAGATTATCGCTGGGCTGATCAAGAAAAAAGAGGGCGAACGGATTCCCTCGATCATTTTTGCCAAAGGCGGGGGAATGTGGCTGGAAGCCATTGCCAGCACTGGCTGCGAGGCGCTTGGGCTGGACTGGATGACTGACATTGGCGAGGCGCGCCGCCGGGTGGGGCGCGAAGTCGCGCTCCAGGGAAACCTTGATCCGGGCGTGCTTTTCGCGCCGCCGGAAAATATCGCCGCCGAAACCGGAAAAGTGATTGATGCCTACGGCCCGGATGCCACGGGATTCATTTTCAATCTGGGACATGGCATTTCGCAGTTTACGCCGCCGGAACACGTTGCGGCGTTGATCAGAACGGTACATGAACACCGCCTGACCAAAGGAAAAAATCTTGTGTCTGGATATTGATTTATGCACAGAAATAGTGTTGGCGTTACATATGCGCCAAAAAACGGAAGACAATCAACGGGTTGCAATAACTCATTGATTTATATAGAGATTTTGAGTTGCTTTTTTTTGAGGCAAAGTGAGAGAAAGCCTTGTGATACGGGCATTTAGCCTCGTCCAGAGGGATTAATCCACAAATTTATCCACAGAAAATGTGAACAACAAAAAATAGCATGGCGGCTAAACAGCTTAGTGTCGTTTTTAGAGAAAAAGAATGAATTTCCTGGATTAAGTTGATGTTTCTACAACACTTACCCATTTACTCAAAGTAATGCGAATCATCCGGGTTGCGCTTGACCTGCCACTCCATGGCCTTTTCGATTATCGGCTTCCGGAAGGCGAAACCCTGCGGCCTGACGATCTGGGGTTGCGGGTACGCGTTCCGTTTGGCGGCGGGACGAAAATCGGCGTCATTGCAGGAATGCCGGAAACCAGTGAACTTTCCGACGAACAGTTACGCCTGCCGGAAGCCATTCTGCGGGATTTACCTCCCTTGCCGCCAGAATGGTTTCGTCTGTGCGAATTCTGCGCGGAGTATTACCATGCGCCGCTTGGTGAAGTTATGCTTTCAACGCTTCCTGTGGCATTTCGCCGGGCCGGCCCGTCCAAACCGAAAACGGCGGCGCGAAAGCGAAAAACTGCCCCGCGCGTTCTTCCGGACGCTTCCCCTTCCCCAGGCGTCCCGCCGGAATTGACATGTGAACAGCAGCGCGTTCTGACGGAAATCGAAAGCGTGGGGCCAGGGTTTTACGCGTGGCTGCTCTATGGCGTTACCGGCAGCGGCAAAACTGAAGTTTATTTGCGGCTGATCGAACGCGCTCTTGAGGAAAAAAAACAGGCGTTACTCTTGACGCCCGAAATCAATCTGACTCCCCAGCTTGAACTCCGGGTCAAGGAGCGTTTTCCCGGAACAGTGTTTGTCTGCCTCCACAGCGAGCTTACGGAAGCCGCGCGCGCCCGCAACTGGAGCGCGGCGATGTCCGGCGAAGCGCGCGTCGTGCTCGGAACACGGCTTGCCGTTTTTTCGCCGCTGCCGGAATTGGGCCTGATCATCGTTGACGAAGAACACGATGCCTCGTTCAAACAGCAGGATGGAATCCGCTACTCGGCGCGTGATCTGGCTGTTTTCAGGGCGCGTGAACGCGATATTCCCATCGTTCTGGGGTCGGCGACACCCTCGCTCGAAAGCTGGGCGAATGCCACCGATGCCCGCGCCTCGGGGCGTTACACCTTATTAAGCCTTCGGGAACGGGCTGTCGAGAAAGCGCGTCTGCCCGCTGTGCGGCGTATTGATACGCGCAAGGAAAAAACACGGGACGGTCTTTCAGGCATATTGCTTCAGGCCATTGAAAAACGCCTGCAAAGCGGCGAACAGAGTTTGATTTTCCTTAACCGGCGTGGTTATGCCCCGGTGCTGGCCTGTGTCTATTGTGGATGGATATCGCATTGCGAGCGTTGTTCGGCCAATCTCGTCCTGCATCTAGCCGACAGGCGGCTGCGCTGCCACCATTGCGGCAGTGAGCATTCCGTTCCCAAAGCCTGTCCGGTTTGCGGGAACCAGGACGTCCAGCCGTTCGGACGGGGAACGCAGCGAATTGAATCCACGCTTGCGGAACATTTTCCAGAGGCGCGGATTCTGCGAATCGACCGTGATTCGGCGCGGAGCCGTAAACAGTGGGAGGCACATGTCGAGCGGATTTACGCCGGAGAAGCGGACATCCTGGTTGGAACGCAAATGCTTGCCAAAGGACATGATTTTCCGAAGCTGACGCTCGTTGGCGTGCTCGGCGCCGACGCGGCGCTTTTCTCCTCCGACTGGCGCGCGCCGGAACGGCTGTTCGCCCAACTGATGCAAGTGGCGGGCCGGGCCGGACGCGCCAGCCTGCCCGGCGAAGTGCTGATCCAGACCCAGTTTCCCGACAATGCGCTTTACGAGGCGTTTGTGCGGCAGGATTACCCCATGTTCGCCGGCGTATTGCTGGAAGAACGCCGGCAGGCCGGATTTCCGCCTTACGCCTACCAGGCCGTATTACGCGCCGATGCGCCCGCAATGGCCGATGCACTGGCTTTTCTTTCCACGGCGAGGGAATGCGCTTATGCTGCTGGAGGCGTTGAAAATATCGCGCTATACGATCCTGTGCCACTGCGTCTTGCGCGGCGCGCGAATATGGAGCGAGCGCAACTACTGGCTGAGTCGCCTTCCAGAAGGAGCCTGCAGAACTTCCTGCGCGCCTGGCGCGCCGCTATTGAAACAATCAAAACGCCGCGACGGTTCCACTGGCACCTGGAAGTCGATCCGCTGGAGTTTTGAAATTCCCTGTGCGGAGCGGCAAGCGAAGCCGCATTCCGCATTCCTTTAGACGCTTTACCGCGCCGCGTAAAAAACGGAAAGAAGAGGCAACGTCACGGCGCTGTCGCGCGGATTTCGGAGCTTTCTGTATCCGACGACGGTATCTGGACGGATATTCCGTCCGCGGGGCGACAGCCGGGAGCGGGCGGCTGGAGCGGACGGCCGCAGCCGAGACAAAGTCCTGTGGTTTCACTGGGCGCGCAGACGCCAACGCAATAGTAAGAAACAGTATTTTCATTCATATCGAAAAATTCCTGTCAAATCGAAACTGGCCGGAGAAATGATATCCGGAAGAAATGTGCCGCGCTATAATGAAATACTTTCGAAAAACATTCAAATCAAATTCAGAAGGCGCTTTTTTTGAGTATTGACGAAACCCTGAAAGCACGGACAGACCGCCTGATTGCCGAGGCCGTTCGCAGCCGGTTGGCGCGTGAACAGGATTATCGGGAAAGGGCGCTGAAAATCTATCCCTGGATCTGCGGGCGTTGCGGGCGTGAATTCACGCATGAAAACCTGAACCAGTTGACCGTGCATCACCGTGACCACAATCACGGCAACAATCCTCCGGACGGCAGCAATTGGGAGTTGCTCTGTCTCTATTGTCACGAAAACGAGCACGCGCGTGAAATTGACTCCAAAGCCGCGCGGCAGGCGTTTTCGAACGATTCGGGCGCGCGGGCGTCCAGGCGGGCGACGTCGCAGCCTTTTGTCAATCTGCGCGAGCTTCTGAAACCGTAGAAACAATCGGCGTTTCCCAACGAACGAAAAGTGACTTGCGGTCAGCGTGAGGCAGGCATTACGGTGACTGCTCCAGCGCGGTCAGCAGTTTTTCGTGAATTCCGCCGAATCCGCCGTTGCTCATAACCAGAATCTGGTCGCCGCGTTGAGCGAAGGCCGCGATTTTCCCGACAAGTTCGTCAATATCGTCTACAACGATGGCGCGATTCCCGAGCGGCGCGAGAGCGGCGGTGATATCCCAGGAAAGATGAGGCGCATAACAAAAAACCTGGTCGGCGTCGGCCAGGCTGCCAGGCAGCAGATTTTTCATTACGCCGAGTTTCATTGTGTTTGAGCGCGGTTCAAGCACAGCCAGAAGGCGGGGCGGAGGCGTATTCGTGCTGCCGTGTCCGATCTGGCGGCGAAAGCCCGCCAGAGTCGTTGCGATGGCTGTCGGATGATGCGCGAAATCATCAAAAACGCTGATTCCCCGCGCCGTTCCGCGCAATTCCATGCGGCGCTTGACGTTCCTGAAGCGCGACAGGGCATCCAGGCCCGCGTCGAATGGCGCGCCGGCGCGCCGCGCCGCGAGCAGCGCAGCGGCGGCGTTGGCGCGATTGTGATCGCCGCACAACGTCCAGTGAGTTTCGCCGAGGAGTTTGCCGCCATACATCAGCCGTATCGAGCCATCGATGTCTTCGCCTTCTACATGCCAGCCCTGACGGTCATTAAAGCGTTCGACCGGCGTCCAGCAGCCGCGCGCCAGTACGCGCTCAAGCCCTTCTTCCGCCGCGTTGCTGACGATAAGGCCAGTGCGCGGCAGCGTCCGTACAAGGTGATGAAATTGCGCCTCGATAGCCGCAAGATCGGGAAAAATGTCAGCGTGATCGAATTCCAGATTGTTCATGATCGTCGTTTGTGGACGGTAATGAATGAATTTTGAGCGCTTGTCACAAAACGCCGTATCGTATTCGTCGGCCTCAATCACAAAACATGGCGAATCGAAAGACTTGGAAAATTTGGAAGATTTTCCCGAAAGGCGCGCTGAAACGCCGAAATCGATCGGCACGCCGCCGATCAAAAAGCCCGGGTTTAGCCCGGCGTGTTCCAGTATCCAGGCCAGCATCGATGTCGTTGTCGTTTTCCCATGCGTTCCGGCGACCGCCATGACATGGCGTCCGCGCAAGACGTGATCCGCCAGCCATTGCGGGCCGGAAAGATAAGGCAGGTTCTTGTCAAGGATTTCTTCAAGCAACGGATTGCCGCGTGAAATGGCGTTTCCGACGATAAAGAAATCAGGACGAAATCCGGTTTGATCGGGCGCGTAACCTTCAACCAGATCAATTCCCGCGGCGTTGAGTTGATCGCTCATCGGCGGGTAAACGTCTGAGTCGCAGCCGGTGACGCGATGGCCCGCCGCGCGCGCCAGTTGCGCGATGCCGCCCATGAAAGTGCCGCAGATGCCAAGAATATGAATATGCATGATGTGCCGTTTTGAAGAGCTTCCGTTAAAATCCGGAGAAGAAAATTTTTCACAAGCGTAGCGCAGATTGTAACCCTGCAGGCAATGACCTCTGAATCTTCCATTCACGCGCGTTCTGGACGGGCTTCAGCGCGCAAACCGCGTAGAAAACGCGGTCTTCCGCCATCGCTTTCCGTCGCGGCGCGAAATGTCGCGGGCGCCGCCGCGCGGCTGATGGCTGAAAACGGCCTGACGGATTTCAACGCAGCTAAACGCAAAGCGGTGGATATTCTTGGGTTGCCCGCGAACACGCCGCTTCCCGGAAATGAATCTGTTGAGGCTGAATTGAAGTTATATCAGCGGCTCTTTCAGGGAAGCGAGCATGCGGAAAGGCTTGCCGCCTTGAGAGAAAAAGCGCGCGAACTTCTCATGCGCCTGCAAAAGTTCACTCCTTGTTTAACGGGGCCTGTGCTTGATGGGTCCGCGGGACGCTCTGCGGAAATCGATATTCAGCTTTTTACCGACAGCCCCAAGGAGGTCGAGGTTTTTTTGCTCGGCGCGCGTATCGGCTTTTCGCATCGCGCGCCGAGGGCGGATCGGGCCGAAACCGTATTGAGTTTTGTGGACGAAGGGATGCGTGTCAATCTGATTGTCTATCCTTCGCGGATGGAACGGGTCGTATTCAAAACGCGTGCCGGACAGGTCAGGCAGCGCGTCCGGCTGGAAGGGCTTGAACAGCTTGTCCAGCAAGAAAGCCAACCTTTTTGCGAAATAAAAAAATTCTTATGACGACCCCTGAATGCCTTGTAATTCAAGGGTATCTATGATGATTTCTTTACAGAAATAAAAAATAATGAAAATAAACAGACGTTTTCAAACGGTTTTATGGAATTTTTCATTTTTCAAGTCTTTTATTTTTACATAATCCATGATAAAAATAGCGATATAAAACGATTTTTGAAAGATATTATGAAAATTTGCCTTGAAAACGACGGTTATCAGGAGCGCCTTGAAATCAAGCAAAACTTCGATAGCGTTGCCTTGACCGGAATCGCAGGATGGAGCAAGCGGTCTCCAGCCAGACAATTCAGCTGGAACGACGAAACCCCGGGTGGAAAAACGCGCTAGAGCATTTTCGATTCAAATAGCGGCATGTGGCCGGGAGAGGACGGCCTCCGCCTTTCCGATCTATTCACCCTGCTCCGTCCTGAGCCTGTCGAAGGGTAAGGATTGAAAAACCATTCGAAGAACACGAACGGGAAAGGCCAGGAATGCCTTTACCTTAAACACCCCTGATTCAAGAGGCGTTGAGAAGACCTCGGAGCGTCCGTTCCTGCTTCGACAGGCTCAGCACGAACGGAAACAGATGCCGTCAATGTGTCCCGGCAAAAAAGCAAGGGCGTGTATTGGCATTTTTCCATTTATAGCCGTCCGCCGTCGGCAGACCAGGTACTGCCCGTGACGAAACTGCTCTGCCCTTCCGCCAGGGTGACGTAAAGCGGGGCCATTTCCACCGGATGCCCCATGCGTCCCAGCGGTGTAGTGGCGTTGAGATTTTCAACATTGTTGCCGGGAGCCTCGAAATAGATCTGCATCGGTGTCCAGATTGGCCCGGGGGCGACGCTATTCACCCGGATGCCGCGTTTGGCGACCTGCTTGGCAAGGGCGCTGGTAAACGCGACGATCGCGGCTTTCGTGGCGCTGTAGTCAATGAAAGCGCTGGCGGGCGAGAAGGCGGTGACCGAACTCGTGAACACGATGGAACTTCCCGGCTTCATTACCGCGATAGCGGCTTTCGACAGCCAGAACGGCGCGTAGAGGTTGGTCTTTATCGTCTGGTCGAATTTCTCGCTCGGGTGTTCGAGGATGTCGGGCAGGAACCAGCCGTAGCCCGCGTTGTTGACGAGGATGTCGAGACCGTTGAGTTCGCGCTCCGCCCGGGCAACCAGTCTCCTGCAAAATTCCTCGGTGCGAAGATCGCCGGGAATGGCGACGGCTTTTCGGCCTTCGCGGCGGATGAGGTCAATGACCTCCGTGGCATCGGGTTCTTCTTGCGGCAGATAGTTGATGGCAACGTCCGCGCCTTCGCGCGCGCAGGCGATAGCTACCGCGCGGCCGATGCCGGAATCGCCGCCGGTAATCAGGGCGCGTCGTCCGGCAAGGCGTCCTGAGCCGCGGTAACCCGTTTCTCCGCAGTCGGGCCTTGGCGTCATCTTGCCTTGCAGTCCGGGCCAGGTCTGCCTCTGCACCGGTTGATCGTTCGGGAAACGGGCGCGCGGGTCGTTTGCCGGCTGAACATCGTTGGGTTGCTGCTTCAATGCGCGTCCTGCTGCTGCCAGCGGAGAGGCTGCCGTCAACCCGGCAATGGCGACTCCCTTGATTACGGAACGACGGCTCGCATCAACGCCATCTTCGATGGCTGAGCCATCTATGCCTGTTGTTTTTTCAGTCATCACGATTCACCTTCCCGATAAGCGTGTTTGAACAGTTGGTTGGCAACTTGACAAAAAACCGGTGTTTCTTGACCTAATATAGAGGTGGCGACAAGCGAAGTGTAGACACGATCCTGTCAATTTTTTGCACAATCCTGCTTATGACTGGCTGGCCGGGAGGGAAGTCAAATAATGCCGAATGATTGCCGTCCGGCCAGGATGGTTGATTCCACGAAAGCGCCGAATCACTGTAGACCTGATCATTGTTCCGGAAAACAAAAAGAGACACCATGACAGACGATACCCGTATAGAGATTGGGCGGGCCAAAGCGCTGCTGACAAAAAAACTTTACCGCTGGATGCCTGCCCCCGGTGAAAATCCCACAGCCGTTCCAGGGCTGACTTTATATCGCGGGGATGAAATCCATACAGTGGGGAACTGTTTATACAGGCCGCTGATATCCATGATAAATCAGGGAGCTAAACACATTGTGGCGGGAAATGAGGAATATCATTGTACTGATAACGATATCATGATATTTGGAGTGGATTTTCCCGCAAGCGTCATGATTACGCAGGCATCTCGGGAAACACCCTGTATATCGCTGGTGCTTGACCTGGATAAAAATCTGCTGGAGCAATTGGCATTGCAAGCGCCGCATGGAGCGCTGGATGACAGGCATATTGCCGGAGGGGCGCTGAAGCAGCCTGTCGATTCAGAAATACTCGACGCCTTTTTCAGGATGGTGGAACTTCTTGATACCCCGGAGCAGATTCCAGTGCTTGCGCCCATGATAGTGAAAGAAATCCATTATCGTTTGCTGATGGGGCCAAATGGCCGCCATTTGAGGTCATTCTATGCGCTTGGCTCTCAAAATAACCAGATCACCCGTGCCATTTCATGGCTGAAACAAAATTTGACGGCATCTGTCCTGGTTGAAGAATTGGCTGAACAGGCCGCTATGGCCCCATCTACTTTCCACCGCCGTTTCAAGGAGATAACGGGCATAAGTCCCATCCAGTTTCAAAAGAGAATGCGTTTGCATGAAGCGCAGCGTCTGATGCTTGCAGGCAATCTGGATGTTTCCGGCGTATCCATTGCTGTTGGATATGAAAATATCAGCCATTTCATCAGGGAGTACAAACGGTTTTTTGGCAATCCACCACGCAAAAATATCATGATGATGCGTGAGGATAAAAAGCAATGAGGAAACGCGGGGTGAGTGATATAAACCGGGTGAAATTGAAGAATGCGGCCTTGGCTTGCGCGGAGGCATCTCTCAATGAAGGGGTTCGGGGCAGTTGTCTATATTGAGAGGGGCGCCGCCAGGCTCCCCCGCCGAAGGAAACAAATCAAGCGCGGCCATCGTTGGCGTTGATGTTTTTGAAACTGATGATGATTATTTTGTAAGTTACACTGAAAAAGACGATTTTCTGGAAGCATATGATGCGATGAAAAACAGCAAGAAATTAGCGACAGCCCTTCAGGCCGGGGTTCCAACCTCCGCACCTTTCTTACGGGCGGGGTTTCAAACCGGAGTTGGTTTTACGATGAATTACGTGAGAAATAGCCTATAAAGCGTTTGTCTCTGTTTCGTGTCGAAACACATCGACGGCGCTTATCCCCGTTCGTGCTGAGCTTGTCGAAGTATGAACGGGTGCTCCGCCTTTCCAGTCCTTACCCTTCGACAAGCTTCCTTCGACAGGCTCAGGACGGGGCAGGGCGAACGGACTGAAAAACGTGCTTCTGACACACTTCCTTCGTCAGGTTCAGGAGAAGGCAAGGTGAATGGATTGGAAAATTGGTCTCCGGAAGCCCAAAAAGATAAAAATAGCTTAAGAACGTTATTTTAATTAGTATCCTTCGACAAGCTTCCTTCGACAGGCTCAGGACGGAGCAGGATGAACGGGAGTGGGAAAACCCTGTCCGCGCTGAGTCTGCCGAGCCATTGACAACGCCTATCTCCGTTCGTACTGGTTTTATAGGAACCCATCGACGACGCCTGTTTCTGCGCGTGCCGAGTCTGCTGAATCGTCGACACCCTCTATCCCCGTTCGTGCTGAGCCTGTCGAAGTATGACCGCGAGCTCTGCCTGTCCAATCCCGATTCTATCTTCGAATCTATTTTCTATCATTACCCTTCGACAAGCTTCCTTCGACAGGCTCAGGACGGAGCAGGGCGAACGGATTGAAAAACACGACTTCGACAGGCTCAGGACAGGCAGGGCGAACGGATTGAAAAACGTGCTTCTGACACATTTCCTTCGACAGCTTCAAGACGGGGGTTGAATGGATTGGAAAAGTGGTCTCCGGAAACCCAAAAAGACAAAAATAGCTTAAGGGCGTCATTTTAATTAGTATCCTTCGACAAGCTTCCTTCGACAGGCTCAGGACGGAGCAGGATGAACGGGAGTGGGAAAACCCTGTCCGCGCTGAGTCTGCCGAGCCATTGACAGTGCCTATCCCCGTTCGTGCTGAGCTTGTCGAAGTATGAACGGGTGCTCCAGATCATGAATGGTTTTTCCAATCCCGATTCTTTCTTCGAATCGTTTTTCAATCCTTACCCTTCGACAAGCTTCCTTCGACAGGCTCAGGACGGAGCAGGGCGAACGGATTGAA
>JAITGN010000097.1 GCA_031280565.1 Accumulibacter sp. | reverse complement strand
TGGTGATTTTGCCTGGACACATCGACGACATATATTTCCGTTCGTACTGAGCCTGTCGAAGTATGAACGGACGCTCTGGACTGTAAATGCTCTTCCCGATCCTGATTCTTTCTTCGAATGGTTTTTCAATCCTTGCCCTTCGACAAGCTTCCTTCGTCAAGCTCAGGACAGGCAGGGCGAACGGATTGAAAAACGAGCTTCTGACACGCTTCTTTCGACAGGTTCAGGATGAAACGAAATCAACAAAGGAAGGAAAAACTTTTGCCCGTTTTCGACCTACGTTCTCAAGCGGATTTCTTTGCTCTTCTTGATAACTCACTTTAAAAACGTCTATTTATCTCAATTTTAAAAGAAAAAAATCAGTCTCTAAAAAGTAAAATCGCTTAAAAACGTTTATCTATCTTTACATTTTTTTCAATTTATCAAAAAATTTGAAATTTACCCAGTAAATATCTGCCTTTCAAGCAATGTCATATGGAATTTTAACGGCGGGAATTTCGAAAACGCCTATACGAAAAACCAGCGTGCGGACGCGGATGGCGTTTGCGAAATTCCCAGGGCGGCATGGGCGCGGGGTCGCGCCATAAACCACGCTGCCCGGCGCGGGCTTCCCGCTCCAGCGCGGTCAGAGAAGGGTCTTCGCGCGTGAATGGATAGACCCAAGCCAGCCCGGAAGCGACCTGCGCCGCGTTGACGTAAACACCGTCGCAATAAACAGCCTGTCCGAGCGTTCGTCCATAAGGGTCTTTCCCGCGCGTCAGGACTGCCGCGCTTCGGCGATGACAGAGCGCGGCCAGCGCCTGTTTCGATTTCGCGCCATAGGGCTGTCTCCGTTCGGGCGCGTCGATTCCGGCGATCCTGACTTCAACCCGCCGGTTCGCGAAGGTCACCAGAGTCAGCGAGTCACCATCGGCAACGCGAACGATCCGGCCGCGCAATGTTTCGGCCTGCGAAACCGCGCTGAAAAAACAGAAAACGAGGAGGTATTTCATTTTATCCATGCGCGGGATCCTGACGGTAAAAACGCGAGAACAGCGCATAGAGCGCCGGAAATTCGTTATGGAGAAACCCCGGTTTTTCGAAGAAAACCTCGCTCATAACGGCAAAAAACTCTTCGGGAGCCGTCGCGGCGTATTCGTCAAAACCATCGTCATTCCCGGCATGCGTTTCGGAAACTTTGCTGAAAGACGCCTGAAAATCATGAAAAGCGCCCAAGAACACCGCGTTCCATTCGTCCACTGGAATATCCGGTGGTAACGGCGGAACGCCGTCGGCGCTTCCGTCACGCATGTCCAGCTTGTGAGCGAATTCATGAATCACGACGTTGTATCCTTCGCCCGCCATTTCCGCGTCCTTCCATGAAACAAGCACGGGGCCGCCTTCCCAGGCTTCGCCGGAAACATGATCGTCATATTCGTGAACAACGCCCGCCTCGTCTTCGACAACGCGCGGAATAACGAATTCATCAGGATAAACGACGATGCCAACCCATCCCGTGTAATGGCCGAGGCCGAGATTCAGGATGGGCAAACAGGCTTGGGCGGCGATCGAAACGCATATCGCGTCCGTAAGCTCAAGTCCACCGGCGCCAGTGAATTCCTTTTCGGCCAGGAAATGTCCGGCCAAATGCTTCAGCCGCGCCTTTTCTTCGGCGTTCAGGCGATCGAGAAAAGGCAGGTGGGCCAGCGTTTCGTCCCAAAGCGCGGCAGGAAAGGATCGCTCCGGTTTCGTTCCGGAACGAAGCCCTGTCCAGCGCACGAACCTTTCGAGGAGAATCATTCAGGAAGACGGGCGAGAAGTTGTCAGATAAATGCCCGAGAAAATCAGCGCCATGCCCGTGTAATGATAGGCGCCGGGAATTTCTCCGAGAAAAACAGCCGATAGCAGCGTGCCGAATACGGGCATCAAGTGGATAAAAAGACTGGCGCGGTTCGCGCCGACTTCGCCGACGGCCCGGTTATAGAAAACATAGCCCGCGAACCCGGGTAAAACACCGACATAGAGGATCGCGAAAAGGGATCGCGGGGCCGGATGAAGCGTCAAGCCGCTCTGGATTTCCATCAGGCTGGCGGGCAGCAGCGTTATGACGCCGATCAACGTGAAGGCGGAAAGGAGCAGCATCGGATGAATGCCTTCGGGCCGCCAATGCAGGCCGATGGTATAAAGCGCCCAGACAAGGACGGCCAGCAGCATCCACAAATCGCCAGCATTCAGGCTGAGCGCAGCGAGCGCTGCCATGTCGCCCCGGGCGACGATGACGGCAACGCCTGTCAACGAAATCAGCACGCCAAACCCTTCGGCGCGCCGCAGGCTTTTTTTCAGGAAGATCCAGGAAAACACAATGGTCGCTACCGGAATGACGGAATTGAGCAAAAGCGCATTGGTCGCGGCGGTGTAGCGCAGGGCAAGATAGGCGAATGTATTATAGCAGCCCACGCCAATGAAGCCGAGCAGCGCGGTGGCACGCCAATTCTGCTTGAGCAGTTTCCATTGGGAGCGCACATGCGGCAGGGCGAACGGAAGCGTCAGCGCGAAAGCGATGGCCCAGCGCCAGAATGCCAGCGTAAAGGGCGGCACATCGTCGCGGACGGCGCGGCCAACGACCATGTTTCCCGACCAGAAAAGAGACGACAGGGTCAGCAGAAGATAGGGATGCGCCAATCGAACAAACATGAAACCGCCAGGAGAACAAAAGGCGAATTATAGTCGCGCTCCAGCAGCAAGAAATCAGCGGCAGGTATTCATTTCTGCCGCTCAAAACGAAACTGGAAGGGATTTCTCTCCCTTCTCCAATAGCTATAGTCGAAACTCGGGCCGGTCAAGCGGGGTCTCAGCCTTCGCGCCTTTCCTGCGGGCGGGGTTCCAAACCGGAGTTGGTTTTACGACGGCCGCTTTGGCGAATTTCTTGTTCAAATGTGACAACATCTATCTCCGTTCGTGCTGAGCCTGTCGAAGTAGGAACGGACGCTCCAGATCGTAAATACTCTTTCCAATCCGTACTCTTCGAATGGTTTTTCAATCCTCACCCTTCGACAAGCTTCCTTCGTCAAGCTCAGGACAGGCAGGGCGAACGGATTGAAAAACATGCTTTTAGAGCGTTTTTCGTTCAAATGACCGCAAAATCCCGCAGGTGATGAAGTGGCACTGTTTCCTTTCACCGCCGTTCGTGGTGATTTTGCCTGGACACATCGACGACATATATTTCCGTTCGTACTGAGCCTGTCGAAGTATGAACGGACGCTCT
>JAITGN010000025.1 GCA_031280565.1 Accumulibacter sp. | reverse complement strand
TCTATTTCCGTTCGTACTGAGCCTGTCGAAGTATGAACGGACGCTCCAGATCATGAATGGTTTTTCCAATCCCGATTCTTTCTTCGAATCGTTTTTCAATCCTTACCCTTCGACAAGCTTCCTTCGACAAGCTCAGGACGGAGCAGGGCGAACGGACTGGAAAGGTGTTCTTCGACAACGCCTGTTTCCGTTCGTACTGAGCCTGTCGAAGTAGGAACGGACGCTCCGAGGTCTTCCCAACGCCTCTTGAATCAGGGGTGTTCAAGGTAAAGACATTCCTGGCCTTTCCAATCCTTACCCTTCGACAGGCTTCCTTCGTCAAGCTCAGGACAGGCAGGATGAACGGACTGGAAAACATGCCCTATCTCCGTTCGTGCTGAGCTTGTCGAAGCAGGAACGGACGCTCCAGATCATGAATGGTTTTTCCAATCCCGATTCTTTCTTCGAATCGTTTTTCAATCCTTACCCTTCGACAAGCTTCCTTCGACAAGCTCAGGACGGAGCAGGGTGAATAGATCGGAAAGGCGGAGGCCGCCCTCTCCCGGCCACATGCCGCTATTTGAATCGAAAACGCTCTAGCTGTGGCGGTGCGCCAGTTTCCATCGTGTGCCAATACATCGAACAGCAGCAAACACCGCATTAAACCCAAGGACGGCGCAGCCGTCCGCGCTAGCCTTCCCCGCCCTGGAGGGCGAGGTTTTCCGCGCATTCCGGTCAATCATTCTTGAATTTATTTGAGTAAAACCATACCGGCGTACCTTGCCGCGCCTTTATCGAAGGTATAGGTTTGGGCGCAGCCCCTGTCGTGAGCCAGCATCGCAATCAGTGTATCGGAAAAATCTCCGCCTTCCGTCTTGAAGCGGCGCAGGCTTCGCCATACGGTTTCCGCCTGATCCACGGCGAGGCTGCCGATGTGCAGCAAGGTTTCCAGCACTTGCGCGATTTTATCTGCATTGGCTCCGTATCGGGATTCCAGTACCCATACTGTCTCCACCAGCACCACCAGCGAAACGAAGCCAGGATTAGCATCGGTCAGCGAATCCATCAGCGCATTCGCCAGCGCCGCCTGCTTGACGTCGTCCTGGGCCAGATAGCGTACGAGGACATTCGTATCCAGACCAATCATTTTGCCGCGCGCGCGCGGATAGCGGCGTTCATGTCTTCCACGCTCACGGGTTTGGCTGGCTTTCCGATCAGACCTTTGAGGGCTTGGAGAGGCGTGGTCGCCGCGTGCACCTGATAACGACCAGGCGCGATTTCGACGAACTCGACACGGCTGCCGGTCGCCAGTCCCAATCCATTACGCACGGCGGCGGGGAGGGTGATCTGGCCTTTGCTTGTCAAGGTAGCGACGTTCATCGTAAAACTAACTCCGGTTTGAAACCCCGCCCTTCAGGGCGGTGCGGAGGTTGGAACCCTGGCCTGAAGGCCGGGGTTTCGACCGTAGCCATTGGCAAGGGGATGCAAACCCCTTGCCAATGATGTTAGAGCGACAGCGCCTTCCGGGCTGTCGCTAATTTTTTGCTGAAGTTCTCCCGTATCCATCCTTACTCAATAGTAAGGCAATGGAAACAAGACTGTCAAGGTCGCATAAGTTGCAATTTATGCGACATGACAGGCGACACGGAGGATTGATCGTAAAACCGGCTCCGGTTTGAAACCCCGCCCGCAAGAGAGTCGCGGGACAAGGATACGGGAATATTTCCTCTAGAGCATTTTCGATTCAAATAGCGGCATGTGGCCGGGAGAGGACGACCTCCGCCTTTCCGATCTATTCACCCTGCTCCGTCCTGAGCCTGTCGAAAGAAGCCTGTCGAAGAACGCCTTTCCAGTCCGTTCGCCCTGCTCCGTCCTGAGCCTGTCGAAGGAAGCTTGTCGAAGGGTAAGGATTGAAAAACGATTCGAAGAAAGAATCGGGATTGGAAAAACCATTCATGATCTGGAGCGTCCGTTCATACTTCGACAAGCTCAGCACGAACGGAGATAGGGCATGTTTTCCAGTCCCATCCTGCCTGTCCTGAGCCTGTCGAAGGAAGCCTGTCGAAGGGTAAGTATTGGAAAGGCCAGGAATGCCTTTACCTTGAACAACCCTGATTCAAGAGGCGTTGGGAAGCCCTCGGAGCGTCCGTTCCTGCTTCGACAGGCTCAGCACGAACGGAAATAGATGTCGTCGATGCGTCCCGGCAAAATCAGTATGAACGAGAATATGCGCCGTTAATGGTTTAGCGTAAACGGGTTTTTAACACCCCTCACCACGAACGGCGGTGAAAGGAAACAGCGCCACTTCATCACCTGCAGGATTTTGCGGTCATTTGAACGAAAAACGCTCTAATCCCCGTTATTCCGCTCATCGTTTTTTCCGCCGTCCGTCCTTGGAATCGGCGACAGAACCGGCGCGGGCGTGACGGGCTGGCCGTTTTCCAGGCGGTATACCCAGGCCAATAATTCCGCGACAGCGACGTAAAGCTGCGGAGGAATGCGCTGATCAAGATCGATCTGCAAAAGCAGGGAAACGAGTTCCGGCGATTCGTGGACATAGACACCGTGCTCCCTGGCGCGCGCAACGATCTGTTCAGCGATGAGACCGCGTCCCTTGGCGACGACACGCGGCGCGGCATCAGACTGGGAATACGCCAGCGCGACGGCGCTTTTCAGCCGCGCGCGCGCTTCGTCACGGAACGCGCTCATCGCCTTCGGCTGCAAGCGCCGTTGAAACGTCGGACTCAATGCCGAGCGAAGCGAGCGCCAGACCGGCTTCATCCATCTGATTTTGCAGGGCGTTGCGCGCCGAGCGCATCAGATCGCGGGTTTCGGGCCTGGCCGCACGCATCGACAGGGAAATCTGATTGCCCTGAAGCAGCACACCGATATCGATCGCGCCAAGATTCGGCAGATCCATTCGCAAACGCGTCGACCAGCGTCCCGCGGCGTCTTCCGCACCGCCGGAGTCATGATGCGGCTCATCATCGTCAATCTCCCAGTACATGTCCTGGCCAGGCCATATCTGGCCCTGCCAGACGAATTTCTGGGACGCCAGCGCTTCCAGTTGCTGCTGAACCAGAAACTGCGCGGGCGGTGCGACGGCCTGCTGGCTGGACGCCGCCGGAAGGCGGGCAGCGCGCGAAGCGGGCGCGTCGCTGTTCTCGCCGGTGAGCGTAGCCCGCGCTTCGGGGGCATGCGCCTCGGCGTGGCTCTCCGCGTTATCGGGGAGCGTCGCTGGAGAGCGGGCGAGTGCCGCCCTGGCGGATGTTTCGGCGCTGGCGGGCGCTCCGGCCGCGTGTTCCGGAAGAAACGTTTCCCGGAAAGTGGCGGCAAAAGCCGTGGGCGAAGAAAGTTTTCCCTGGGGTTCGCTTAAAAGGGCGGCTTTTGCGAAACGCCCTTCGATCCATTCCGCCTGGTGCGATTCGTAGAACATGCCGCTCTGGACAATCGCCTGTTTCAGCGCGGGCACGAATGCCTGCCCTCCGGCGGACGGAGAAGCGGTCAATGGACGGTTTTCATTGAGCGTCAGGGGAGGAAGGCGTTCGCCGGACTGACGCGCGCCGGAAAGCAGTTGAGCGATAAGCTGTCCGGCGCGGCTCAAAGTGGGCGCAGCCGATTCGGACGCCGCCGGACGTTCCGCGACGGCAAGCGCTATCTTGCCATCGTTTTCGGTAACGAACATTTCGAGCGCATCACCGGCTTTCGCGGAAAACGGCAGGGAAAGCGTGACGCTCCTCTGGTTGATGAGCGCGCGATACGTTCCATTGGGAAGAAGGCTCTGGATTTCAGCCATGATTCTCTGGCCGGGAACAAGATCGGAAAGCTTGTCCGCGATTTCCTGCGGCTGCGCGACAGGGCGAAGCGTCGTTTCCGCTGAAATCTGTAAACGGCTGGCGACATCAGGGGGAATCATTCAAGAAACCTTCCTTGAGTATCCGCGCGGCCTGCAAATCCGTTCGTGCCGAGCCTGTCGAAGCGCATGAATGGCCGCAAATCCGTTTGTGCCGAGCCTGTCGAAGCACATGAACGGCCCGCAAATCCGTTCGCGTTGAGGCTGTCGAAGCGCATGAATGGCCGCAAATCCGTTCGTGCTGAGCTTGTCGAAGCACATGAACGGCCCGCAAATCCGTTCGTGCTGAGCTTGTCGAAACGCATGAACGGCCCGCAAATCCGTTCGTGCTGAGCCTGTCGAAGCACATGAACGGCCCGCAAATCCGTTCGTACTGAGCTTGTCGAAGCACATGAACGGCCCGCAAATCCGTTCGTGCTGAGCTTGTCGAAGTAGGACCGGATTTCCGAACGTCTTGTTAATCGCTCCCTTCGACAAGCCCCCTTCAACAGGCCCGGAGTGGAGCAGGGCGAACGGATTGGAAAGGGGATCTCCAGCCTGTTCGGGGCAGAAAAACGGACTAAAAAAACTTCTTTCGACACGCTCAGAGAGGGACAGGATAAACATGTCTTTCTCACACCGTTTGCGGTAGGCGGGTTTTCTGAGCCTGTCGAAGCGCATGAACGGCCCACAAATCCGTTCGTACTGAGCCTGTCGAAGTATGAACGGATTTCCGAACGTCTTTTCAATCGCTCCCTTCGACAAGCCTCCTTCAACAGGCCCGGAATGGAGCGGGGCGAACGGATTGGAAAGTCTTTCTTCGAACCCGTTCAGGACGAAATATCCTTTCCGCCCGTATGCGCGGGCTTTCCGGAGCGTTCCATTCCGGCGGCGCATGCTTTGGCGGGAAATACGGCTAACCGGCCGGCTTCGGCCCGGACGAAACAGGGTGGCGATCAAAGGATTCCAGCAAGGGACGCGCCTGATCCATCCAGGTGCGCGCCTGGGCAGAGAGCGTTTTTTGCTGGTTGAGCAGCGTTTCGATCAACTGGCGCGCTTCGATGCGCTCACTGCCGGAAAGCCCGGCCAGCGGGATTTCTTTCAGAGCGGCGAAACGCGCCTCGGCTGTTTCCCAGAGCGCCCCGGCGTCCTGCCAGCCGGAGCGCGCGGTTCTTTGCGCCATTTCATCGTGGATATGCTTCAGTTCCCTGAGCAGCGAGAGCGCGTTGGACATGGCCTCCCCGCAATCAGGCTTTGGGAGCGGAGTCCGCGCCTTCGCCGATGCCGGCCCATGCTTCCTGGATTTCGGAAAGCAGGCCCAGAACCTCGTCGAGCGCGCCCGTATCGTTGTGCATGCTGGCATGCAGCAGACGGGCAGACATGTAATCGTAAAGCGCGTAGAGATTCTGGGCGATTGCGCCGCCTTCCTCCAGATTGATCGAGGCGCGCAGGCCGTTCAGGATGATGTCAATGGCTTTGGTGATCGCCATGCCCTTTTGCTGGATATCCTCTTTTTCGATTCCCGCGCGCGCGACGATGATAGCTTCGCGCACACCCTCGAAAAGCAGAACGATCAGCTTGTGAGGGCTGGCGTTCTGGATGGACGTCTCAAGACTGACGCTGCTGTAGGCTTTCGCGGGGTCGGTCGGCGTTCCGAACATGGGGTCACCCTTTTGTTTATTTCGAAGATGACATATTACCCAATAAAGAGAATTGCTGCGCCAGATAATCGGACGTTTCCCGGAGTTTTCCCATCAGGGAATCGAGCGCCGAAAACTGCTTGCGGTAGCGGGCTTCGACCTTTTCCAGATAGAGATTCATGGTCTCGATCCGCGTATCCAGCAGGCGGGAGGATTGCTGAACGCTGTCCGTCCGCGTCTCGAGCAGGCCGCCCGTTCCGTTGAGCCGTTTTGCCAGCGATTCGAACGAAGTGGCGTAGGCGGACAGGCTCTTCGCGGCCGCCGAAATATCCTTGCTGGCCGCCTCGTCCAGTTTGGCGGCGTCGAGCTTGAGCGTGCCGTCAGTCTGGGTGGAAATTCCCAGGCTGAAAAGGCGCTCGAAGGAAGCGTCGACGCCCGCGGGCACATTGAACGCATTGTTCCGTATCTCGCTCAAAAGCGAGCGGACGGTGCTGTCGCCGTTGAGCGCGCCCGACACGCCATCGGGGTTATATTGCGAAAGGCTTTTCAGCGTTGAAATCACATTGTTGTATTCCTTGACGAAAGCCTCCGCCTTTTCGCGCAGGGCGGAACTGTCGCCACTGATCGTCAGTTGGGTCGGGGCGCCGGAATTGGTTTTTTTCAGTTCGAGCGTCACGCCCGCGAGGGCGTCCTTGACCGTGTTGGACGCGCTGACGACATCAATTCCGTCGATCTTCAGTTCCGCGTTCTGTCCGGCGGCTTGCTGAGTCATTCCACCGGGCGTGGCGGCGGCGGGGTCGAAATCAAGTCCCGCGATGCTGAGTCCCGTGACTTCCGCGATAGCGGACATTCTTATCTGGCTGGACGCGCCGGTCGTGTTGCTGGTAACAACGAGCTGCTGTCCGCCCGTGCCGTTGACGATGGTCGCGGTCACGCCGGCCTTGGCTGAATTGATGGCGCTGGCGACATCGGAAAGCGACGCTCTGGCGGCGATGTTGACCGTCGCCGCGCTTCCGTTGGGCATAAACGTGGTGCCGGAAACGCTTCCAGTCTCCAGTGTCAGCGTTCCGCCCGTTGAAAGATTGACCGAAGACGGCGAGACGAGCTTGTGGGCGCTCGCGAGCTGTGTGACCTCGATGCTGTGCGTTCCCGTGGACGCCCCGGCGGAAGCGCTTGCCGAAACGACCGAGGCATCCGCCGAGTTCGCCGTCAATGACAAAAGTTTGTCGGGGTCTTTCATGGCCGTGGCGGCGGTCTTCAGGGAATCGATCGCGCTCTTTATCTTGCCAAGCGCGGAAATCTGGCTGGTGTATGTCGTCTTGCGGTTTTGAAGGCTGGCCAGAGGCTGCCGTTCAACCTGCATCAGTTTGGTGATAAGCGTTTCGAGATCCAGCCCGGACCCGACGCCCAGCGAAGAAATAGCCATTGTTGACTCCTTTGCGAAAATCTCCCGGTCAGGCCTTGTTCTGTAAAAAAAGCCCTTGCAAGCGGTCCAGCGCGCGCGCTATTTCGAGCATTTCCTCCGGCGGAATCTGGCGAATCACCTCTTCCGTGGCGCGGTCGATGATTTTAACGACCATTTCACCGCTTTTTTCGTCGATGGAAAAATCGATATCGCTCGCGGCGATTTCGACAAACTCCTTGATTTGCGAAAGCGCCTGATCCAGCGTGTCCCGCGCCTCGCCCTCACGTAACGAGGGCGGCGCTGTTTTCAGCGCTTCGGTTTCAGCGCCCGCCGGGCCTGCGGGAAAGGCCACCGCCATTTCCGCCGCCTCCACCGCCGCGCTCTTGCCTGAACGAACAGCGCGAGCGGATGGCGCGGATGGCGCAGATGACGAAGCGGCCGGTTGAACCGGCGCGGCGCGTATGATATCGCCGATGTTCATCAGAAACTAACTCCGGTTAGAACGGTTAAAACCTCCCCCGTCAGGGGGCAAATCTCGTTGGGGAGAAGCGCAACCTCTTCCAAAACCTCTTCCAGACGCTGCTGTCGTTGGTGCCGCCCGCTTGCGGGCGTGGATTGAAACATCGCGTCTTCTCCTTCTTCCCTTCCTTCCGCGGCGGATTCCGGCGGTTTTCAGCGCCGGAATCCCGCTCGCGTCCAGGTCAGGAACGCCTTGTAACGCCTTATCTTAACAGCGAAAGAACGTTCTGCGGGAGCGAATTCGCCTGCGCGACCATCGCGACGCCCGATTGCTGCAGGATCTGGGCGCGGGTCAGGTTCGCGGTTTCGGCCGCGAAGTCAGCGTCCATGATGCGGCTGCGGGCGGCAACCTGATTCTCATGCGCGGCCTGGAGATACTGCCCCGTAAAAGCCAGCCGGCTTTGAATCGCGCCGATGTGGGCGCGGCTTGCCGCCACGCTTTCAAGCGCATCGGTAATCGCACCTAAGGCAGCACTTGCGGCGGTCATGTCAGTGACACTGACCGCCTGCATGGCAACATTAGAAAATCCTGTAACAATATAATCCTCGACGTCGGCGCCAACCTGGAAGGTATATCCAGCGGCGTCATAAACGTTCTGACCGTTGAGCTTGGCCGCGCTTTGAATGCGGTCGACTTCAGTCCACAATTCGCCGAATTCTTCCTGTATCTTGGAGCGCTCGAGATTGGAAATCGTTCCGTTCAGCGCCTGGGTCGCCAGGTCGCGCATGCGCAGGAGTTCGTCGGTCACGGTTTCAAGCGCCTTGTCGGCGGTCTGCGCGAACGAAATCCCGTCATTCACATTGCGCATCGCGACGGCAAGGCCGCGGGCCTGGGCTTCCATCTTGGTCGCAACGGCGAGGCCCGCCGCGTCGTCCATCGCGGAATTGACGCGAAGGCCGGAGGAAAGGCGTTCAAGCGCGGTACTCATGAAACCCTGGCTCTTGTTCAGATGGCGCTGCGAATTCAGCGACATTACGTTGGTATAGATAATTTGAGGCATTTTTGACTCCTTGAGGTTGATGACGCGCCCAAAAGCGCTTTCAATTTTCTCCGGATTCTTCATCCGTTGAACACGCTAACGGCAACGGGAGAAAAAACTTTAGGGAAATTTCTTCCGCCCGCTGTTCCAAGAACGTCTGAAAACTTCAGGAGAATTTCTTCCGCCTGGCGTCTGAAGAGCGCCTTTCCAGTCCGTTCGCCCTGCTCCGTCCTGAGCCTGTCGAAGGAAGCTTGTCGAAGGGTAAGGACTGGAAAGGCCATTTACAACCCGGAGCGTCCGTTCATACTTCGACAAGCTCAGCACGAACGGCAAAAAATAGAACAGCAGATAAAAACAACGCCCTTAAGCCATTTCTAATCCAAAAAACGCTTGGCTGGAGAATGTTTTTCCAATCCATCCGACCTGCTCCGTTCTGAGCTTGACGAAGGAAGCTTGTCGAAGGGTAAGGACTGGAAAGGCCATTTACAACCCGGAGCGTCCGTTCATACTTCGACAAGCTCAGCACGAACGGAAATAGAGGCCGTTGATGTGTTCCGACAAACTTACCACGAACGGTAAGAAATAGAACAGCAGATAAAAACAACGTCCTTAAGGCATTTCTAATCCCAAAGACGCTTGGCTGGAGAATGTTTTTTCAATCCGTTCGCCCCGCTCCGTCCTGAGCTTGACGAAAGAAGCCTGTCGAAGAATTCCTTTCCAGTCCGTTCGCCCTGCTCCGTCCTGAGCCTGTCGAAGGAAGCCTGTCGAAGAATTCCTTTCCAGTCCGTTCGCCCTGTCACCCTCTGAGCTTGACGAAGGCTCGTTTTTCAATCCGTTCGCTCTGCTCCGTCCTGAGCCTGTCGAAGGAAGCTTGTCGAAGGGTAAGGACTGGAAAGGCCATTTACAACCCGGAGCGTCCGTTCATACTTCGACAAGCTCAGCACGAACGGAGATAGAGGCCGTTGATGTGTTCCGACAAACTTACCACGAACGGTAAGAAATAGAACAGCAGATAAAAACAACGTCCTTAAGCCATTTCTAATCCAAAAGACGCTTGGCTGGAGAATGTTTTTCCAATCCATTTGCCTGTCCAGTTTGTTAGATGCTCGTTTTTCAATCCGTTCGCCCTGAGCCTGTCGAAGGGTAAGGATTGAAAAACTCTATTCGAAGAAAGAGTCAGGACTGGAAAGACAAGAGCGTCCGTTCATACTTCGACAAGCTCAGCACGAACGGAGATAGGCGCTGTCAAAAGGTAAGGATTGAAAAACCATTCGAAGAAAGAATCAGGACTGGAAAGACGGAGCGTCCGTTCCTGCTTCGACAGGCTCAGCACGAACGGAAATAGAGGCCGTCAATGTGTTCCGACAAAATCAACACGGACGGAAATAGAAGCCGACGGGGCGCGTTTCAGGCTCTGCAATTGATGCTCAGGGGCGTATCTTTCCTGCGACTTTCCACGCGCGTGTCGAGCAAAACGGAAACATCCCGCTTGCGCCGGTCGGATTGTTGACGTTTTTCGGAAAATTCGGCGGCGGCTGTCCCGGCGGCATTTTTTTCAGCGTTCGTCCTGGTCTTTCCGGGAAGGTTTTTCGCGTAAGACGGCCGCTTGCGGGAACCTCCCAATGAATCCGCAAGCGGATTGACCGGGCCATACAACGGCGTTTCCGGCAAAGCGGACTTGTCGTTCGGAACGGATTTTGTTGGAAGCAGCATTTCTGTTCGTATTTTTCCCTGAGTTGAATGGTTATCGGCATTTTTTGGAAAAAATGGAGCGTTTTTTTCATCGAGGAACGAATTGCGGCTTGAAACCCCGCCCGGAAGGAAGGCTGCGAAGGCTGGAAGCCTCGTCTTTCATGGACACGCCGGATGCGGCAAAAATTCGACCGTTTCCAGATATCGCCTTGATTCCAGTCCGTTCATCCTGCTCCGTCCTGCCCCGTCCTGAGCTTGACGAAGGAAGCTTGTCGAAGGGTAAGGACTCGAAAGGCAGAGCGTCCGTTCCTGCTTCGACAGGCTCAGCACGAACGGAGATAGAGGCCGTTAGTAGTTCGACAGGATCAGCGTGGACAGGTTTTTTAATTCCCTCACCACAAATTGCAAAAAATAGAGCAGAATATAAAACAACGCTCTTAAGCCATTTTTAATCCAAAAGACGCTTGGCTGGAGAATGTTTTTCCCATCCGTTTGCCTGTCCTGTTTGTTAGATGCTCGTTTTCCAATCCATCCGTCCTGCTCCGTCCTGAGCCTGTCGAAGTCATGTTTTTCAATCCGTTCGCCCTGCTCCGTCCTGAGCCTGTCGAAGTCATGTTTTTCAATCCGTTCGCCCTGAGCTTGTCGAAGGGTAAGGATTGAAAAACCATTCGAAGAAAGAATCAGGACTGGAAAGGCGGAGCGTCCGTTCCTGCTTCGACAAGCTCAGCACGAACGGAAATAGAGGCCGTCAATGTGTTCCGACAAAATCAACACGAACGGAAATGGTTGCTGTCGATGGTTCGGCGAACTCGCGCGAATTGGTTTTCAACACGCTCATCACAAATGGCAAAAAATGGAGCAAAATATAAAAATAACGCCCTTAAGCCATTTTTAATCTCTTTGGGTTTCCGGAGACCTTCTTTCCAGTCCGTTCGCCCTGCCAGCCTCTGAGCTTGACGCAGGTTCGTTTTTCAATCCGTTCGCCCTGAGCTTGTCGAAGGGTAAGGATTGAAAAACCATTCGAAGAAAGAATCAGGACTGGAAAGACAGAGCGTCCGTTCATACTTCGACAGGCTCAGCACGAACGGAGATAGATGCCGTTAGTAGTTCGGCAAGCTCAACGTGGTCGGGTTTTTAATTCCTTCACCACAAATGGCAAAAAATGGAGCAAAATATAAAAATAACGCTCTTAAGCCATTTTTAAACCCAAAAACCGCTCGTCTGGAGAATGCCTTTCCAGTCCGTTCGCCCTGAGCTTGTCGAAGGGTAAGGACTGGAAAGATGGAGCGTCCGTTCATACTTCGACAGGCTCAGGACGGAGCAGGGCGAATGGCGAGAAAACCCCGCCTGGCCTTGCAAGGCAGCTTTTCAGTCGATATGTGCGGCGATTTTTGGCGCGAGAATGGCGGCGAGCGCGGGGGAGAAACAATCGAAGATTTCAGGTTTGAGTGTGTTTGTCATCCACGTAATCTGGCGTTTTGCCAGTTGCCGCGTCGCGTAGATGCCGCGATCGCGCATTTCGGCATAAGGCGCGAGACCGTCCTGCGCTTCCCATATCTGCCGGTAGCCGACGCACCGCATTGATGGCATGCCCGGATTCAAACGATAGATTTTGCGCAAGCGCGCGACTTCATCTTCAAGTCCAGCGGCAAGCATCGCGTCAAAGCGCCTGGCGATCCGCGCGTGCAGGCGGGCGCGATCCGAAGGCGCGAGACCGATGGCAAGAAAAGCATACGGCGGGGGCTGGCGTCCGCTCTCCGCAAGGAGGGCGGAGAGCGGACGGCCGCTGGCGCGATACACTTCGAGCGCGCGTTGAATGCGCTGGGCGTCCGTCGTCTTCAAGCGGGCAGCGGTCGCGGGATCCGCTTTCGCGAGTTCCGCATGGACGGTGGGCCAGCCCTCCCTGCCGGCGAGCGCGTCGATTTCCGCGCGGATATCGGGGCGAGCGCCGGGCAAATCCACGAGTCCTTCGAGCAGCGCCTTGAAATAAAGCATCGTTCCGCCAACGAGCAGGGGGACTTTTCCGGAACGGGCGATTCGCGCCATCGCATCAAGCGCGTCGTTCCGGAAGCGGGCGGCCGAATAACGCTCTTCGGGCGTCAAAAGATCGATCAGATGGTGTGGAAAGCGGGCAAGCGTCCCGGCGTCGGGTTTGGCCGTGCCGATATTCATGTCGCGGAACACCTGCGCCGAATCGACGCTGACGATTTCAACAGGAAAACGGCGGGCAAGATCCAGCGCGACGGCGCTTTTCCCGCTGGCGGTAGGCCCCATCAGTAAAATGGCGGGAGGAAGCCTGCTCATCACTGGATGTTTACCGGCCGCGAAGAAAAAGTTTATCGAATTCGCCGATCGGAAGTTCCGTCCAGGTCGGGCGGCCATGATTGCATTGATCGGCGCGTTCGGTCGTTTCCATCTGGCGCAGCAGCGCATTCATTTCCGGGAGTGTGAGCTGGCGATGGGCGCGAACGGCGCCGTGACACGCCATTCGGGAAAGAAAAGCGTTCCGGCGGGCCGTGACGGCTCCGGAAACACCATGTTCGTTCAATTCATCAAGCACATCACGGACGAGTTCCTCCGGGTCGGCCGTTCGTAAAATCTCGGGCACGGCGCGAACGATAATCCGGGACGCGCCCGCCAGGCCGACATCAAAACCGAACGCGCACAAGGTTTCGGCATGTTCTTCGACGATGGCGGCTTCCGTGGGAGTGACGGAAAAAACGGCGGGAATCAGCAATGTCTGCCTGTTCGCCTGCCGTGCGTCGATCGCGGATTTGAGCTTTTCGTACACGATGCGCTCATGCGCCGCGTGCATGTCGACGATCACCAGGCCGCGCGCGTTCTGCGCCAGAATGTAGACGCCATGCAATTGCGCGAGCGCGTAACCCAGCGGCGGCGCGGTCTCTCCGTTCTCCGCGCCTTCCTCGCTCGCCGCCCCCGGGGCTCCGGACTGCGCGGCGCTTTGAGAATACGCTGTCCGGGCAAAATCGTAATACGCGCGAGTCGCCCGCTGGCTGTTGAGATCCAGGCGTTTTTGATGCGCGACAGGGTGACTCCAGGCTGGAATGGATGGCGGAATGTTTCCGGGCGACGGCCGCGTTTCCAGCGCGTTCCGGGACGCGGAAAGCGCGCGTTGGACTGCGTGGAACACGAATTGATGAACGGCGCGCGCTTCCCTGAAACGAACTTCCGTTTTGGACGGATGCACGTTGACATCGACGGCGGCGGGATCAATTTCGAGAAAAAGGCAGTAGGCCGGATAACGGCCGCCGTGCAGCATATCCCGATAGGCTTCGCGCAGAGCGTGGCCGAGCAGCCTGTCGCGGACGAAGCGCCCGTTGACATAACAATACTGGAGGTCGCCGCGCGCGCGGGCATGTGCGGACGGCGCGCAATAGCCGAAAACGCGCAGCGGCGCGGCCGTTTCGGCTGAACTGCCTGTATCGACCGCCCGCGCCGAGGCGAGAAATTCTTCACCAAGAACCGCGCCGGCGCGCCCGGAAAAATCCGTCGCGGGCAGGCGCGTGTTTTCGCGGCCGTTGTTCGAGAGCGCGAAGGCCACGCCCGGATGCGCCAGCGCGATTCGCCGGAAGGCTTCCGCGCAATGGGCAAACTCAGTCGCCCCGGATTTCAGGAATTTGCGCCGCGCCGGCGTGTTGTAATAAAGATCGCGGATTTCGACGATCGTCCCCTTTTCCAGCGCGGCCGGTTCCGGCGACGCGCCGGATTCCGCCCTGAGCCGCCAGGCATGGCCGCCGTCCAGGGCCGCGCGGCTCGTCAGCGTAAGCCGCGCGACGGAGGCCGCCGAAGCCAGGGCCTCGCCGCGAAATCCCAGCGTGGCGACGCGCTCAAGGTCACCCAGCGAAGCGATTTTCGAAGTGGCATGGCGCGTCAGCGCCAGCGCAAGCTCATCCCGGACGATTCCGCAGCCGTTGTCGGTCACGCGGATCAAGCGGACGCCGCCTTCCTCAATCTGCGCATGAATCGATGTCGCGCCCGCGTCAAGCGCGTTTTCGAGCAATTCCTTGAGAACAGAGGCCGGGCGCTCAACGACTTCACCCGCGGCAATCTGGCTGACAAGCGGGTCGGGCAAAAGACGGATCGAAGGCTGGCGGGAAAACGCGGATTCAGACATGGAGGGCGATTATAGCGGCAGTCGCCAGAAGGGGGCTGTTTTTGGGAAGCGGAAAAGCGCGCCTTCACGGCGGTGGGGGGGAGCGAAACGCGGCCCGCTGGATTTTTGGGAGCGCCAGGCGTAAACGGCGAGCGCGCCGAACGGAAACTTTCCGGGAAAAAGCGCGACGCGCCCGAAAACACGTTGACCTGTTTTTCGAGCGTGCGCCGGAAAGTGAAAGGGGTTGAAACGCCCCGCGCCGCTATGCCGCAAGCGCCGCGCCGGATGCGTCAAAGACGCCTTCGAACAGCGCGGAAGAGAGATAACGTTCCCCGGAATCAGGTAAAACGACGACGATGGTTTTCCCTGCGTTTTCCTTTTCCCGCGCGAGCCTGACCGCTGCCGCGACCGCCGCGCCGGAGGAAATCCCGGACAGGATGCCCTCTTCACGCGCCAGACGCCGCGCGTACAGGATGGCTTCTTCGTTGCTGACGCGCTCGACGGAATCGACCAGCGACAAATCCAGAATCTCCGGAACAAATCCAGGGCCAATTCCCTGAATTTTATGCGGGCCGGGCTGCAAGGGCTGGCCGTTTTTCTTTTGCGTAAGAACCGGACTTGATTCCGGCTCCACAGCGACTGACAGAATCGCCTTGCCCCGCGTTTTCTTGATATGACGGGAAACGCCGGTAATCGTGCCGCCTGTTCCGACACCGGAAACGAAAATATCTATCTTCCCGTTCGTATCCTCCCATATTTCCGGGCCGGTCGTGCTTTCGTGAATCGCGGGATTCGCCGGGTTCCTGAACTGTTGCAAGAGTACATATTTCGGGTCGGACGCCGCGATTTCCTCCGCTTTGGCAACCGCGCCGGCCATGCCCTTCGCGCCTTCAGTGAGCGCCAGCTTCGCGCCAAAGGCCACCAGCAGTTTGCGGCGTTCAAGACTCATTGTCTCCGGCATGGTGAGCGTAAGCGGAATGCCTTTCGCCGCCGCCACGAACGCCAGCGCGATTCCGGTATTGCCGGAAGTCGGCTCCACCAGTTCCTTGCCCGGCCCGAGCAAACCTTTTTTTTCCGCGTCATCGACGAGCGCCGCGCCGATCCGGTCTTTTACGGAATAAGCGGGATTGCGTCCCTCTATCTTGGCGAGCACTGTCGCGTTCGCGCCATCAGTGACACGGTTTAACCGCACCAGCGGGGATCCCCCGATGGACTGCGCATTGTTGACAAACAAACTCATGATGAACTCCTCCTGAAATAAAAAACATCCGGAAATCTTCCAAAAACGCGCGAAACGCGCCGCGCTGAATTTTTTCGTTACCGTATCAGGGGCCGGGCCGCCGCCAAAGACCGATTTTTTATATGCTTCTTCCCGCTTCGCATAGCGTATCCCGTACGCATTTCATCCATCGATTGCGCCGGGCCTGTCAAACCCTGTAAACGGCCTGAAAATCCATTCAGAAAACCTGCCTGCCCATCGACGGCGCCTGTCTCCGTTCGTGGTAAGTTTGTCGGAGCGCATCGACGCCCTCTATCTCCGTTCGTGCTGAGCCTGTCGAAGCAGGAACGGACGCTCCGCCTTTCCAGCCCTGATTCTTTCTTCGAATGGTTTTTCAATCCTTACCCTTCGACACGCTTCCTTCGACAGGCTCAGGACGGAGCAGGGCGAACTGATTGAAAAACGAACCTGCGTCAAGCTCAAGACGGAGCAGGACGGATGGATTGGAAAACGAGCATCTAACAAACTGGACAGGCAAGCGGATTGGAAAAACATTCTCCAGCCAAGCGTCTTTTGGATTAGAAATGGCTTAAGGGCGTTATTTTTATATTTCACCCCATTTTTTGCCGTTCGTGGTGAGCGTGTTAAAACCCCGTTCACGCCGAACCTGCCGAACTACCAACGCCATCTATTTCCGTTCGTGCTGAGCTTGTCGAAGCAGGAACGGACGCTCCGTCTTTCCAGTCCTGATTCTTTCTTCGAATGGTTTTTCAATCCTTACCCTTCGACAAGCTTCCTTCGACAGGCTCAGGACGGAGCAGGGCGAACTGATTGAAAAACGAACCTGCGTCAAGCTCAGAGGGTGACAGGGCGAACGGACTGGAAAGGAATTCTCCGACACGCTTCCTTCGACAGGCTCAGGACAGGCAGGATGAACGGACTGGAGAGAAGGTCTCCGGAAGCCCTAAGAGATTAAAAATAGCTTAAGGACGTTGTTTTTATATTTCGCTCCATTTTTCGCCGTTCGTGGTGAGCGTGTTAAAACCCTGTCCACGCCAAGTCTACCGAAGCATCAACAACGCTTATTTCCGTTCGTGCTGAGCCTGTCGAAGTATGAACGGACGCTCTAGGTTGTAAATGGTCTTTCCACTCCGCTTGCGCCAAGTCTACCGAATCATCGACAGCGCCTATCTTCGTTCGTGGTGATTTTGTCGGAACACATCAACGGCCTCTATTTCCGTTCGTGCTGAGCTTGTCGAAGTAGGAACGGACGCTCCGTCTTTCCAGTCCTTACCCTTCGACAAGCTTCCTTCGACAGGCTCAGGACGGGGCAGGGCGAACGGATTGAAAAACGAACCTGCGTCAAGCTCAAGACGGAGCAGGCCGAACAGACTGGAAAGGTAGCGATTTGAAGGCTTATCCGATTGCCCCGTCGATGCTCCGGCGCAGTTCGGCCAGGACGTGCTTGATATTGGTGCATTGATTCTTCCCGTATGCACCAGCGCCGCGTTGGAGGGGATGATCTGATTGGCATGAATTTCGCCAAGGCACATATATACCAATGGATCAAGCTGATTGGCATGCTTTCTGCTGAAAACCGGAGGCGGGCGTTATGCCCTCCTTTCCCCGATCCTTTTGCGAGGCTATGCCATGAAACGACGCTCATTCCTGAAATCCACCCTGTCGGTCACCGCTGTCTCCATCTTGACAGCATTCGGAACTGCATCGGCACGGGCTGCCGATAAAACCATCCATGTGGGCATCCTGCATTCGCTTTCGGGAACGATGGCGATTTCGGAAACCGTTCTGAAGGATGTCGCGCTGATGGCAATTGACGAAATCAATGCCAGCGGCGGCCTTCTTGGAAAGAAACTGACGCCGGTGGTGGTCGATCCGGCGTCCAACTGGCCGTTGTTTGCCGAAAAAGCCCGGCAGCTCATCGCGCAGGACAAAGTGGCCGTGGTCTTCGGCTGCTGGACATCCGTATCGCGCAAATCGGTGTTGCCTGTGTTCGAGGAATTGAACGGTTTACTTTTCTACCCGGTGCAGTACGAGGGCGAAGAACTCTCGAAGAATGTTTTTTATACGGGCGCCGCGCCCAACCAGCAAGCGATTCCCGCCGTGGAATACTTGATGTCCGAAGACGGCGGCGGCGCGAAACGTTTCGTGCTTTTGGGCACCGATTATGTGTATCCACGCACGACCAACAAAATTCTTCGCGCCTTCCTGAAGAGCAAGGGCGTCGCCGAGGCAGACATCATGGAAACCTATACGCCTTTCGGCCATAACGATTATCAGACCATCATCGCCAACATCAAGAAATTCGCGTCCGAAGGAAAGAAAACAGCGGTGATTTCAACGATCAATGGTGATTCCAACGTGCCGTTTTACAAGGAACTGGGCAATCAGGGGCTGAAAGCCACGGATGTGCCTGTGATCGCGTTCTCCGTTGGCGAAGAGGAATTGCGTGGTGTTGATACCAAACCGCTGGTCGGGCATCTTGCGGCCTGGAATTACTTCATGAGCCTGAAAAACCCGGCGAACGACGCCTTCAAGAAAAAATGGGCGAGTTACGCCGCCGCGAAAAAACTTCCTGGCGCGTCAAAACCCCTGACCAACGATCCGATGGAAGCCACGTACATCGGCATTCATCTTTGGGCGCAAGCGGTCAAAAAAGCGGGGGCAACCGCTGCTGATAAAGTCATCACCGCGATGGCGGAGCAGACCTTCCAGGCGCCCGGCGGGTTTACGGTCAAGATGGACAAGAAAAACCATCATCTGCACAAACCCGTGTTTGTTGGTGAAATCCGTCCGGACGGACAATTCAACGTTGTCTGGAAAACGTCCGGCCCCATCAGGGCACAGCCCTGGAGTCCTTTTATCGCGGGCAACGACAAGAAAAAGGATGAGCCGGAGGGACGTTCTGTGACAAAGTAAGGCAAGCGCGCAGGCGCGGCCCATGAGTTGCCAGCAAGGGATAATCAGGTTTGCTGAAAATCACCCAACAAGCCACGAGGCCCGGCACGGGAAAACCATGCCGGGCCTTGTTGCCGTCAGTAACCCAGGGTAACCGGCATTTTTGCGCTACTGGCGATGTTTCAATTCACGCCCGTAAGCGGGTGACAACAAGATTTGGAAGAGGTTACGCCTCGCACAATGCCCCCTGAAGGGGGAGGTTTCCAACCGGAGTCATTGGTGACAGGAGAAAAACCCCTTCCCAATGCCCCTGGATCGACAGCGGATTCCGGGCTGCCGCCAATTTCTTGCTCTCTCGTATTCTTTAAACAGGAGTCCCCACAGGCTCCATACGTGTGCACGGAGGTTTTATCGCGCACCATTTATGGTTTCCTCCGAGTCTGGTTTGTGTTCCGCGCGGACAAGGAAAATATCAAAACGCATTAAAATCAGCCGCTTGTGTCATGTGGCACGTTTTTGGCATGTGTAGAAACGAAATAAGCCGCTTTTAGCGCCCGTTTGGAACACGCCTTGAACATTGCCCATGAGACAACGTTTATCATTTCCGTCATGCGCCATCTGGTTTGCCGCCGGAATGCTATTGGCGGCAGGTATCGCGCGGGCCGCGCCCGATGCCGCGCAACTGGCAGCTCTGGCGAACGGTTCCAATGATGAAAAAATCGCGGCACTGCGCGATCTGGGAGCGCAGGCCGATGCGGCAAGCCTTCCCGTGCTCGCGGCGCTTTCCGAAGGTTCGCTTTATGCATTCAAGACAGACAGCGGCTGGCGCGTCCTGTTGCTGAAAGCTTCTGGCGAGGCTGTCGATGCCGCGAGCGGCGAACGCCTCTTGTCGCTCCCCGAGGGAGCGGACAGCGTCATGATCAATAACCGCGTGCGTGGCGCGCTCGCCGCGGCGCTTGCGGCCATTCGTCTTGCGTCGGCGGATGTGGAAATGCGCCTGGAAGCGATTGCGACGCTTGGAAACGCCCCGGATGTGAAGTTTTTACCTTTGCTTGACGCGGCTCTCCGCCGGGAGAGTAATGAGAACGTCAAAACGCGGATCGAAACCGTTCGCGCCGTCATTCTTTTGCAGAACGGGCAGCGTGAAGATCGCCTCATGGCGATCCGGATTCTTGGCGAGACCAGTGATCCCGCCCATTTGCGGCTCCTGCGGCCGTTTTTGACCAAGGATGGGCAAGGACGCTTCGTCGAGACGGACACGCGCATACGGGCCGCCGCGCGACAAGCGGCGCGGGAGATTGAGTCCCGCGTTCAAACCGGAGAAATGCTAAAACGCGTTTTTGAAGGTATTTCGCTGGGCAGCATTCTGCTTCTGGCCGCTCTGGGGCTGGCCATCGCTTACGGCTTGATGGGCGTTATCAACATGGCGCACGGCGAGCTTGTCATGATTGGCGCATATGCCGCGTATGTCACACAGACGCTTGTCCAGCAGCACGCGCCCGCTTTTTTCGATGTTTGGCTGCTGGCGGCGATTCCCGTATCGTTTTTCGCGGCGGCATTTGCCGGCTTCCTGATGGAACGGCTGGTGATCCGCCATCTCTACGGCCGTCCGCTGGAAACCCTGCTCGCCACCTGGGGCATCAGCCTGATGCTGATTCAGGGGGTTCGCGCTTTTTTCGGAGCGCAGAACGTGACGGTTGAAAATCCTTCCTGGCTGTCCGGCGGCGTTGAAATCATCGGAAAACAGATACTGACGTATAACCGCATTGCCCTGATCGTGTTCGCGGCGCTGGTGCTTGCCGGTGTCGTCGTTCTGCTTGCGGGAACGCGCATGGGGTTGTTCGTGCGCGCCGTCACCCAGAACCGCGCCATCGCGCGTTGCATGGGCGTTTCGACCGGATACGTCGACAGCATGACTTTCGGTTTTGGAGCGGGCCTGGCTGGACTTGCCGGTTGCGCGCTTTCGCAAATCGGCAATGTCGGCCCGGAACTGGGCCAGGGATATATCGTGGATTCCTTCATGGTTGTCGTGCTGGGCGGCGTCGGCCAGATCGCCGGAACCGTGTATGCCGCGCTTGGCCTGGGAATATTGAACAAATTTATCGAGGCTTTCGCTGGCGCGGTGCTGGCGAAAATCGCCATTCTCTTGATGATCGTTATTTTCATCCAGAAACGGCCGCAAGGCATTTTCGCGCTCAAGGGCCGTTATGCCGACATCTGAACGAGCTTGGACGATGCGTGAAGATTCCCTGTTTTTCCGTCTGCTCGGTCATGGAAGCCGCCAGGCTTTTTTCGTCATTCTCGCGCTGATGTCGTTGCCATTGTTTAACCTTGCTTTTCCGGAGGGGCACGCGCTGCATCTACCGGTTTACTGGGTCAGCCTGACGGGAAAAATCATGTGCTACGCCATTATGGCGCTGGCGATGGATCTCGTTTGGGGATATGCCGGTATTTTGAGTCTGGGACACGGTTTTTTCTTCGCGCTCGGCGGCTACGCGATGGGAATGTATCTGATGCGAGCCGTCGACCCTGCCGGCCTGCCGCCGTTCATGGTTTTTCTCGACTGGAAAGAATTGCCCTGGTTTTGGCACGGCACGGAGTATTTTCTCCACGCCTTGCTGCTGGTTGTGCTCGTACCGGGGCTGCTGGCCTTTGTGTTCGGTTTCTTCGCCTTCCGCTCGCGCATCAAGGGGGTGTATTTCTCCATCATCACACAGGCCATGACCTTTGCCGCCATGTTGCTTTTTTTCCGCAACGAAACCGGATTTGGCGGCAACAACGGTTTTACAGGATTCCAGTCGGTTCTTGAATTCTCCATCACCGCGCCGGGTACGCGCGCGGCCCTGTTTGAATCGACCGCGCTTTGTCTCGCCGGCGCGCTGCTTCTCGGGCGCTATATCGTCACTTCCCGTCTGGGGCGCATTCTGATGGCAATTCGCGATTCAGAGTCGCGTGTCATGTTCTCTGGCTATCATCCGCTGCCTTACAAACTTTTCATCTGGACACTTTCCGCTGTTCTGTGCGCCATCGCGGGCGCTTTGTTCGTGCCGCAGGCGGGCATTATCAATCCCGGAGAAATGTCGCCTGCCAATTCCATTGAAATCGCCATCTGGGTGGCGGTTGGCGGTCGAGGCACGCTGGTCGGGCCGCTGCTTGGGGCAGGAGTCGTCAATGGCATAAAAAGCTGGTTCACCGTGAGTTTCCCGGAATACTGGCTCTACGCGCTGGGGCTGCTCTTCGTTCTTGCCACGCTCTATTTGCCCAAAGGCATTGTGGGCCTGGTCGCCCGTTTCGAAAATGCGAAAGACGATACTGCTTGACGCGGGACGTTCCCCAAATATTTGCTATCAGGCTATTAGGCTTCAAGATCGAAAAGAAACTGAACGAGTTGCGCGAGGAGCGCGATAGTCTGCGTCGCCTGCTGGACGACCGCGCCGCGCAGACGCGCCTGATTCTGAAAGAGATCCGCGCCGACGCCAAAAAATACGGTGACGGTGTTCATATCTCCAGGCTCATCGGCTTCCAGAATAGTGGTCGGCTTGCGCAGGTCTTGAACGCCGAACCCGATTCGAGGTAGTTCTTCGCCAACAGCGGCGGCTATGACTTCATCTGCGTCCTGGGCAAGGCATTCATCGTAAAACCAACTCCGGTTTGAAACCCCGCCCTTCAGGGCGGTGCGGAGGTTGGAACCCCCGGCCTGAAGGCCGGGGTTTCGACCGTAGCCATTGGCGAGGGGATGCAAACCCCTTGCCAATGATGTTAGAGCGACAGCGGCTTCCGGGCTGTCGCTAATTTCTTGCTCGGAATGCGCGGTAAACCTTGCCCTTCAGGGCGGGAAAGGATAGCGCGGGCGCCGCAGGCGTCCATTGCGACGGCTAATGCGGCGTTTGCTGTTGTTCGATGTACTGGCGGATGACAGCGATAGGCGCTCCACCACAGCTTCCGGCAAAGTACGAAGGCGACCACAACGCGCCGCCCCAAAGTTTTTTGCGAATGGACGG
>JAITGN010000110.1 GCA_031280565.1 Accumulibacter sp. | reverse complement strand
CTTCCGAGGATATTTCATCCCATCTGGAAAACCATGTTTCGAGGTCGTGCCAGCCATCCAGGGCATGGGATAGCAATACCGCGCAAAAACACTTACGCCCCTTCTCCATCACCTGCTGTTCCGCATAAAAAGCGGCTTCAATTGCCGGAATTCCAAGTTTCCGGTAACGCTGAATATTGCGGAATTCTCGCGCAAGGGTCGGCTCGCCAAATGGATGGAGGAAACTTTTTGTCATGTGATTGCGCTGGCGTTTAAGATAAAATCCACGTCCTTCCAGTTCCAATCGGCAGACATGACTCCATCCGCCACGGCTCAGGTTTGGGCTATCGACAAGTGGTAACTGTAATGCCCAGAACGCGCTGAAATCCAGCAATCCGTGCCGCTCCAGCAAACGCCGGTCATTATGTGAAATAAAATCCTTCATAAACCTTATTCGCGCCCGTCGAAATAGTGAACAACACGCTTCATAACGCGTCCCCATAACGCTGTTTCCGCGCATACAGTTTCATCGCTTTGTTTTCCAGCCGGCGTAAAAGGGCGGCTTCTTCGCTCAGTATATCGCGCAGGGGCTTGCTGAAATAAATGCGCAGGAAACGCAGCGTGTCGCGCCGCGTCAGGCCGATTTCCAATACGGAAAAATAGAGCGCCGCCAAATCCTTGTCGCGCCAGCGATTCGGTGTAAAGGCGCGCGTCTGCGCCCGGTGCAGATCAATCAGCGACAGGGAAAGACAATCGGGACGCGGCGGAGGATCGGTTTGCAGCAAAAAATGGCAGATATAACAATCGCGGTGATTGATTCCGGCACGATGCATCGCGCCGGCCATTTCCGCCGTCCGCGCGATCAGGGCGCGTTTCAATTCCGGTGACGGTGGGGATGTCCGCCAATCGCGCGTAAAAACCTCCAGATCAACGGATGGCGCGATTTCCCTTGTAATGATAAAAGAATGCCTCCGCGCGGGGTCACGGCCGCGCTCGCCAAAAGCCACACATGTCATGGTTGGAACGCCCGCCAGGCGCAGACGCTCAATCGCCCGCCATTCCTGGGCGGCACCCAGTACCGGAAGTTTGCCCGACAGCAGATTTTTGAAAATCTCCGGCCAGCCGGCACCGCGGTGAATTTTCACGAAATAGCCGCGCCCGTCTATTTCCACGCGCAAGGTTCGGCGCGTTTTCATGTCACGGAAAAGCTCGCCCCGCAAACGCTCGACTTCCACGAACGGATCTTTGCCGCGCCAGAGCGACAAAAACGGCTCATCAAGCGCCAGCTTCACGCGCGTTCCCCCAGAATCACATCCGCCGCGCATTTGGGCATCGAATACAGGTCAGTTCTGTCCGCATAATCCAGACCGTTGCGCGACCAGGCGCGGCGCGCCTCATCGTCCGCGAGCATCGCGGCAAGCTGCCCATCAAGCGCGTCCTGGGCAAACGGGCTGGGCAAAACGCGTCCCGCCTCCGCCTTTGCTATGTGATGAGCGTAGCCGCAAACATCCGTTGTCAGCACCGGCAGCCCCGCCGCCATCGCTTCGAGCAAAATGGTGCCCGTATTTTCATTGTATGCCGGATGAATTAAAAGATCCGCTCCGAGCAAAAATCGCGGAATATCGTCGCGTCCTTTGAGAATCGTCGCCCTGTCCGCGAGGCCGAGTTTTTCGATCAGCCGCAGAAAGGGCGCGGGATTGTCTTGCCCGACAGCGATGAGCCGTGCGCGCCTTCGCAATTCGCCGGGTAGAGACGCCACGGCTTTCAAGGCGCGGTCCAGCCCTTTTGTTTTGAACCCGGAGCCGATTTGCATAATCAGCAAATGATCGTCGCCCAGGCCGAATTCCCCGCGAAAAGCGGCGCGAATCTTTGACGCGTCCGGCGGTGCGCGCCGGTCGCGCGAGATTCCGGGCGGAAGAAGATGAAAACGTTCAGGCGGCGTATTGTAATATTTAACGAATATGGGCTGTTCCGCGGCGGAAATCATCAGGATTTCCGTTTTGCTCCGGAGGTCGAATACCGCCCGCTCATATTCGGAAAAATGCCGGTAACGCGCGGAGCGGCGATAAAAAAAAGTCCGGAGGGAACGCGCTTTTTCTTCATAACAAGGGTCGGCTGCGTAATAAACATCAAGGCCGGGCATTTTATTGAACCCAATAACGCGATCCGGCGGGGCGCGTTCCAGATCTGCCTTGATCCAGGCAGTAAATTTTTCATTGCGCCTGTGATTGAAGCATGCCTTGACAGGCGCTACCTGGACGTCGAAGCCATCCGGTATCGCGCCTTCCCAATGCAGCGTGTACACGCGGACGGAATGTCCGCGCCGCTGGCACTCCCGGGCAATTCGCAGAAAGTCCCGTTGCAGTCCGCCAAAGGGAAAGTATTTATAAAGCGCGAATGCCAGAATCACCCGCGGCGGTTCCGGAAAAAGACGCTCTTTCCGCCAGCGGCCGCATGGATGCGCTCCGCCGGATACACAGGCGGCGCTCCATTTCTGGAATCGAAAAACATCGGACTCACCGGAAAAAGCAAATTGAAAATTATAACCGGCTGTTTTCGCTTTCCGCCAGATCAGTAATAACGCGCCTGGCCTTTCGGGCGTGTTTTGAAGCGGCGGTGTACCCAGTAATACTGTTCCGGCATCAGACGGACGGCGTTTTCGATAGCCGAATTCATGCGCTGTGTGTCGGCCTCGACACTGGAGGTGGGAAAATCCATCCAGGGATCGCCAATTTCAACGAGATAACCTTCCGACCCGGGTAAAAACCGCGTCGTGACAAGCATGACTTTTGCGTCAGCGACACGCGCGAGTCGCGGCAAGCCGGTAATCGTCGCCGCATCGACTCCGAAAAATGGGACAAAAATCGAATTGCGGCGGCCAAAATCCATGTCGGGCAGATAATAAAAAGGCCGCCCGGAACGCATGGCCTTGATTGTCGCAAGAATTCCCTCCTGCCGGGAAAGCAGGATCTGGTTGCCGAAACGCTTGCGGCCGCGCAGCACGAGTTTGTCAAAAACCTTGTTTTTTTGCTTCGAGTAGACACTCAGCGAATCGAATTCCATACTGATTCTTGTGCCGCCGGCATCGATTCCGACGAAATGCGGCGTCAACATGATGACCGTTTTCCCCGCTTCCAGAATGTCACGGATTTTTTCTTCGCCCCGGATATGGATCAGTTTACGCAGGCGTTCCGGACGGCTCCACCACAAGAGGCTGCGTTCCAGAAGACTGCGGCCCAGTACCCGGAAATGCGCCTTTTTCAAAGCGGCGCGGCGCGGCGCGTCCAGATCGGGGAAGCATAGACGCAGGTTCGTTTCGACGATCTTTCCGCGTTGTTTGCCGAAACGGTAAAGCAAATCGCCCAGGCCGCGTCCGAGCGGCGCCAAAAGCGCGAGCGGCAAAAAATGCAGTGCCCAGAGAAAAAATACGGCAAGCAGGCTCAGAAAACGCATGGAAGATTCCGGATCGGAACGAGGAGCAAATTGTAAAGGAAGCGCCCGATAAATGGCTGCTTTCCTGAGGCGAGCGATAGACGCCGGGCTTGTATAATCGTGAAGATATCGTTTTAATCCGTATCGATGAAACTCAAATTCTCGAAAATGCAGGGTGCGGGAAACGACTTTGTCGTATTCGACGGCGTTCGCCAAAAAGTCGAACTGACCCCGGAACGGATCCGTTTTCTCGCAGACAGGCATTTCGGCATCGGTTGCGACCAGATTTTGCTGGTCGAAAAACCCGGTGATCCATTGGCCGATTTCCATTACCGTATTTTCAACGCCGATGGCGGTGAAGTTGAACAATGCGGCAACGGCGCGCGCTGTTTCGCGCGCTTCGTTCGCGAGCAGGGGCTGACAGGCAAAACGGAAATCCGGGTTGAGACGATGAAAGGAATCATTTGCCCACGGCTGGAAACGGACGGAAACGTAACCGTAGATATGGGCGTTCCCATATTCGATCCTGAAAAGATCCCTTTTCTTGCCTCAAATGCCAACGTCGTCCCGCTTGCCGTTGGGGAGAAAACGGTCGAAATAACGGCCGTGTCGATGGGAAATCCACACGCTGTCCAGATTGTTGCGGATATCGACAGCGCGCCTGTCGCGGCGATGGGGCCGCTGATCGAATCGCATCCCCTTTTTCCGCGGCGCGCCAACGCGGGGTTCATGCAAGCGATCGATTCTCACGCGATCCGCCTGCGCGTATTCGAGCGCGGCGCCGGGGAAACGCTTGCTTGCGGAACGGGCGCGTGCGCGGCCGTCGTCGCAGGAATCGTCCGTGGCCGCCTCGAATCGCCCGTCCGTGTCGAAACCCGTGGAGGCGAACTGACAATCGCCTGGGCGGGCGAAGGAAAATCCGTTTTCATGACCGGCCCGGCCATAACTGTATTCACAGGAGAAATCGAACTATGAAATCGCAAGATGTCGCGCAATATCTTCTTGAGAATCCCCATTTTTTCGAAGAACAGGGCGATTTGATCACCCAGCTTGAATTTCGGCATCCACGCGACGGACGAACCGTCTCGATTACGGAACGTCAGGTGCTTGCCTTGCGGGAAAAAAACCGCTACCTCGAAAAAAAACTGGGGGAATGGCTTCAGTTCGGAAGGGAAAACGATTCGATCGGAGAAAAAATGCATCGCTTGGGTGTCGCGATAATCGCCGCGTCAACTTTCCAGGCCGTCGTGCATACATTGAACTTCCACTTGCGCAACGATTTTGAAATTCCCCATGTCGCGATCCGTCTTTGGCCCCGTCCCGAAAACGTGGAAAACATGCCGGAGATCGCGGATGTCAGTGAAAATCTGCGCGCCTTCGCCGAAACGCTGCTTCAGCCCTGCTGTGGCGCGGCAACAGACCCTGAAACCTTATCGTGGTTTGGCGAGGCCGCCGGACAAATCCGTTCTCAGGCGCTGATCGCTCTGCGCAAGGGTGGCGGCAGCATCGGGCTTGTCGTGCTTGGCAGCGAAGAGGCGCGGCGCTATTACAGCGGAATGGGAACGCTTTATCTCGAGCGCCTCGGTGAAATAGCATCCGCGGCCTTTACGCGGATGCTGCTCCGGGAATAGCGCGTTTTCCGCCGGAAGAACCCCATGCTCCCAAGCGAAGAAGCCGCGGCTTATCTTGAAGAACTCGCCACGCAGCGCCGCCAGTCACCGCATACCGTCAGCAATTACCGGCGCGACCTCGTCACATTGGGCAGGCTTGCCGCCGAATCCCGGCCGCCGCTTACCGTCGAGTCGATTGAAACGCCGCATATCCGGCGCTTTATTTCCCAGTTGCACGCGCGGGGACTAAACGGACGCTCGCTCGCGCGAATCCTTTCCGCCTGGCGCGGTTTCTACCGCTGGAAAATCCTGCGTGGCACGGCGGAACGCAATCCGGTCGAAAACGTCCGGCCGCCCAAAAGCCCCAAAGCCTTGCCGAAAGCACTCTCGGTCGACGAAATGGCGCGTCTCCTTGATGTTCCGGAGAACGACGGAGCTGTCGCGTCCCGTGACCAGGCCATGTTCGAACTGTTCTATTCGAGCGGTCTGCGGCTCGCTGAACTGGCGGCGCTCGATATATCCTGCCTCCAGGATATATTTGGCAACGGCGAAGTGCGCGTTTTCGGCAAGCGTGGCAAATGGCGTCTCGTTCCCGTCGGGGAAAAAGCGCGCGAGGCGCTCCGCGAATGGACGCGCCACCGCGGTGAACTGGCTGCCGAGAGCGAGCTTGCGCTTTTCGTCGGGCAGCGCGGCAAAAGAATCCATCCGCGCGTCGTCGAAGGGCGGATCGCGAATCGCGCGGCCGCACGGGGCATGCCTGTCGGTGTGCATCCGCACATGCTGCGCCATTCGTTCGCTTCGCATCTTCTGCAATCGTCGGGAGATCTCCGCGCCGTACAGGAAATGCTCGGGCATTCGAGCATCGCTTCGACGCAGGTCTATACTCATCTCGATTTCCAGCGCCTCGCTGCGGTTTACGATGCCGCCCATCCCAGGGCGAAGCGCAAGGAGGACTAGCCGCCCCTGGAATCCGTTTGCCGCTGGCAGACGCGCGTCAGCAGCGCTCGGGCCATTTCAGGCTTTTTTATAATGGCTTGAAAACGTATTTTTTTGGCGCGTTCGTCCGCTTTCTTCGAACAACCCGGTAAAAATGGCGGGTCAGGGACATATAATGTATTGCTCTCCATCCGGCATGTCCGGACGCACGGAAGGAAATATGTCGCGCGTTCTTCGCGTGATTCTTTTGAAAGGAGCGATTTCCGGCCGGAATGAGCTTTCAGCTCAGTGACGAATACGCCGGATAAGTCGGTGAAGCAGTTTTTACATTTGAGAGGAGAGTGTTTATGAGTTCCATGGTTTTTGGCCAAATCGTGATGGGATGTACCCTGATTCTCATGATTACCGGCTGGACACCCCTTTATTCGACGGCGATTCTCGGTTCCGCGCTCGCGGCGCTCGCGGCCGGTCTTCCGCTCAGCGGAACAGCGCCCGTCACCATCGCCAAGCTGATCAACAGCGGATTGAATCCGGTCATCGCGGACATGGCGGGGGTTCTGCTTTTTATCGGAATCATGCAGTTTTCCGGTTTTTTTGATGTCATTATCCGGACGATCATCCATGTCGGCCGCGAGATGGGCGGCGGCCCGGGCGTCGCCACGGCCGGGGGTATCGCGGCAGGGATCATCGGCGCCTTGACCGGGTTCACGCAGCCCGCGATCACGGGGACGATCACCGGGCCGGCGGCTATCCGTCTGGGTGTCGAGCCAAGCAAGGCGGCGGGGATCACCGCGCATGCCGGTCACCTTGGCAACTTCGGCGGGTTTACGCACCCGACGCAGGTTGCCATCATCGCGACAGCGGGAATCGCGTTCGGGGCGATCAATGTTTGCGGCGCGATTACGGCGCTTTCGGTTTTCGCAGTCAGTTATTTTCGTCTGCAGAAGGAATTGCGCGCCAAAGGTTTTTGGCTTTCCGGAGAAGAAATCAAGCGCATCGCCGCCGAAATCGAGGTCGGCGACAAAAACGTTTCCATCGCGGTCGCATTCGCGCCGTTCGCGCTTCTTGTCGCCGGATTTGTGATCGGTCTGCCGATTTTTCTTGTTGGGATCGTCTGCGGCCTGCTTACGATTTTTCTCGCGCGCATTCGCCTGCAGGAAGGCGAGAAAGCGATGCTTGAAGGCGTCGGCAAAATCGCTACGCCCCTGATCGCCACGATCGGTTTTCTGTTCATGTCCTCCGTCATCAAAAACGTCGGGCTTGTCGATCTCATCGCCAACACGACCGCGCAGATCATCCAGAACGCGCCTATCCAGACGATGCTGCTGATTTCAGCGCTGACCGGACTCCTGACCCAGTCTTATGGCGCGTCCGCCGCCGTGGTCATCCCGATGCTCCAGGTCGTGCTCAAACTCGGTGTCGACCCGCTTTCGGCCGCTGTCGCCGCCGCCGGCGGGGCTTCGCTGATGCAGTATTTTCTTACCGGCGGCCCGGTTGCCGCGCTGGCGACGGTTATTCCGGTCATTCCTGGCTCGGAACTGCGCGCCGCGAATAAATTCCAGCGCCCGTCGATTCTCGCCGGTCTTGGCGTCGTCTTCTGCATTACCTTGTTGCTTACGGTTATGCGCTAAAACTGCCCATGTGTATTCGACTCAGCGATAAAAAACAGGGCGTTCTCGGCGTCGCCGGCCATGCCGGAAGCGGGCATTGCCACAGTCACAATGCCTATCTCCAGGACGATTCCGGCGGGCTTGCCGCTGTTCTCGCGCTTTTTCAGTCCGCCACGTCGTTGCCGTTGACG
>JAITGN010000092.1 GCA_031280565.1 Accumulibacter sp. | reverse complement strand
CCCCCCCCCCCCCCCCCCCCCACCCCCCCGCCCCCCCCCGCCCCCCCGGCCCCCCCCCCCCCCCCCCCCCCCCGAATCGCTTTTGAAGACGTCAATATAAAACTGGATGAAAATAACTTTTCTCTGCCTGGCAGCGCCTACGAGGATCTGAACAATTTTGCAGATTATTATCCCAGGGCATATTACGACAAAAGCACGCGATCCCTTTATATTGAAGCAGCGGGCGGAGACGGCGCCGAAGGATATGTGGTGATGTGGGTGATAAAAAAAGGGAAATACGAAGACAGGTACATTACAAACACCCTCCCTGATGACTGTATTGCTTTATCACAAAAAGGAATTCCGAAAGAAAAAGTATACAGATATATTGGAACTGGCGCCAAAGGGTTTTTACCGTGTAAAGAAGGTGGAATAGACAATAAATGACGGCGCCAAAAAAGCGGTCTTATGTCCGGCGGGGAAAGCCGGACTTCGAAGTAAACAGCCGGAACCGGAATACCCCCCCTGGAATTTTTTAATTATCCTGAGCGGCACTGCCGTTGGTGTTTTAAAAACAAAGATTGATCATTTCTGTTTATTATTAATTCAGTGGCGTTATTGTTTTTTGTGAATCCTGTACACACATCGAAGGCGGCTTGTAATGCTTGCGCCATTCCCGCGCCTCATCGCGGCGCATTTTGCCAGCCCTGTGCCTGACGCGCTGAAATGCGCTTCTTGCCGGATTCTAACCATAAAATTCTATATGACAGTCTCTGAGAGCCTTGGAAATTCGTCCTGTTCTTTCATTTTATGCTGAAAAAATCGAAAATCTCGAAACAAGGAATACGTTTTCAAGCGATTTTAAATAAAAATGAATGAATTGAGCATCAAATTTTTTATATAAATATACGTTTTAAAGCTATTTTACCGTATAGACCGCAAAAAATGGCCTGGCAACGCCTATAAATTCGGATTGATGAAATCCGCGCTTCGATTCTCCGGCCATCGCGCTGGAAAATGTGCATCCGGCAGATCGGGTACAATGATTCACTTCATTTGTTTCCAGATGTCATGAAACCCTACCTTGACCTGATGCAGCATGTGCTTGAATGCGGCGCACCGAAAACCGATCGCACCGGAACCGGAACGCGTTCGATATTCGGCTGGCAGATGCGCTTCAATCTCGCCGACGGATTCCCGCTCCTGACGACCAAAAAACTGCACCTGCGCTCGATTATCCATGAACTGCTCTGGTTTCTGCGCGGCGAGACGAATATCCGCTATCTCAACGAAAACGGCGTGCATATCTGGGATGAATGGGCGGATGCCGATGGCAATCTCGGCCCTGTCTACGGCAGTCAATGGCGCCGCTGGGAAACGCCGGACGGCCGCAGAATCGATCAGATCGCGCAGCTTGTCGATGGGTTGAAAACGAACCCCGATTCGCGGCGGCATCTCGTCACGGCCTGGAATCCCGCCGATGTCGGCCGCATGGCGCTGCCGCCGTGCCATGCGCTCTTTCAGTTTTACGCCGCCGGAGCCGCGGATGGCGTTTCCGACAGGCGGCCGGTTTTATCCTGTCAGTTATATCAGCGCAGCGCCGATGTTTTTCTGGGCGTTCCGTTCAATATCGCCTCGTATGCCCTGTTGACGATGATGCTGGCGCAGGTTTGCGGCTTTCAGCCTGGCGAATTTGTGCATACGCTTGGCGATGCGCACATCTATACGAATCATTTTACGCAGGCGAGGCTGCAACTTTCGCGCGAGCCGCGCCTGTTGCCGACGATGCGTTTACGCCCCGGCGTCGACGATATTTTCGCTTTCCGCTTCGAGGATTTCACGCTCGAAGCCTACGATCCGCATCCGCATATCGCGGCGCCCGTGGCGGTTTAGGAATAAAAATGCGTGATGTTGTTCTGATTGCGGCTGTCGGCACGAACCGGGCCATTGGCCGGGAGAATCGCCTGCTCTGGAATTTGCCGGAGGACATGCGCCATTTTCGTGAAAAGACGAACGGCCGGCCCGTCGTCATGGGGCGGAAAACCTGGGAATCGCTGCCCGATGCCTTCCGTCCCTTGCCGGGACGGTTGAATATTGTCGTGAGCCGTAATCCAACGTACAGGGCGCAGGGCGCGGTTCTTGCCGCCTCGCTCGACGAAGCGCTGGGCGCGGCGGGCGATGTTCCGGAAATCTTCGTCATCGGCGGCGCCGAACTTTACCGGCAGGCAATGCCGGCCGCGCGACGCCTTTGTCTGACAGAAGTTATGGATGCTCCCGAAGCCGACGCGTTTTTCCCCGCGGTCAAGGCGGACGAATGGGAAGAAATGTCGCGCGAGAGCGGGCGCTTCGCAGGCTCGGGGCGGGAATTCGCGTTCGTTGACTACCGGAGGCGTTGAAAGCGGGAGCGCGGAGCGTCAGACGTCACGAACGCAATCGACGTAGTACTCCGCTTTCCCGTTTCCGGTCTGTTTGACGAGGCCGTGAATGTCCGTCTCAAAGCCCGGAAACTGCTCATTAAAGCGGCGGGCGAACTGGAGATAACGGACGATCGTCGCATTGACGCGCTCGCCCGGGATCAGCAGAGGGATGCCCGGAGGATATGGCGTCAGCAAGGTGCTCGTGATGCGGCCTTCAAGCTCGTCGATCGGCACGCGGTCGATTTCGCGGTGCGTCATTTTCGCGAAAGCATCAGTCGGTTTCATTGCGGGCGCGATATCGGACAGATACATTTCCGTCGTCAGCCGCGCGACGTCATTGACGGAATAGAGGGCGTGAATCATGTGGCAGAGTTCTTTCAGTCCGACGCCCTCATACACCGGATGCTGCGCGACAAATTCGGGCAATACCTTCCACAGCGGCTGATTTTTATCGTAATCGTCCTTGAACTGCTGCAATTCCGCGACCATCGTATTCCAGCGGCCCTTTGTAATGCCAATCGTAAACATGATGAAAAAAGAATAAAGTCCGCACTTTTCGACGATAACGCCGTGCTCGGCAAGATATTTCGTCACGATGGCGGCCGGAATGCCCCACTCTCCAAAATCGCCGTCGACGTTGAGGCCGGACGTGATGACTGTTGCCTTGATCGGGTCGAGCATGTTGAAGCCTTCGGAAAGCCTGCCGAAACCATGCCAATGATCGCCGGGGTTCAGCATCCATGCCTCGCGCTCTTCGATGCCTTCTTCCGAAAGGTCGTCAGGCCCCCAAACCTTGAACCACCAATTGTCCTTGCCCCACTCTTCCTCGATTTTGCGCATCGCGCGGCGAAAATCGAGCGCTTCGGCGATCGATTCCTCGACAAGCGCTTTTCCGGCGGGCGCTTCCATCATCGCCGCCGCGACATCGCATGAGGCGATAATCGCATACTGGGGCGAAGTCGAGGTATGCATCAGATAGGCTTCGTTGAATACGTTTCTGTCGAGTTCGCGCTCTTCGGAATTCTGAACCAGAATCTGCGAAGCCTGCGAGAGACCGGCCAGGAGCTTGTGCGTCGATTGCGTCGAAAAAACCATCGAATGCTTGCAGCGTGGACGGCCCGCACCGATGGCATGATAGTCGCCGTAAAAATCGTGAAACGCGGCGTGGGGCAGCCACGCTTCGTCAAAGTGCAACGTATCGATTTTTCCGTCGAGGATTTCCTTGATTTCCTCAACGTTGTAAAGAATTCCGTCGTATGTTCCCTGGGTGATCGTCAGAACGCGCGGCCGCGCTTTTTTGTCACGCGCGAAGGGATTCGCATCAATCTTTTTCTGGATGTTTTCCCAGAGGAATTCCTCTTTCGGTATCGGGCCGATAATGCCGAAATGATTCCGGGTCGGCATCAGGAAAACGGGAATCGCGCCGGTCATGATAATCGCGTGCAAGACGGATTTGTGGCAGTTCCGGTCGACAACAACAATGTCGTCGGGCGCGACCGTCGAATGCCAGACGATTTTATTCGATGTCGAGGTGCCGTTTGTGACGAAAAAAAGGTGATCCGCGCTGAAAATGCGCGCGGCGTTGCGTTCCGAAGCGGCGACAGGGCCGGTATGGTCGAGAAGCTGACCGAGTTCTTCGACCGCATTGCATACGTCGGCGCGCAGCATGTTTTCACCGAAAAACTGGTGGAACATCTGGCCGACGGGGCTTTTAAGGAACGCCACGCCGCCCGAATGTCCCGGGCAATGCCACGAATACGAACCGTCGGAAGCATAGTGCGTGAGCGCCTGAAAAAACGGCGGCGGCACGCTTTTCAGATAGGCGCGCGCTTCGCGCGCGACATAACGCGCGATGAATTCCGGCGTATCCTCAAACATGTGGATGAAGCCGTGCAGCTCGCGCAATACGTCGTTTGGAATATGCCGCGACGTCCGTGTTTCCCCGTACAGGAAAATCGGAATATCGGTATTCCGGCAGCGGACCGCCATGACAAAGGCGCGCAATTCGGCGATTGTCCGCTCCGCTTCGCCCGTGGCAAGCTCCTCGTCATCGATCGACATGATGAACGCCGAAGCCCGGCTTTGCTGCTGCGCGAAAGAGGAAAGGTCGACATAGCTCGTTACGCCGAGCACTTCGAACCCTTCACCGCGGATCGTCTCGGCCAGCGCGCGAATCCCCAGGCCCGAAGCGTTTTCCGAACGAAAATCTTCGTCGATGATGATGACCGGAAAGTTGAAGTGCATTTTCTTGACCTGTGAAAAAAATCGGGTGCTTGTCGGAGCGCCGGTTCCGCGGCGTTTTTTAGATTTTCGGCAGGGTTACGCCGACCTGTCCCTGGTATTTCCCGCCGCGATCCTTGTATGAAGTTTCGCAAACTTCATCCGACTCGAAGAATAACACCTGCGCGCAGCCCTCGTTTGCGTAAATTCGCGCGGGAAGCGGCGTCGTATTCGAAAATTCCAGCGTTACATAGCCCTCCCATTCGGGTTCGAAAGGCGTAACGTTCACGATGATGCCGCAGCGCGCGTAGGTGCTTTTCCCAAGACAAACTGTTAACACATTGCGCGGAATGCGAAAGTATTCGACCGTCCGCGCCAGCGCGAATGAGTTCGGCGGAATGATGCAGGAGTCGGCCTTGACCTCGACAAAAGAAGCCGGATCGAAATTCTTCGGGTCGACGATGGTCGAATTGATGTTGGTAAACAGCCTGAATTCGTCTGAACAGCGGATATCGTAGCCATAGCTCGACGTTCCATACGAGACGATTTTCCGGTCATTGACAGAACGCACCTGGCTCGGCTCGAATGGCTCGATCATGCCATGCTGTTCAGCCATGCGGCGGATCCATCTGTCGGACTTGATAGACATCGGCGCTCCCCGATATGTTTTTGAATCGCGTATTCTAAAGCAGGAAGAACGCCGGACAAATGGCGCCGTCTATTTCCCGGATTAAGACGACAACGCGAAGATTTCAATATGACGCCATCTGAATCCATTGTAAATACGTGATCTGTTTAAATATTTTTCGAATAAAATAAAAATCATGAGAAACAGACAGACGTTTTCTGGCTATTTTAGTAAAAACTCCGCTCTTTTATCGATGTCAAAATTGATAAAATAAAACGTTTTCAAGCGATTTTATAAAAAACAGGCAGTAAATCCCCTTAAAAACGCGGCTTGTTTGTGAAAAACAAACAAGGAAGCGCTTTCATCCAGAACTGGCGCTGGTTTGAAACCTCTCTCTTTAGGGAGATAATCGCGCATGGGAGAGATGTAAGCTCTTCCGGGAATTATTACCGCCCGGTTGCGGGCATAGCTTGAAGCATTCAGTCTGACGGAGGAAACATGATTGTTCTGGTCACTGGCGCAAGCGCGGGATTTGGCAAGGAAATCGCGCGCCGGTTTGCGCGCGAGGGGCATCGCATCATAGCCGCCGCGCGGCGGCTCGAACGCCTGCGGCGTTTGCAAGAGGAACTTGGGAAATTTGGTGAAGCGCTTCTGCCGCTGTGTCTCGACGTCACCGACAAGGCATCGGTCAATGCAGGGCTTGCAGGCTTGCCGAAGGAGTGGCAGCCGGTCGACATCCTCGTTAACAATGCGGGACTCGCTCTCGGCGTCGAGCCGGCGCATCTGGCGTCGATCGACGAATGGGAAACGATGATCGGTACAAACAACACGGGGCTTGTCAGAATGACACGCGCGCTCTTGCCCGCCATGGTCGAACGCGGAAGAGGGCATATCGTCAACCTCGGTTCGGTGGCCGGCGAGTCGCCGTATCCAGGGGGCAACGTCTATGGCGCGACCAAAGCCTTCGTCGAACAATTCACGCGCAATCTGAAAGCCGATCTCGCGGGAACCGGTGTCCGCGTGACGACGATCGCGCCCGGATTGTGCGGCGGCACAGAATTTTCGAATGTCCGTTATCGCGGCGATGACGCGGCCGCCGCCAGGGTTTATGAAGGCGCTGTTCCGTTAACCGCCGCGGATATCGCCGAGGCGGTGTTCTGGGTTACGACCTTGCCTCCGCATGTCAATATCAATCATCTTGAGATGATGCCGGTCTGTCAGGGCTACGGTGCTTTCAACATCAAGCGGGATACCTGAAACGGCCGTGCCGGCGATTCGCGTCGAAGCGCTCGCGCCCGAATACCGCGCCGCCGCCGCCGCGCTGGCGGATTCCCTGAAACTGCCGCTTGAAGGCAAAGCGGGGTTTGCTTTGCAGCTCGGGGAACGGGGATTGCAGCTTGTTGAACTTGCCGACGGCGCGCCGGGGCCGATTCGGGTCGATTTCGTTTCGGGACAGGCCGCGTACCGGCGGCATCGCGGCGGCGGCAGCCGGCAAATGCTCGCAAAAGCGGCCGGCCTGCGATCCGGGGTCAGGCCCTTCATCCTTGACGCGACAGCTGGACTCGGGCGCGATGCGTTTGTTCTGGCGGGTCTCGGGTGCGCGCTGACGCTTGTGGAACGGCATGCCATCGTCGCCGCACTGCTTGAGGATGGGTGGCGGCGCGCGCACGATCATCCGAAAACGGCCCCGGTCATGGCGTGCATGCGACTCATCCGGGAAGACGCGATCGCCTTGATGCGCGCGTGGCGTGATATTCCTCCGCAGGTCATCTATCTCGACCCGATGTTTCCATCACGTACCGAAACAGCACGGGCGAAGAAGGAAATGCGCTTGTTTCGTTCGCTTGCCGGAGATGACGGTGACGCGCCGGCGCTGCTTGAAGCCGCGCTTGCGCTCGCATCGCATCGCGTATTTGTGAAACGTCCGCGCAAAGCGCCGCCGATTGCGGGATTGATGCCGAAATACACGCTGGAAGGGCAATCAAACCGTTTCGATATCTATCCAAAAAAATCGCTGGCGGAAAAATGAGTGGAATCTTTTCATCAGAAACTAACTCCGGTTGGAAACCACCCCCTTCAGGGGGATAATCTTGTTTGGGAGAGGCGTAACCTCTTCCAAACGGTCGCCCGCTTGCGGGCGTGGATTGAAACATCTGGCCAAAATTGCCTTCTTCGGACAAATTCGATAACCTGAGGAAAGAGTTGCCGGATTCCCGGCGTATTTTCGTTAATTATTTTGAAAGGTGATGCCATGTGTTGTGAATGTTCCGATCAAAGTGCCACAAACCGTGAGCAGCTTGTCGCTGATCTGAAGAAGGTTATCGATGATGCCGAGGAAATCCTGCGTGAAACCGCTGGCATCGCGGGTGAAAAAATGGCGGTTCTCCGCGAACGCATTACCGGACATCTAAACGACGCCAAAGGCCGGCTCGACATACTCGAAGACCAGCTTGTTGATAAAACCCGTGCCGTCGCACAGGCGGCCGACGATTTTGTGAACGAGTCGCCCTGGCAGGCGGTGGGCATTGCCGCGGGCATCGGCACGCTGCTCGGCATTCTGATCGCCCGCCGCTGATTTTTGGCGACGTTTATGGCCGGCCTTTCAAACATTCCGGATCCGGTGGGCGGAGGGCTTTTTTCTTCGCTGAAGGCCGTGTTTTCAACCCTGCTGGAAAGCGGAAAAACACGGCTTGAGCTGTTTGCGAACGAACTTCAGGAAGAAAAACTGCGCCTGGCCGATCTGGCGTTGCTCATGCTGTGCATGGCGTTTTGCCTGAGCGCGGCCCTGCTGACGGCCGTTCTGTTTCTGACGGCCCTGTTCTGGGAAAGCCGCGTAGTGGTGCTTGGCATGTTCAGCGTTGCGTTTACGCTGGCGGGATTTGTTTTCCTGTTCCGGATGAAGCGCGCGCTGTCGCGACCACATGGAATTTTTGAGACGACTCTTGCTGAATTGCGCGAAGATATTCGTCAGTTGAACGCCGCCGCGGGCCAAGATGCCGACCCTGAGTGAATTGCAAATCCAGCGGGGGCGTCTGCTGGAACGTGTCGCTTGTCAGCGCGCGGCGATGCGCGAAAAGATAGCGCCGGTTCAGCGGGCATTGGATACGGCCGATCGCGCCGTCGCAGGTATCCAGGCCGGCGCTCTTTACTTGAAGCGGCGCCCCTGGATGATCGGATTGATGGCCGCTGCGGTGTTCGCCTTGAAAGGCCGCCGTGTTTTCCGCCTGCTCAAACGCGGATTCATCCTTTGGCGGACATGGCGATCCCTGCGCGACAACCTCTCTTCAGGATTAGGTAGTCTGGTTTTTTAGTAGAGAAAGCGGCATTTTTTGCGGAACGAAAACGACCGCTGGAAAAATGCTGGCTGGAGCCGGATATACCCAATGAAGCGGATAAAAGCGCCAATACTGAGAAATCCTGTTATCGAAGAGGCTGGACTTCGTCTTTCGATCCCTTGACCTGAAAGATCGCGCGGTCTTCGAGCCGGACAGCCGTCAGTTCACCTCCCCACAGGCAACCGGAGTCGATCGCCAGCAGGTTTGGCGTGATTTTCAGGCCGAGCGCCGACCAGTGTCCAACAATCAGCGTTGAATTCGCGCTGCGCCGTTCCGGCAGATCGAACCACGGGAAAAATCCCGAAGGCGCTTGGGCGAGTTCGCCCTTGACACTGAAATCCATGACGCCTTCCGGCGAACAAAAACGCATGCGCGCCATGGCGTTGACAACGACACGCAGGCGGGGCCAGCCTTCAAGCGTATCCCTCCATGCGTTTGGCGAATTCCCCCAGATGTGGTGTTTCAGGAATTCCCGCCAGCCGGGGCCGGTCAAGGCCGTCTCGACTTCAACCGCGAGCGTTCGCGCCCGCGCAGTTGTCCATTGCGGCAGCAAGCCCGCGTGGACGAGACAGTAATTTCCTTCAAGATGGCATAGAGGCTGATGACGGAGCCACGTAAGCAGCTCGCGGCAATCAGGCGCGCCAAGAATTTCGTCGAACGTATCGTCCCTGGAGCGCCGGCCAAAGCCTTCGCCTACCATCAACAGAAAAAGATCGTGATTGCCCAGGACGGTAATCGCCGAATCGCCAAGCGAACGGACAAAACGCAGCGTTTCCAGCGACCGGGGGCCGCGATTGACGAGATCGCCTGTCAACCAGAGACGGTCTTGCCCTGGATTGAAGGAACATCGGTCGAGAAGGCGCTGAAAAGCGTCGAAACAGCCCTGGATATCTCCAATCGCGTATGTCGCCATGACCGTCTATGCAGAGATGTCCGGCGTTTCCCGGCTCTGTTCCAGAAAGACCCAATCGACAATCGTTTTGTTCGGCAGATAGCCCGGAACGATCTCTTCGAGCATTCGATATATGATTCCAGCGTCATTAACGTTTGTGGCCAGTTCGAGCGCCTTCAGTTTCTCTTCCAGGACGCGCCAAGGCAAAAAACCTTCATGCGCCTTCATGATCATCGGGTGTGTCGTCGGCTCCGGATTGTTTCCGATGAGAAGTTCTTCATAAAGTTTCTCGCCGGGACGCAATCCCGTGATTTCGATGGCGATATCGCCATTCGGGTTGTTTTTGTCGCGCACGGTCAGGCCGGACAATTCAATCATGCGTCGCGCCAGGTCGGATATTTTTACGGGAGCGCCCATGTCCAGAAAAAATACGTCTCCTCCCCGTGTCATGGCACCGGCCTGGATTACCAGTTGCGCGGCTTCCGGGATGGTCATGAAAAAGCGCGTGATTTCCGGATGTGTCAGGGTGATAGGGCCACCCTCCCGGATTTGCTGACGAAATTTTGGAACGACTGATCCCGATGAGCCAAGCACGTTGCCGAAGCGCACCATCGTAAAACGCGTTTCAGGCATTTCCGCGGCAAGCGCCTGCAGCGCCATTTCCGCAAGTCGTTTACTGGCGCCCATGATATTGGTCGGACGTACCGCCTTGTCTGTGCTGATGAGCATGAAATCGGACAATTTCTGCTCCAGCGCGACTCGCGCCGTGGTCAAGGTGCCAAAGACGTTGTTCCGGATGCCTTCGGACGGGTTGTGTTCAACAAGCGGAACATGTTTATAGGCGGCCGCGTGATAAACGATGTCCGGCTTCCATGTGGAAAAAATTTCGCGCAGGCGATTTTCGTCTCCAACAGAAGCCAACAGAGGAACGATTCGTTTTGTTTTCCAGGCAGGCTGGGCGGCGAGCCGGTTTTCAAGCTCGCGGTGGATTTCATACAGCGCGAATTCGCTTTGTTCGACCAGCAGCAAAAGCGCGGGCGATAACGGGAGAATCTGACGGCATAATTCGCCGCCGATCGAACCGCCCGCGCCGGTGACGAGAACAACCTTGTCCGTCGAATTCTTGCCCAGCAGGATGTGATTCGGCGTGACAGGCTCGCGCCCGAGAAGATCGTCGATATCCAGCTCCCGGATGTCGGAAACGCTAATTTTCCCTTGCGCAAGTTCGGTGATGCTCGGGAGCGTTCGCACCGATACTTTGGTGTTCTGGATTCTTGAAAGAATCCGGTTTCTCCGGTGACGCTTTTCCGAGGGCATCGCCAGAAGGATATCGCTGATTTGTAATTCATCGACCAGCTCTGCCAGATCAGCCGGATCGTAAATCGGCAGGCCGTTCAGTATATGTCTGTGCAAACGGTCATCGTCGTCGAGAAAACCGATAACGCGCATCTCGTAGTTGTTGGTCATGGCCGCGGCGAGCTGCCTTCCGGCCGCTCCCGCACCATAAATCAGCGCTTTTGGAAGCGCGGCCGGCCGCCTGCCCCGGTAAAATTCGCCAAGCCAGAAGCGGGCAAACGCACGTGAAGCGCCGACAAGCAGCAACAACAGAATGGGCTGGATCAGTCCGACGGTTCGCGGGAGTTCCGGAAGCCCGGCTGTCATGATTATCGTGGCATAGATCAGGCCATAGACGGCTATCGCTTTTGTCACGGCCATCAGCGCGGGCCAGCCCGAATAGTGGAAAATGACCCGGTACAATCCATAAACGGCAAAGACAGGCAATGCTGACAGAATGGAAAGCGCCGCGGCCAGCAGGGTCGGGCCGGAGGGAGGGGCGAGTTCGCCGGTACGAAAATAGAACGCCAGCAAGACGCCCAGTACGCACAGACTGGCATCGACCGTCAGGACGATGAAACGCTTGGCGAAACGCGGCAACGCCAGAACGGGAGTTACAAAAAAATTTCCGAATATCGGTGGCATATCAGTGCGAGATGCTCTCCTGACCGACAACTTTCACAAACGTTAGCCAGAGTATCCGCAGATCGAACCAGAATGAGCGGCGGCACATATATTCAGCGTCCAGATCGACTTTCTGCGGAATCGGCAGCTCATCCCTGCCATTGATCTGCGCATAACCCGTCAGGCCAGGAAGCAGCCTGTGAATACCGCGTTCCGTGCGGAGCGCGATGAGGTCGTCCTGGTTGAACAGCGCGGGACGCGGGCCGACAAAACTCATATCGCCTTTCAGAATACTCCAGATTTGTGGGAGTTCGTCGAAGCTCGTTTTTCGGAGAAACGAGCCAATGGGCGTCAAGCGGGCTTCGGCGTCCGGCAGCAAATGCGTCGCGACGGGCGGCGTGCCAATTCGCATGCTGCGAAACTTCGGCATCCGGAATATCTTGTTGTCTTTCCCGATGCGGTTGGACCAGTAGATGGCGGGACCTTCCGAAGTCAAGCGGACAAGGATTGAGATGACAAGCAACGGCAACGCGAAAATGATGCCCGCGACAATAGCCAGGGAAAAATCGAAGCAGCGTTTCATCGGGATAGCATCTCCCGCAGTCCGTCCATCAATCCGGTGGCGGCAGACCAGCCCAGCTCTTTTTTGATGCGCTCGGGCGAGTAGCACGCCGAGTCGAGAAAGCGGGAAACCAGTCCTGAAGGCATGGGTAACGCTTTTCCGGAAACAGCGACCAGCATGTCGCCAAACCGTCCGCCGAAACGGAACAGCCGCGCCGGAATTCGCCAGCGGGCCGGCGGCATCCCCAGCGCTTCGCGCAGCGCGTCATAAATCTCGCGGCCGGAATAAGGGCGCGGATCCGCGACGATGTACGTTCTGGCATTCGCGCGCGCGTCTCCGGAAACAAGACGTATCGCCGCAACGGCGTCCGAGACGTGAATGAGCGACCGCCGGTTTTTTGTATCGGGCAACGGCGGAAGCCATCCGGCGCGGATTCCGCGAACCATGTGCGCCATATTTCCCCGGGCGCCTTTTCCGTAGACCAAGGGCAGGCGCAGAACGACCGCGTGCATCCCGTATTTCGCGCTTGCGTCGAAAACGGCTTCTTCAGCCGCGCGTTTGGCTTTGCCGTAGAGTGAAACGGGATCGCCTGGATGTTCTTCGTCGACGCAGGCATCGCCGGCGCTTGCCATCGCGAGAACGCTGGAAAGAAACACGAAACGCCGGACTCCTGCCTGGCCGGCGGCCTTCAAGAGATTGCACGTCCCCTCGTAATTGATTCTCCAATGGCTGGCGGGGTCAGCGGATACAAGGGTATGCGCGTAACCGGCGCAGTGGAAGACGGTTTCCATGCCGTCGCATGCTGTTTCAAGAGAGGCGGGGTCAAGCAGATCGCCCTTGACTTCGCCGGGCCGTCCGGCCGGATTTCTTGTCATGCGCCTCTCTCCCGCCTGCGCGAGGCAGCGGCCAATGAAACCGGTTGCGCCTGTGATGAGCGTTGTCATCGCCTGAACAATTCGAGCAATTTTATGGGATAGCGTAAGGAAAGTTTCCACACGCTGGTTTTGAGTCCGTTTTCGCGGCACGCGCGAAGAATTTCGCGGTTCAACAAAAGCCGGGAGCGGATTCCGGCATTACTGATTCCCCCAAGCCGCATTTTGACGAGTATTTCAGGAAAACACCGATAGTGGATACTCACTTTTGAGAATGCGCGCGCGATGAATTCAAAATCGCCCGCTATCGTGTAATCCGTTTTGAATTGTCCGACACGTTCATAGATAGCCCGTTTCAGAAAAAAGGCGGGATGCGCGGGCATCCAGCCGTATGCCAATCGATCGGGGCGGAAAGCACCTGAATTATAGCGGCGGATGATCTGTTCCGGATGCGCGGGATGAAAAAACGCGATGTCTCCCAGCAAAGCGTCAAGTTTGAATTTTTCCATTTCATCGGCAACCCTGGAAATCACGCAGGGTGATGCATAAAAATCGTCCGCGTTCAGAAAACAGAGAACGTCTCCGCTGGCCAGCTTGAGTCCCTTGTTCATCGCGTCGTAGATTCCCCGGTCGGGTTCGGAGATCAGGCAGGCGATATGCTGGCCGTGGCGCTTGATGACCTCAAGCGTCCCATCCGTCGAATCGCCGTCGATAACGATATGTTCCAGCGCCGGATGATCCTGGGAAGCGACAGACGCCAGTGTTTTTTCAATGGTGTCAGCGGCATTGAACGCCACGGTGATGACGCTGATTTTCAACATGTCAGACGACGGCCGATGCCGCGCAGAACGTAGTTGAAATTTCCCTGCATGAGCATCAGAAAAAGACGGCGCAGCTGGTGATAACGCCTGGCAGCGGTGGAAGCCTCGCGTCCGGCGAGAATCTTGCGGTATTCTTCATCGAATCCGGTGGGGCTGTTATGGGTTTTTGTCGCTTCGTGAAGACGCAAGCCGCCCCATGTCTGATTGACATGAACGGCTTTGTTGTCGCGCAAAAGACGTAAAAACCATTCGTAATCAAAGCCATAGGCAAGTTCTTCATCAAGAAATCCCAATCTGTCATGGACAGAGCGCCGCCAGAACGCCGCCTGATTCGTCAGAACCATCCCTTCGGCCCGCAAGGCATCGTATGTGGGCGTCACATATTTGATATCGCGGATCAGGCGGTCGTCCTTGTCAATAAGATTCATGTTTCCGATAATCAGTGCGGCTTCGCCGCATTGGGCGGCTGCTTCGGAAAAATTCCTGAACGCGCCTGGACAGAACAGGTCGTCAGAGTTCTGCCACGCGACCCATTCCCCTGTCGCGCGACGCAGCCCCTTGTTGATGGCGTGCGCCTGACCGCGATCCGGTTCGCTGACCCAGAAAGCGAGGTCATCGCTGTATTTCCGGATGATGTCGGCGCTGCCGTCCGTCGATCCCCCGTCGATGATAATGTATTCGAGATCAGGATAACCCTGGCTTAACACGGAATCGATAGTCCGTTCCAGAAACTGAATCTGGTTGAAACTGGGGGTGATGATACTGATTCGGGGAAAGGCGAAAGACATTTCAGGGTGTCGTATCTGTTATGGAGAGTGTTCGTCCAAGGGCGGAGTGGACTTCCTCGACAGTGATACGGGCAACGCACGGCGCCGAGCCGGATGGATCGGGTGAAAACCGGCATTGCCAGTTGCATCCATAGCATGCCATTTCACTGGATGCAACGGCGGGCGGTTTTCTTGTGACATGACGTTCGGGCGTATAGGGCATGAAACGGCCGAAATGCCCGCCTCCGACGATGCAGACCGAAGGCACTTGAAGCAAGGCGGCCATGTGTCCTCCCGATGATTCGTTACCGATAAAAAAAGAGGCGGAAGCGATGATTTCAAACATTTGGGCCAGACTGGTTTGGCCTGCGAGGTTTTCAGTTTCGATTTTCGAGGCGTCGAGCAGTTTCTGGCATAAATTTCGCTCCGGCGCCGAACCGAGAAGTTTCAGACGCAAATCAGGAAAATCCCGGGAAATCTTTTCGATTAGCCGGGAAAAACTGTCCAAAGGCCATCTCCGTTCTTTTTTTCCAGCACCCGGCACGAGAACCCAATAGGCCGCGCCGGTTTTTTTTCGCGCCGGAAAGGAAATTTTTTCCTCCGGAGCCCAGGCTGTTTTCAGTATCCAGGTCAGAAACATTTCATGATATGCCGTTTCATGGCGAAGCGGCGCGCCAGCGGGAAGCAATGCGCTGTAGCTCCGGTTTCCAAGCCATTCTTCCGCGCGGGACTGATTTCCCGCATTTCCGGAAAAACCATAAGCATAACCGCCGCAGGCGTGGACGATGCTGTCACCAACAATCGAATCGCGGGAAAGAACCGGATGATAGACCCGGTCCGCGCCGATGCGGGCCAGCGAGCGCAGGATGCGAAAGCGGTAAGACAGATTCGACCGGAAACGCGAACGCTCGACCGGAAAAATTTCAACCGGTAATTCCGATCTGGCGAAATCCGCCCAAACGGAATTGCATACGAATACGATTCTTTCATTCCTTGAGCGCAGTTCGCCACAGAATTTTTTCGCGTAGGGCAGCCAAAGAATGAAGTCTCCGATGGCGTCTGTGCGGACGATGACGGCGCTTCTGCCTCTGGCATTCCGGTTCAATAAAACAGCCGAATCAAACACGTGGAGCAGGATGGATGCGATGAAACGCAATCCGGGTTTTAGCGTTTTTTGCAGTTTCAATTTATGCTCTTGCGCGAAACCGGGCGGTGTGAAAAACGCGCCATGTCTATTTATCCTTTATCCTTGTAGACGATCGCGCAGAATACGGGATTCAGGATTTTCGGGTTGACGTTCCCGTCGGCGGCGCGCAACGCCCTGACCGCGAGCCAGTGCAGGCATCTGCAAATTTTCCGGATCCATTCGACAGGCGTTCCGAAGACAAATTCCTCAAATCCCCTGAAGGTGAATTCTTCGAATCCCGCCGCCATCAGCACCTGCGCCAGGCTATGTTCTATGTAACCGACTTCATGTGTGATGTCGTTGTAACGATGCAGGTAGCCATCCGGAGCCTGTAGATTCGGAAGCTGGATGATCAAAACTCCACCGGGTTTCAGCCCGGCCCGAAGCGCTTGCAGAAACGCGATGACTTTTTCTTTTTTTATATGCTCAAGAACGTCCAGGAGGGTAATCGCGTCGAACTGACCGGCGTGTTCCAAGAGAAAGCGTTCGCTATCTTCGACCTGCAAGCAGTTCAGTCCAAGAGCTGCGCAGAATTTGATTGTCGAAGGGGATATGTCGATTCCAATATAATTTTTGTATCCCCAGTCACGCATACACGTGAGCATCTCGCCGCGCCCGACGCCGATGTCCAGCACTTTCGCGTCGCGGTTGTCCGGAAAAAAAACCCTGTAGTTATGCGTAAACTGGCCGAACTTGCGCGTTGCCTGTGCTTCCGCTCCAAACGAGTTATTCACGTAATCGTCGAAAATCTGCTTCATGCGAGTCCGATTCTGTTCAACAGGTATTTCAGGCCCCTCATCCACCTTGATGCTCCTATCCCTTCCTTTTTTTTGCGCTCGGATTCAGCGGCAAGATTCGGAGCCATGAGTTTGGGGTGTGTCAATGGCCATTGAATCGGCGCGGTCGGCAGATTGTCCAGTCCGTTTTTTCTGAAGGTATGCGTCGCGTCGATTCCAAAACCGATGTTGCTGACAAGATTGACATTTGGAAATATCGATAAGGTGGACATACGGAACGCCATGAAACACACCTGGGCGTCCCAGGTGTCGACCTTCCCCGAGAAAACCGAAAGAAAGATTCTGGACCAATACCGATATTCGCGCCTGCTCTCGAATTTCTCCATGAAAAAACGGTTTTGTAAAAGCTCGGGAAGGCGTTTCATATGAACATCGTAATTTTTCCAGCTGCGCCGCCAGCTTGCCCATCCCCATATGTGAGGGTATCCCGAAAAATAATAGCTGTCCTTTCCGGAGGCGTTTCTGGAAGCCGTGTTGGTTCCGCAGATCATCACGATACGCTCGTCCTCGCGGTACTTTCCGAGCAATTCCTCGCAGAACCGGAAGAAAGTCGGATGGGGCAGGCAATCGTCCTCCAGAATAATGGCTTCTTCGACTTGTTCGAAAATCCAGTCGATCCCGCTGGAGACGCGGCTTTTGCATCCAAGATTGACATCGGAAAAATGGGTCGAGACCTCGCAAGGCCAATCCACCCTTTCGATGATGGCGCGGGTGGCCGCGACCTGTTCGGCTTCTCCGGCGCGGTTGGCGCGCGGGCCGTCTCCCACCACCAACAGCCTGGGCGGTCGTGCACGGGCGATTTCCGCGAATACGCGAGCCGTTGTGCCGGGCCGGTTGAATATGAGGAAAGCGACAGGGGTTTTGAGCTGCCAGTCAGACATTCAATAGTTTCCGGAAATAGGCAACGGTTTCTTTCAGACCGTCTTCGAGTGTCACTTTTGGTGCCCATTGCAGGCGGGTTCGCGCGAGCTGAATATCGGGTTTTCGCTGTTTGGGATCGTCCGGCGGAAGCGAGAGGAAGACGAGTTTCGATTTTCCGCCAACGATTCGCAACACGGTTTCGGCGAGTTCGAGCATCGTAAATTCATCCGGATTTCCGGCATTGACCGGGCCGGTGAAGTCGGGCGGACTTGCCATCAAGAGCAACATGGCGTCAATCAGGTCGTCCACATAACAAAAACTTCGTGTCTGCCGCCCGTCGCCATAAATCGTAATATTCTCGTTCCGGAGCGCCTGGACGATGAAATTGCTGACCACGCGGCCATCGTTCGGATGCATGCGCGGGCCATAAGTGTTGAAGACGCGCATGACCTTTATTTCCAGGCGGTGCTGGCGGTGATAATCAAAAAACAGAGTCTCCGCGCAGCGTTTCCCTTCGTCATAACAGCTACGAAGGCCGACAGGATTCACGCGGCCCCAATAGCTTTCCGGCTGCGGATGAAGTTCGGGGTCTCCGTAGACCTCACTGGTCGACGCCTGAAGAATGCGCGCGCGGGTTCTTTTGGCCAGTCCGAGCATGTTGATTGATCCGTGCACGCTGGTCTTTGTCGTCTGTACCGGGTCGTGTTGATAATGCACCGGACTCGCGGGACACGCCAGATTGAAAATGCGATCGACCTCAACATACAACGGAAACGTTATGTCATGGCGCAAAAGCTCGAAAGACGGGTTGCGAATCAGGTGGAGCACATTGCGCCGGCTTCCGGTGAAGAAATTGTCCACGCAGAGAACATCCGCGCCATCAGCGACGAGGCGGTCGCAAAGGTGCGATCCCAGAAAACCGGCACCGCCGGTGACCAATATTTTCCTGTCCATGCCGGTAGCATTTCCTCCGCGTTATTCGTTGTGTTCCATGATTTTATAGCCGTGATGTTTTACCAGTTCGTCGCGTTCGGCCGATTTCAGATCTTCCCTGACCATCTCGGCGACGAGTTCGTGAAACGATGTTTCGGGCGTCCAGCCCAATTTTGTTCTGGCCTTGCCCGAATCGCCCAGCAGGGTTTCGACCTCGGTCGGCCGGAAATAGCGCGGATCGACCGCGATGATACATTTCCCCGAAGAGAGATAAGCTTTCTCGTCGACGCCTTGGCCCTCCCAGGAAATTTTCATCCCCAGCGCTTTGGCGGCCGCGTTGACGAAATCGCGCACACTGTACTGAACGCCGGTCGCGATGACAAAATCGTCCGGGGTTTCCTGTTGCAGCATCAGCCATTGCATTTTGACGTAATCCCTGGCGTGCCCCCAATCGCGCTTGGCGCCCAGATTGCCGAGATAAAGGCAGTCCTGTGAGCCGAGTTTGATGCGCGCGAGCGCGCGGGTAATCTTGCGCGTGACAAAAGTTTCGCCGCGAACCGGACTTTCGTGATTGAACAGGATGCCGTTGCACGCGTACATGCCATACGCTTCGCGGTAATTGACGGTGATCCAGTAAGCGTAAAGTTTTGCGACAGCATAGGGGCTGCGCGGATAGAAAGGCGTCGTTTCCTTTTGCGGTGTTTCACGCACAAGCCCGAAAAGCTCGGAAGTGCTGGCCTGATAAAAGCGCGTTTTCTTTTCCAGTCCGAGAATACGGATGGCCTCAAGAAGCCGGAGCGCGCCCAAGGCGTCTGAATTGGCGGTATATTCCGGTTCCTCAAAACTGACGGCGACATGGCTTTGAGCGGCGAGATTGTAAATTTCATCCGGCCGCGTCTGCTGGATGATGCGGATCAGGCTGGAACTGTCGGTCAAATCGCCGTGGTGCAAAAAGAAGCGAACGTCTTTTTCATGGCGGTCATGATAAAGATGGTCGATCCGGTCGGTATTGAATAACGACGTCCGGCGCTTGATGCCGTGGACGATGTAGCCTTTCCCCAAAAGAAAATCGGCCAGATAGGCGCCGTCCTGTCCTGTAACACCAGTGATGAGCGCTGTTTTTTGTGGAAGAGACATGGTTTTTCCTTCAGGCGGGAAGAGCATGGTTGGCGGTGAAATCCTCATAGGCCCGTTTCAGTCCCTGCCGCAGCCCGATGACCGGACGCCACCCGAGGAGGCCGAGGCGGGCGCTGTCCATCAGTTTGCGGGGCGCGCCATCGGGCCGGGACGTGTCGAAACGGAGTTTTCCGCGATAACCGACAGTTTCCTGAATGAGGCTGGCGAGTTCGGCGATCGAAATATCCTTTCCGTAACCGATGTTGATATGGCTGAGCATTGGCCGGGTATGCCGGTCGAGAAGAGGCTTGTCGAGAGACATGATGTGGACGCACGCGGAAGCCATGTCATCAACGTAAAGAAATTCGCGCCGCGGTTTTCCCGTTCCCCAAATGACGACTTCGCGCGATTCCGCGAGTTTTGCCTCGTGAAAACGCCGGATCAGCGCCGAGACGACGTGTGAATCTTCGGGATGGTAATTGTCGCCCGGCCCGTAAAGATTGGTCGGCATCGCGCTCCGGTAATCGACGCCGTATTGACGGTTATAGCTCTCGCACAGTTTTATTCCGGCGATCTTCGCGATCGCGTAAGGCTCATTGGTCGGTTCAAGCGCACCGGTCAGCAAGGCGTCTTCCGGCATGGGTTGGGCGGCGAGCCTGGGATAGATGCAGCTTGACCCGAGAAAAAGAAGTTTCTTTACACCGCAGCGGAATGCCGAGTCGATGACATTGGCCTGGATTGCCAGGTTCCGGTAAATGAAATCGGCCGGATAGGCCGTATTCGCGTGGATTCCTCCAACTTTCGCGGCGGCCAGGTAGACCAGATCGGGGCTTTCCGCGTGGAAAAAATCGCGGACGGCTTTTTGATCCGTCAGATCGAGTTCATCGCGCGTTCGCCGGAACAGGCGTTCTTCGGGATGCCCGGATTTCAGCAAATGCCGGATGATCGCCGAGCCAACCATCCCCCGGTGTCCCGCGACATAGATTTTGGGTGGAAGGCTCATGACGAGGGCGTCTCTCTTCCATAAATATCTTCCAGGCGGATGATGTCGTCTTCGCCCAGATAATCACCCGATTGGACTTCGATGATTTCCAGCTCCGCATCCCCGGGGTTTTTCAGGCGATGAACCACCCCCATGGGGATATAGGCCGACTGGTTTTCATTCAGACGGAAAGTCTCGTCGGCGCGGACGACTTCGGCGCATCCCCGGACGACGACCCAATGTTCCGCCCGGTGAACATGCTTTTGAAGGCTTAGACTTGCTCCGGGTTTGACGCCGATCCGCTTGACCAGAAAACGCTCGCCGGTATCGATGGTGTCATACCACCCCCATGGGCGGGCAACCTTGCGGTGCGCAAGCGCTTGCGCGCAGTGGTTTTCTTCCAGCCGCGCCACGACGTCCTTGACCTGTTCCGCCGCGTCGCGATGAGCTACCAGAACAGCGTCCGGCGTATCGACGAGCAAAAGATCGCGGGTACCAAGCGCCACGACGGGGCGGTACGGCGCGTAAATGAACGTGTTTTTGGCAAGATGCGACCAGGCTTGTCCTCGTGTTTTGTTGCCGTTTTCATCGGCTTCGGCGAGCCTGGCTACGGCGTCCCAGCTGCCAACATCGCTCCATTGGCCGTCAAGGGGCGTGACGGCGATATCCCTGTGCGGCTCCATTACGGCGTAATCGATGCTTTGCGAGCGGCAAGCCATGAAACTTCCGGTTTCGGGCCGGACGAAAAGATATCCGTCCGGCGAAACATCCCGAGTGGAATTGTCCATCGCGGCCTGGCAAGCGCCGAGAATATCCGGCGCGTGCTTTTCCATCGCGGCGAGAATCGCGCCGGAACGCGCCAGAAAAATCCCCGCGTTCCAGAAAACCGTGTTCGAAAGCAGCAGTTCCCGCGCGGTTTCCACATCCGGTTTTTCAATAAAACGCTCAACGTCATAAACGCCGTCATCCCGGCATTGCCCCCGGCGGATGTATCCGTAGGCGGCGCTTGGAAAGGACGGACAAACCCCGAACGTCACAATCGCGCCCGAAAGGGCGGCGGCGCATCCTCGGCGTATCGACTGAAGGAAGGCGGCGGTGTCCGGAATATGGTGGTCGGCGGGACAGAAAAGAAGCATGTCCCGTCCCTGGCGGCGGGCATGTAGCGCCGAAATCGCGATAGCCGCTGCCGTATTGCGGGCTGTGGGTTCCAGAAGAATATCGCCGCGCGTGTTCGCGGAGTGCAGGATTCCGGTCACCGTGAAACGGTGTTCGTCCGCTGCGACGAGAATGGGCGGAAGACCCGGAGAAAGCGCGACGGCTCGTTCCAGCGTCATCTGTAAAAGGCTTTTGTCGCCGATGAGTGGAACGAACTGCTTGGGAAGGCTTTTACGTGACAGGGGCCACAGGCGCGTTCCCGAGCCGCCGCAGAGAATGACGGTGGTCAGATCAGGAGCGTGAGCGTCGATAGTCATTATTCACACTAACTCTGGCTGTTCCCTTCAGGGGAATGATTGCGCGGGAAAGGCATTACTTTTTCAATGCTTGTCGCACGTTCTTGTCCGATTACAGGCGTGGATTGAAACATGAATACAGGCACGCTACCGCCCTGCCGTTTCACGGTCGGCTGGCGCGGCCGGAAAATCCGCGCGGAAACGACAAGACGAACCGGCGCGAATCGAAACGCGTCCAACTCCGCTGGACGGCTCCGGCATTCAAGGAATTTTGCCACAAGACAGGCATAAAACAAAGGACGGCAGAAACGCGCGGCAAGGTCAGGCGATTTTGCGAAGACAGGTCAGCGGCACGGTCATTTGGACAGATTTGCTCAAAAGCTCAATCAATACCATGGCGCGTCCTTCGGCGTCCGTCATCTGATACACGGCGTCGATTCCCGCGAAAGCGCCATCGACAAGTCTGAGCCGTTCGTCCGGGCTGAAAAGCGGCGCGGGAGCGCCCTGTGCGAAACGTTCCCGCGCGCGCAGGAGGCCGATCAGGTTTTCATCGATGCAAGCCGGCTCATTTCCGAAGGCGACCAGGCGGCTTACGCCGCGCGTGGAGCGTATCGGCCCCCAGTCTTTGGCGTTCTCTCCGTGGTCCAGATGAATGAAGAGATAGCGCGGGAACAGAGGCTCATTCACAATGGAGAGTTTCCTCCGACGAAGTTTTTCTTCCGGAACGAGAGGAAGATAGCACGCATACCCTTGGCGTTCGAGGTTAATCAGCGCGACATGTTCCTGACGCGGTTTTGTATGAACGAGATACCACTTCATCGTAAAACTAACTCCGGTTTGAAACCCCGCCCTGAAGGGCTGTCGCTAATTTCTTGCTGGCCGTTTTCACTGTTTTCCCCCAAGCCAGCAATTCTAGACTTCGGCATGAATGCTGGCAACATGTTCGCGCGCGGAACGGCTTTTCGGGGAAGCGCCGATTCGGCCATATTCAACGAAATCAGTAAAAATATTCCGGAATAATGATAATGAAACGCTTGTTTTACAAGAAAAATAGTTGAAAAACACACCAATAAACGATATAGACATAAATTGGACAGACGTTTTCAAGTGATTTTATTTGATTAAACGAACCTGAAAATAAAAACACTTACGAATTTAAGAACGTTTTTAAGCAATTTTATTAAGAAAATTTATAAAAACATTTAAAAAACGTATAAATAATTTGAGGGAGCAAGAAATTAGCGACAGCCCGGAAGCCGCTGTCGATCTAACATCATTGGCAAGGGGTTTGCATCCCCTTGCCAATGGCTACGGTCGAAACCCCGGCTTTCAGGCCGGGCTTTCAACCTCCGCACCGCCCTGAAGGGCGGGGTTTCAAACCGGAGTTGGTTGTACGATGAATTACGTGAGAAATAGCCTATAAAGCGTTTGTCTCTGTTTCGTGTCGAAACACATCGACGGCGCTTATCCCCGTTCGTGCTGAGCTTGTCGAAGTAAGACCGCGTGCGCCGCCTTTCCCGTCCTGAATCTTTCTTCGAATCGTTTTTCAATCCTTCTCCTTTGACAGCGCCTATTTCCGTTTGTGTTGATTTTGCCGGAACCCTTCGACACCCTCTATCTCCGTTCGTGCTGAGCTTGTCGAAGTAGGAACGGACGCTCCGCCTTTCCAGTCCTTACCCTTCGACCCCCTCTATTTCCGTTCGTGCTGAGCCTGTCGAAGTAGGAGCGGACGCTCCAGATCATGAATGGTTTTTCAATCCTTACCCTTCGACAAGCTTCCTTCGTCAAGCTCAGGACAAGCAGGGCGAACGGACTGAAAAACAGGCTTCTAACACATTTCCTTCGACAGCTTCAGGACGGGGGATGAATGGATTGGAAAAGTGATCTCCGGAAACCCAAAGAAATTAAAAATAGCTTAAGAACGTTATTTTAATTAGTATCCTTCGACAAGCTCAGGATGAACGGGAGTGGGAAAACCCGTCCGCGCTGAGTCTTCCGAACCTTCGACACCCTCTATCCCCGTTCGTACTGGTTTTGTCGGAACACGTTGACGACGCCTATCCCCGTTCGTGCTGAGCCTGTCGAAGCCTGTGGTGAGCTTTGTCGAACCATATGAACGGGCGCTCCGCCTTTCCAGTCCCGATTCTTTCTTCGAATCGTTTTTCAATCCTTCCCCTTCGACACCCTCTATCTCCGTTCGTGTTGAGCCTGTCGAAGTATGAACGGACGCCCCAGATCATGAATGGTTTTTCAATCCTTACCCTTCGACAAGCTCAGGGCGAACGGATTGAAAAACACGACTTCGACAGGCGCTCAGGACGGGGCAGGGCGAACGGACTGGAAAACGAGCCTCTGACGTGCTTCCTTCGTCAGGCTCAGGGCGGGGTTTCAAACCGGAATTGGTTTTACGATGAATCACCCCGCTTCAGGGAGAGCAGGGTGTCAGGAACAGAATAAAGTGTTTTAGGGAATGTTCCCAAAGAGACTCAAGGACGACGGACGGCAGTCGAAGCAACACGTCGCACCAGGCCGTCGAAAGCGCAAAAAACCGATTGCGCGCGTACCGCTTCCCGTGAGCCGTCGAAGCGGTATGTCAGGGTTTCACAGCTTTCATGGTTTGCCCAGCCGAAACAGACGGTTCCTTTCGGTTTGACGGGCGTTCCTCCGTCCGGGCCGGCGATGCCCGTGACCGACAACGCCCAGTCCGCGCGGCTGTGATGCAGCGCGCCGGACGCCATGGCTGCCGCTGCTGGTTCGCTGACAGCGCCGTGACGTTTGAGTATCGCGGCCGGCACGCCAAGCATTTCGCGTTTCGCATCGTTTGAATAGCAGACGAAGCCCCGGTCGAACCAGGCTGAACTGCCGGGAATGGCCGTCAGGCATTGAGCGGCCCATCCGCCGGTACAGGATTCGGCGCTCGCGAGCCGCAGTCCGTTTTCGGAAAACAGACGCGCGATCCGGAGAGCGAGCGCCTCAAGCGTTTTTTGACCGGGATGACGGGGGGAGTGGAAGCCGGGGACGCTCATGAAAAAAAACGCGGAATCTGAAGCGCGAGAAACGTATAAAGCCCGGCGAACAGATCATCCGCCATGATACCGAAACCGTTCTTGACGTTTTCATCGAAAAAACGCGCTGGCTGCGGCTTGACGATGTCGAAAAACCGGAAAAGAAGAAAAGCGGCGAGTTGCCACAGCCAGCCGGACGGACAAAAAACAAGCACGAGCCACAAGGGAACGATTTCATCCCAGACGACGCAGCCGGGATCATCCGTTCCGCAATCACGCGCTGTCCGCCCGGCAGCGGGAATCCCGGCGATAAAACAGACGAGAAGGAAAAAAAGAAGTTCCATTTCGCCCATCCACGCGCGCAACAGCGGGAAAGTCAAAAGAGCGAACGCGCTGCCCGCGGTTCCGGGCGCAACCGGCGAAAGACCGCTGCCGAAACCGCAAGCGATGAGATGCGCTGGATGCGAAAACAAAAAACGCAGTGAAGGCGGTTTACCGGGAAGTTTCAGCAAAATGATCGAATCCTTTGTAGATGACGGGAAGCGTTCCGCCCTGTTCGTCAAGGAGCCGCGTTTTTCCCCGGCCACGCGAAAAACGGCCGATACGCCACAAGGGGAGGTCAAGGCGCCTTCCCAGCGCGGCGATTGCCTCGCGTTGTCCGGGCGCGGCTGAAAAAGCCAGCTCATAATCGTCGCCGCCGGAAAGAGACGCTTTACGGAATGTTTCGAAAAGCGCGGACGGCATCGCAGGAAAAGGACCAGGCAGGCGGAAAGCGTCGATATCAGCGTCAAGGCTGGAAGATTCGGCCAGATGTCCGGCATCGGCCAGCAAACCGTCGGAAATATCGATCACGGCGCGAGCGAGCGCTTCCTCGCGCAGGGCAAGGCCCAATTCCACGCGAGGCAAAGGCTTTTCAAGCCGGTCGAGACACATGCCGAGGATTTTTCCGGGAAGGGCGGCTTCCCCTCGCAAATGCGCAAGGCCGAGCGCGGCGAGTCCCGGCAGGCCGGAAATCCAGAGATCGTCCCCCGCCTGCGCGGCATCGCGGCGCATTGCCGTTCCAGCCGGAAGCTCGCCGAAAGCCGTAACGCACAGGTTCAGCGGCCCGCGCGTCGTATCGCCGCCAGCCAGATCGACGCCGTAACGCCGCGCGCAGGCGAACAGCCCTGCCGAAAAACGGGCCAGCCAGTTTTCGTCAGCGGCGGGGAGGCTGAGCGCGAGAAGCGCCCACCGGGGCCGCGCGCCCATCGCGGCAAGATCGGAAAGACTGACCGCCAGAGCCTTCCATCCGAGTTTTTCAGGATCGGCATCCGGAAAGAAGTGGGTTCCGGAAACGAGCATATCGGCCGTGACGGCCAGCGTCATGCCGGGCGATGGCACGAACAGCGCGCCATCGTCGCCGGGGCCGAGTATGGTTTGTGGCGCGGGCCGGACGAAATGACGCGCGATCAGGTCGAATTCAGAAGTCATGATGTCCGGCGGCGGAATACTGGAGGCAGGTCAATAAAACATGGCGCATCTGTTTTGCGCCGGATATTTTCTACGGCATGGGGAGACACGCGTCCGCGCTTTCCCTCTTCCCCCCGCTCCTCTTCCACGCACGGGAGAGGGGTAACGGATATCTTCCGCTTGCGGGAGAAGTGTCCTTTCGTGGGGAGACATGGCCTTCTTCCCCGATTCTTTTCCCGCGGACGGGAGGTAGAAACGCCCCTCTCTCGCCAAGCGGGAGAGGGCGTCTCGAAGGAGTGGCGAAGGAATGGGAGAGGCAGGATAAACGATGAACGCCATCGTCCGTTGATCCGCTCTAGGGGCTTCGGGAAGAAGCGCGTTTCGCGGCGGCTTCGGCGGGGCGCAGGCGGAACGCGAGCTTGTCGAGCACGCCGTTGACGTACTTATGGCCATCCGTGCCCCCGAAATTCTTGGCGAGTTCAATCGCCTCGTTGATGATCACGCGGTAAGGGGTTTGCGGATAGTTGGCCAGCTCGAACGCGCCGATTAAAAGAACGGCGGCTTCCACTGGCGAAAGCTCTTTATACGGGCGGTCGAGATACGTCTTGAGCATGTCTTCGAGCGTGGCGCGCTGGCTGAAAACGCCGCGCAGAAGGGCAGTGAAAAAAGCGCCGTCCGCCTTGTCAAAATCCCGCGCCTCGCGCGGCTGGGATTCGATGGAAGCTTCATCGTCGTTGCCAAGAAGCCGCTGATAAAGCCCCTGAAGCGCGAATTCGCGCGCGCGGCGGCGCGGTGAAGACGCCGTTTTCGAAGGTTTCTGACGCGGTGCAGTGCTCATGTGGTCCTCTCGTTCTTGAGGCGGCGGAGCAGGTTTGCCATTTCGACGGCCGCGCGAGCGCAATCGACGCCTTTTTCACGCATTCGCGCCCGCGCCTGATTTTCATCATCGCACGTCAAAATGCCGTTTGCCACCGGGATGCCGGTATCGAGCTGAACTTCCATCACGCCCCGGCAGGATTCATTTGAAACGACCTCGAAATGATAGGTTTCACCACGAATGACCGCTCCCAGCGCGATGAGCGCATCGAAACGCCGCGTGTTCGCCAGGGATTGCAGGGCCAGAGGGATTTCGAGCGCGCCAGGCACGGTCAGGATTTCGACGGCATCCGCGCCGAGATTCCGGAGTTCCTCCACACACGCGGCAAGCAACCCTTCGCAGCATTCCGGATTGAAGCGGCTCGAAACGATGCCGATGGAGCGGCCTTTCCCTTCGATGGGGGCGGCATGTTGATGAAGCGGTGAGTGCTGAGGCATGAAAACTCCAGTGTCTGTTCAAGCGTGGAACGCCGAAGAAGCGTTTATTCGCCGCGCGGCGTTTCCAGTGAAGCAATCTGGGACGTGACCTCCAGTCCAAAACCGGCCATGCTGGGCAAATGGCGCGGGCTGGCGATCAATTTCATCTTTCGCACGCCGAGGTCGCGCAAAATTTGCGCGCCGATTCCATAAAGACGCGGATCCCAGCGGCTGGCGGTATCCGCGCCGGTCTCGCGGAGCGCGTCAAGAAGATTTTCGCCGGATTCGGCGCGCCGCAAAAGAACGATGACGCCGGATCCGGCGGCGGCGATGACCTTCTGAACCTGCTCAAGCGGAAAAGCGTTCCGCGCCGGGCCGATGAAATCGAGAACCGAAAGAGGCTCATGAACGCGGACGAGGGTTTCGCGTTCTGGAGAAATCTGGCCGCACGTAAGCGCCAGATGCGTTTCCTTGCCGATCCGGTCGATATAGGCGTGCAGGGTAAACGCTTCGCTCGCGAGTGTCATGGGACAACTGAATGCGCGTTCGACGAGTGTTTCATTCCGGCTCCGGAATTCGATCAGATCGGCGATTGTGCCGATTTTCAGACCGTGCCGGCGCGCGAATTTCTTGAGATCCGGCAGACGCGCCATTGTCCCGTCGTCCTTGAGGATTTCGCAAAGCACGGCGGAAGGTTCGAAACCGGCCATTTGAGCGAGATCGCAGCCGCTTTCGGTATGGCCTGCCCGCACAAGGACGCCACCCGGGCGGGCGATGATCGGAAAAACATGTCCCGGCTGGACGATATCGTCCGGCCCCGCGTCCCGGGCGATGGCGGCGCGGATAGTCCGCGCCCTGTCGTGCGTCGAAATACCGGTCGTAACGCCGCTCGCGGCCTCGATGGACGTAGTAAATGCCGTATTGAAAGGACTTTTGTTATCGCGTGCCATGGGCGACAGCCCGAGCTGGCGCGCGCGCGCCTCGGTAATCGTCAGGCAGACCAGGCCGCGTCCGTGGGTAACCATGAAATTGATCGCGTCCGGCGTGACGTGTTCGGAAACAAAGATCAAATCGCCCTCGTTTTCGCGCGCTTCGTCGTCGACGAGAACGATCATGCGTCCGGCGCGAAGCTCGGCGACGATCTCCTCGACCGGCGCGATTTCCGAAGCGCCGTGGACGGCGGAAGATACAGCGGAATGCGCGGTCATGGGCGCGGGCCGGATTTTCTGGAAAAGCTCATTGCGCGTCGCCGTCCGCCGTCAGCATCCGTTCGACATAACGCGCGATCAAATCGATTTCGAGATTGACCTGATCGCCGGGTTTCAGGAATCCGAGTGTCGTAACCTCCAGCGTATGCGGAATCAGGTTGACCGAAAAGTCAGCATCCTCAACGGAATTCACAGTCAGGCTGACGCCATTGACGCAGACGGAGCCTTTGCGGGCGATATAACGCTTGAGATTTTCCGGCGCGCGAATGGCCAGCAGGCGGTTATCGCCAACGGGATCGAAGCGCGTTACCGTGCCGGCGCCGTCAACATGGCCCGAAACGAGATGGCCGCCCAGATAGTCGGCCAGCCGCAGCGACTTTTCAAGATTGATCGGGCCGGGGGCTGCAAGACCGGTCGTGCAAGAGAGGGTTTCCGGAGAAACATCGGCGGAAAAGCCCCCCGCGGCGCGTTCGACAACGGTCAGACAGACGCCGTTACAGGCGATTGAATTGCCGATATCCACATCGCGCATATCCAGCCCGCCCCCGTCAATGGTCAGTCGGACAGTCGACGCGCCATCATTGCGCGGCGTCAGTTTTGTGATATGACCGAGAGCGGCGACGATTCCGGAAAACATAAAAGACCCATGAAAAACAAAGACATTCATTCTAGCATGGCGCGAAAAGGTTTTTTTCCCGCGCGTTCTGTTTTTTGCCGTTCGCCCTGCCTGTCCTGAGCCTGGCGAAGGAAGCTTGTCGAAGGGTAAGGATTGGAAAGGCTGGATTGACTGAAAGGGAACAGCTGTTCAAGTCATTAACCAGGAAGATATTTGAAAAGCCCTTGCGCGCCCGTTCATACTTCGACAAGCTCAGCACGAACGGAAATAGATGTCGTCAACGTGTTCCGGCGAAATCAACACGAACAGGGATAGAGGGTATCGATGGTTCGGCAGACTCAGCGCGGACAGGTCTCTAACGCGCTCACCACGAATGGCAAAAACAGGGCAGAGTATAAAAACAACGTCCTTAAGCTATTTTTAAATCCAAAAGATGCTTGTCCGGAGAATGCCTTTCCAGTCCGTTCGCCCTGAGCCTGTCGAAGGGTAAGGACTGGAAAGGCCAGGAACTCTCTTTCCTTGAGTTTGTCGAAGGAGGCTGATTAAAGAGGCTTTTGGAAGCCCTTGCGCGTCCGTTCATACTTCGACAGGCTCAGCACGAACGGAGATAGAGGGTGTCGATGCTTCGGAAGACTCGGCACGCGCAGAAACAGGCGTCGTCGATGCGTTCCGACAAAATCAGTATGAACGAGAATATGCGCCGTTAATGGTTCAGCGTAAACAGGTTTTTAACACCCTCCCCACGAACGGCGGTGAAAGGGAACAGCGCCACTTCATCACCTGCGGGATTTTGCGGTCATTTGAACGAAAAACGCTCTAGAATAGAAACAGGAATTCTCTATTGAAGTCACCGCAATTGAACCAAACACTTAAGCATGCTGACTGAACCACAGAAGAACGTTTCCCTCGCTCCATTCAATTCGCTGGCTTTGCCCGCCCTGGCCGGACGTTATGTCCGCGTCACGGCAAGTGAACAGTTGATGGCATTGACCGGAACGCGGCGTTGTTTCGTCCTTGGCGGCGGCAGCAACCTGGTGTTGACCGGTGATTTCGACGGCCTTGTCCTGCACATGGCGATTTCCGGCCGGGCGCTGATCGGCGAGGATGCCCACGCATGGCGCGTGCGCGCCGGCGCGGGCGAAAACTGGCATGATTTCGTGCAGTGGACGCTCGCGCAAGGCTGGCCGGGACTGGAAAATTTGTCGTTGATCCCGGGAACGGCCGGCGCGGCGCCTGTCCAGAATATCGGCGCGTATGGGCTGGAAGTCGCCGAGCGTTTTCTATGGCTGACGGCATTTGATCTGCAAACCGGCAAAAGCGCGCGCTTCGAGCGCGAGGACTGCCGTTTCGGTTACCGCGACAGCGTGTTCAAGCGAGAAGGATGGCATCTCAATGGACGCTATGTCATTACCGAAATCGTTTTCGAATTGCCAAAACGCTGGACTCCACTGACCGGCTATGCCGATATCGGGGAATGGCTCGCGGCGCGGCGAATTTCCACGCCGTCGCCTGGAAATGTCGCGGACGCCGTCATTTCCGCTCGCCGCCGTAAACTCCCCGATCCGGCGCGTTTGCCAAACGTGGGCAGTTTTTTTCAGAATCCGGCAGTCGATGAAACAAAGGCTGTGGAATTGCTGGAACTCTATCCGGATCTGCCGCGCTATCCACAGCCGGACGGACGCGTGAAACTATCGGCGGGATGGTTGATTGAGCGCGCGGGCTGGAAAGGCAAACGCATTGGCCCTGTCGGAATGTATGAAAAACATGCGCTTGTCCTCGTCAATCATGGCGGCGCGCGTGGTTTGGATGTCGTGGCGCTGACGCGCGCGGTGCAATCCGGTGTGAGCGAAAAATTTGGCGTCGAGTTACAGCCGGAGCCGGTTTTCCTTTGATTCTTCCAGGCCAGGCAACGCTGAACTCACTGAAAAATTGACAATCCTTTACGGATTTCGACGCGCCCAAGAGGGGGCATTTTTCAATCCGTTCACCCTGCACCGTCCTGAGCCTGTCGAAGGAAGCTTGTCGAAGGGTAAGGATTGAAAAACCATTCATGATCTGTGGAGCATCCGTTCATACTTCGACAGGCTCAGTACGAACGGGAATATACATTGTCGAAATTCATTACAAGTTCGACAGACTCAGCACGAACGGAAATAGAGGGTGTCGAAGGGTTCCGGCGAAATCAACACAAACAGAGACAGGCGCTGTTGGCACGCTTCGGCAGATTCAAAGCGAACGGGTTTTTAACACCCTCGCCACGAAGATCAAGAAACAGAACCTACGACAAAAACAACGTCCTTAAGCCATTTTTAATTGTGGAAATGGACGTTGCGGCACGATCAGTCTCCCTAGAAGTTAGATTTTGTTGGACGCTTTTTCAGAAACAAGCGCTTCCAGATAAGCCTTTGGAATGAAAAACAAGGCAAAACATAAAAAGAAAGAAAGAACGGATAACATCAAAGGAAGCACAAACGCCAAGCCAAGCCGCGAGGTTTCAGCAAACTCAATCATAAAAGAAAAGAGTATGTCGGAACGTGTGACTTCCTCAAAACCCGTCGCATAGTGATTAATCCAAAGAGCGGGGAAAAAAATCATCAAAAGCATTGCTGGATAAACAGCAATTATTTTTAAGAAAAGATAGTGCCACTTATGCGGAGATTTTAAGCGCGGATCCTGATCCTCCCGGATTTCGCGGCAATAAAAGACCACCGTGGCAGGAAAAACAAACACCAGCAACGCGAATGTGAAGCGCGTTACCTCAGGAAACCGCGAATACGCCGCCCATTTCGGAATGTCCAGAAAAGATTGGGGCAACATGGCGATCGGATCGACAAAATATTCCGCAAGAAACGGATAAGAAGAAAGTATGTCCTCCGGCGTGAACAGCGCTACGATCACTCCCAGCGCCAAATACCATCCATATACTTGTGAGCTTTTTTTGTTTATAGCTTTCTGTTGATTTTCGGGAATAGCTTTCTGTTGATTTTCGGGAAATTGGCGGTAGTAACGTGGATTCTTATAATGTCTCCACCAACAGGAACCCGGCTGGGAAAACAAATGGGACTCATCGCTGACAGGCTTTAAGCAAAACGCAGTGAGAAACGAGCACAAGATGGAAATGATGCCAACAATAACATACATTCTTGACACATCTCCCAGCAAAGTCAGCGCGAAAAGAACAGCAATTGCGAAAGTGATGATGAATCCAGGAATCCGTTTGTTTTTCCATGGCGCGATATACGCGCCATAGGCTGTCGCAACACAACTGAATACAATGAGCCAGAAACAAAGTTTGCCTGAATCAAATAACGGACTCCCTAATTCGGTCAGTTCCAATAAAACGGGCAAGAATAGAAATGTTCCAGAAACGGAGCATAACGCGCCCATCAAAAATCCGCCGGGAATAAAACAGAGCCATCGCATCCATCGCATAAACCGTGAAAGTGCGCGGTTGGATTGCTGTTCCAGAAGCTTTCGGTCGTCAGGTTTCATGAGCGCGGTACCGTGCGATATTGATTGTGTCGAACATTGTCGACGGTGCGGAAATGCCCACGTTTTTCAGTGGTCTGGCAGACGTGTTGGCTTGTTGAATCAGGAAGCGCTTCATCATCAATGGCCGCTTTCCGGCTGGCTGGCGCGGGGGAGATGCGTGGCTTTTTCTTTTCTGGTGTCTTGCTCGCCAGGATTTGTCGAGAAAAGCGTTCTTCAGTGCGGCGACAAAAGCCTCTTTCATCGCGCCAAGCTCCCGCATGACGATCCCCATTTGCTGAACATCAAAACACAATAACCACATGGTTTTTATGAAATGGTTCTTGGAATATTTTGTTTCCGTTTTGAACCCCACTCCCCTTTTACTTCTGCTTTGAACCCTACCTCCCCAGACGCCAAAATGCAACTTTTTTTGGAAGAGGTATATCCGGGGCCGCGCGCCCTGGAAAATCTTCATTTCAACTGCCCGCCTGTATGGGCCGTTCATACTTCGACAAGCTCGGCACGAACGGAAATAGGTGTTGTCGAAGAGTACGCCATTCGAAGAACACGGACTGTTCAGCACGAGCGATGTTTTAACACGCTCACCACAAATGGAAAAAAACAGAACAGAATATAAAAATAACGTTCTTAAGCTATTTTTAAATCCAAAAGATGCTTGTCTGGAGAATGCCTTTCCAGTCCGTTCACCCTGCCTGTCCTAAGCCTGACGAAGGAGGCCTGTCGAAAGGTAAGGATTGAAAAACGATTCGAAGAAAGAATCAGGATTGGAAAAATCACTCATGATCTGGAGCGTCCGTTCATACTTCGACAGGCTCAGCACGAACGGGGATAGGCGTTGTCGAGGGTTCGGAAGACTTAGCACAAGCGGATTAAAAAAAACCACTTGCGATCTGGAGCGTCCGTTCCTGCTTCGACAAGCTCAGCACGAACGGAAATAGATGCCATCAATGCGTTCCGGCAAAATCAGTACGAATGGGAATAAGGCGTCGTCAATGTGTTCCGGCAAAATCAGTATGGACGAGAATATGCGCCGTTAATGGTTCAGCGTAACCGGGTTTTTAACACGCTCAACACGAGCGGCGGTGAAAGGAAACAGCGCCACTTCGTCGCCAGAGAGTGAATTTTGATGCCGTTTGGAGTGCGCCTATGGCAAATATATGGAATTTTGGCTAAAGTGAAAACTTCCGGAAAGCAGGAATGCGCGTAAAGGATGAGCTTTTATGTTTCCAGTTCCGTTTTCAGTCAAGGCCGACGCAGGGCAACTCTCCATGAAGCCGCTTGGGGGATGTTCCAGATTCTCTAAAAAAGGCGTGTTCCGCGCGGTTTTTCTCTTCTGTCTCGGTTTTTCCATGACGGCTCACGCCGCGTGGCAGCTTGTTCTGACCGAGCAAGGCAAGCGTATCGATATCGACCGCGAAAGCATCGTTCCCGAATCCGGTGAAAAATACCAGGTCAAGAGCCGGGTTGTGCTCGACAAGCCCATTGTCGATCCGCGGACGGCCGCGGCATACCAGAGCATCGAAATCACGCACAGTTTCAACTGCGCGGAGCGCATCCGCGCGACGCTCTCTCGCAGGTATTACAAGGAAAACGGCGAGCTTCTGAACCAGGAAGAAATCAAGAGCCCTTTCTACATGGTTGTCAAATCGGGAACGGCGGACGACCGTCTGTTGCGCGCTGTGTGCCGCGCTAAAGACGCGGTCGCGTTTGAGGGCATCGGCCCCGAAATTCTTGAACGGCTGCGTAAACATAACACGGCGTTAATTGCGCAGGAAACGAAAAAACGGCGCGGCACCTCCTCCCGGACAGATATTCGAATCGAATCCACCGCGCGGGGAGCAAAAACGCTGGTTTCCAAAAAGCCGAAGTCTGCCGCTTTGAAAAACGCGTTGGTCACGCCTGAAAATTCGCCGTCCGCCCGTCCGCCCTGGTCATATTCCGGCGACAAAACCGGCCCGGCCCTGTGGGGACGGCTACGCCCCGAATATGCGTTGTGTTCTTCCGGAAAACGCCAGTCGCCCATCGACATCCGCGATACCGTCGCGCTTGATCTGGAGCCGTTCCGCGCGGATTACAGTCCCGCGATGATGCGCGTCATCGACAGCGACAAGGGACTGGCGCTGACGGTTTATGGAGGCGGAATGGCCTTCCAGGGCAAGAAGTATGAATTGAAACGCATCGATTTTCACCGTCCGGCGGAAACCAGGATGCACGGTAAAACCTTCGATATGGAAGCCCAGCTCGTCCACCACAATGGCGAGGGGAAACTTGCTATCGTCAGCGTCCTGTTCGAGCGTGGCCAGGAGAATCCGGTCGTTCAACTGGGGCTGAACAATCTTCCGCTGGAGCGCGGCGGAGAATTTTTCCCGCCGGATCAACGGATCGAAGTCGAGCACCTTCTTCCCGAAGACCGCCGGTATTTCGCTTTTATGGGATCGTTGTCATCGCCACCCTGCACGGAGGGAGTCGTCTGGATCGTTTTCAGGCAGCCCCGGCAGGTATCGTCTGCCCAGATCGAGATTTTCGAACGTCTATATGCGCCGAACGCGCGCCCCGTGCAACCCGCTTATGACCGGCTCATCAAGGAATCGCGCTAGCGCGTTTTTCGTTCAAATGACCGCAAAATCCCGCAGGTGAGCAAGAAATTAGCGACAGCCCGGAAGCCGCTGTCGATCCAACGTCATTGGGAAGGGGTTTGCATCCCCTTGCCAATGGCTACGGTTGAAACCCCGGCCTGAAGGGCGGGGTTTCAAACCGGAGTTAGTTTTACGATGAAGTGGCGCTGTTTCCTTTCACCGCCGTTCGTGGTGAGCGTGTTAAAAACCCGTCCGCGCTGAGTCTTCCGAACCATCGACAACCTCTATCTCCGCTCGTGTTGATTTCGCCGGAACCCATCGACAGCATCTATCCCCGTTCGTACTGAGCCTGTCGAAGCCTGTGGTGAGCTTGTCGAACCATATGAACGGACGCTCCAGGCCGTAAATGGCCTTTCCAATCCTGATTCTTTCTTCGAATGGTTTTTCAATCCTTACCCTTCGACAAGCTTCCTTCGACAGGCTCAGGACGGAGCAGGGCGAACGGATTGAAAAACAGGCTTCTGACAAACTGGACGAGTGAACGGATTGAAAAACATGCCTCTGACAAGTTTCCTTCATCAAGCTCAGGGTAGGGCAAATGGACTAGAAAGGAGGTTTCCGGAAACCACAAGAGATTAAAAATGGCTTAAGGGCGTTTTTTTATTCATGGTGAGCATGTTAAAAAACCGTTCGCGCTGAATTTGCCGAAACACATCAATAGTGTCTATTAATTTTGTCGGAACACATCGACAACATCTATCCCCGTTCGTGCTGAGCTTGTCGAAGTATGAACGGACGCTCCAAGGGTTTCCAAAAGCCTCTTCAATCAACCGCCTTCGACAAACTTCAGGGGGGCAGACTGGAAGGGGGACTTCGGACAGGAGGGATTGAGTATGCCGTTGGAACGCCATTCACAGGGCTCGATTCGCTCGCGCGCCGCGAACGTTTTTTTCCACCCTTCCGGTTCGGGAAAGGCACGTCTAATAGCCGTCTATAGCCTTTCCTCGACCCAGCCGTTGACCAAAGCAAGCGCGCCGGGGAGTTTTTCGATGTCCGTTCCGCCCGCCTGGGCCATATCCGGACGGCCGCCGCCTTTCCCCCCGATCTGTTTCGCGACAAAACCGACGAGTTCGCCTGCCTTGATCCGGCCCGTCAGCCCCGGCGTGATGCCCGCGACCACCGTCGCCTTGCCGTCCGCGACCGAGGCAAGGACGATAACCGCGGTTTTGAGCTTGTCGCGCAGTCTGTCCAATGTCCCGCGGAGAACGTCAATATCCGCGCCATCGACTGTGGCCGCCACGACATACGCGCCCCGGATTTCAACCGCCGCGCCGGCAAGACCGGCGCTTTGAGCCAGCGCCAGCTTTTCTTTGAGCGTGAAAAGTTCGCGCTCGACGCGGCGCGCCTCGGCCAACAGCGCGTCGACCCGTTCCGGCATTCCGGCGGGCGCGGCTTTCAGCAGTCCAGCGATACGATTCAACGCATCACCGGTTTTCTGCATGTGCGCAATCGCATTGTCGCCCGTCAGCGCTTCGATACGACGGATTCCCGCCGCAATGCCGCTCTCGGAAACGATCAGGAAGGGGCCAATGTCACCTGTGCGGAGCACATGCGTTCCTCCGCATAATTCTCTCGATGATCCGATGTCGGCGACACGCACGTTTTCGGCGTATTTTTCGCCAAAAAGCATCATCGCGCCCAGTTCGCGGGCTTCGGCAAGCGGCATGACGCGATACAGGCACGCCGAGTTTTCGAGGATTTCGGCATTGACGCGCGCTTCAACGCGGCGTATTTCTTCATCGGTCATCGGCCGGGAATGCGAAAAGTCGAAACGCGTCTGGGAATCGTCGACCTGTGAGCCTTTTTGCTGCACATGGTCGCCCAGCACTTCGCGCAACGCCTTGTGCATCAAATGGGTCGCGGAATGATTCCGCGCCGCGCGGCAGCGCGACGCGGAATCGACACGCGCGTCGACCGGTTCACCGATTTTCAGCCGCCCCGTTTTCAGCACCCCCTGATGCCCGAAAACGGGAGCCTGGATTTTCTGTGTGTCCTCGACGGCGAAAATCGCCTGCGGCGAACGCAGCATCCCCCGATCGCCCGTCTGACCGCCGGATTCGGCGTAAAACGGCGTCCGGTCGAGAACAACCGTTCCGGAATCGCCCTCCCGCAATTCTTCGACAGGCGATCCCTCCTTGTAAAGCGCAATCGCTTTGCACTGAAGTTCAAGTGATTCGTAACCAAGAAAAGCCGTTTCCGGGCCGTTATATTCGAGCGCGGCGGCCATCTTGAATTTCCCGGCGGCGCGCGCCCGTTCCTTCTGACGATTCATCGCGGCTTCAAAAGCGGTTTCATCAACGCGCACGCCGCGTTCACGGCAGATGTCAGCCGTCAGGTCGAGCGGAAAACCAAAGGTATCGTGCAGGCGGAACGCCGTTTCGCCGTTGAAGGCATAACCGTCCTTGAGCGCCGCCAGTTCATTTTCCAGAATCGCCATCCCGTTATCGATCGTGGCGAAGAAGCGCCGTTCTTCCTGATGGAGGGTTTCGGCAATTCCCTGCTGTCCAGCCGCCAATTCGGGGTAAGCGTCCCCCATTTCGGCGACGAGACCGGGAACGAGGCGATGGAAGAAAGGCGCGCGCGCGCCGAGCTTGTAACCGTGGCGGATCGCGCGCCGGATAATGCGGCGCAGGACATAGCCGCGCCCTTCGTTGCCGGGAATGACTCCGTCGGCGACAAGAAAGGAACAGGCGCGAATGTGGTCGGCCAGCACACGCAACGACGGACTGGCCATGTCCACGCTGTCCGTTTCCCTCGCGGCGGCGTTGACCAGGCTGCCGAGAAGATCGGTATCGTAATTGCTGTTGACGTGCTGCAGTACGGCCGCCATCCGCTCAAGCCCCATGCCGGTATCGACCGACGGACGCGGCAGCGTGTGCATGATGCCGTTTTCGTCGCGGTTGAACTGCATGAATACGTTATTCCATATTTCGATGTAACGGTCGCCGTCCTCGTCCGGCGAACCCGGCGGGCCGCCAGGAATATGCTCGCCATGGTCATAGAATATTTCGGAACACGGGCCGCACGGCCCGGTATCGCCCATCATCCAGAAATTGTCGGAAGCGTAGCGGCCGCCTTTGTTGTCGCCGATACGAATGATGCGCCCTTCCGGCAGGCCGATCGTATCGCGCCAGATCAGATATGCTTCGTCGTCTTCGGCATATACGGTCGCCCAGAGTTTTTCCGGCGGCAATCCGTAAACCCGCGTCAACAATTCCCACGCGTAAAGCAGCGCGTCGCGCTTGAAGTAATCGCCAAACGAGAAATTGCCGAGCATTTCAAAAAATGTGTGATGACGCGCCGTATAACCGACGTTTTCCAGATCGTTATGCTTGCCGCCCGCACGGACGCATTTTTGGGCGGTCGTCGCACGCGTATAGGGACGTTTGTCGAAGCCGAGGAAAACGTCCTTGAACTGGTTCATCCCCGCATTGGTAAAAAGCAAAGTCGGGTCTTCATGCGGCACCAGCGAGCTTGACGGGACGATTCGATGTCCCTTGGATTCAAAAAAACGGAGGAATTTTTCGCGGATTTCGGCGCTTTTCATCATGAATGGACTCTGGTTACAACCCTCTCCGGGGAAATGGCGCGGCAAGGGTTTTCCGCGCCCTGTTGCCCGGTTCTGGCGGACATGGGGCGGGGCATCAAAAACATTCGCCGCGCGGCGTTTTTAAAGGGAATAGATTTTAACACCGAACCGGATGATGCCGAAGAATGGCGAAATGCCGGAGTATTTCAGTTCGAAACTCCTGTCCCTTGAGCGCGTGCCTTGCTCAACGCCAGATGCCACCGCATACGGCATGACGCCCGAGTCCCCGATACGATCAGCGCGGCAAGCACCAGCAACGGATCGAAAAGATAATCCCACAGGTTGCTCGAAGCCAGCAGGTCGAGGCGCCAGGCGCAGAGCGCAAGAAGAAGCGCGAATGCGGAGAGGCGCCAGCCGGACAGCCAGGCGGCCAGGGACAGCGCGCCCACGGCGAGCGGCAGGGCCGGCGCGCCGCTGTA
>JAITGN010000050.1 GCA_031280565.1 Accumulibacter sp. | reverse complement strand
ATGAATGGTTTTTCCAATCCCGATTCTTTCTTCGAATCGTTTTTCAATCCTTACCCTTCGACAAGCTTCCTTCGACAGGCTCAGGACGGAGCAGGGCGAACGGATTGAAAAACGAGCCTTTGACGTGCTTCCTTCGACAAGCTCAGGGCGGGGTTTCAAACCGGAGTTGGTTTTACGATGAATTTCGACAAAAGGCATTTCAGCCGGAAACGCGAATGTCCGGAATCCTTTTCCTCAGCCTTTCTGCCGGGCCACGCGCAGGCGGCTTTGCCAGGTGTCACGCGCGAGCAGGCGGGATTCGAAGCGGGGCGGAAATCCGTCAAGACGCATCCCCCAGTCGGGAGATACGCGGACATCCGGCGGAACCTCGCTGCCGAGGCGCTGAATTTTTATGTCCGGAGGAAGCCACTCAAGAATGTCGATAACGCCGTCAAAGTAACTTTCCGTATCCAGCAGGGGGAAATTTCCGGGAGCGGCCAGGTAACATTCCGCCAGGCGCGTATGCCGGATAATCTGCAACTGGTGAAACTTGAGCGCGTCAAGAGGAAGCGCCGCAAGTGCCCGCGCGCCCTGGAGAAGGCTTTCGCGCGTTTCAAGCGGTAAACCGAGCAGCAGATGCCCTGTCAAAAAGAGACCGCGTTGCGCCGCGCGGTGGAAAGCGTCCCGCGTACAGGAAAAATCATGGCCGCGCCGGCATTCCGCCAAGACCTCGTCGCTGCAGGATTCAATTCCTATCTCGAGTTCGACGAGCGTGCGTTTTGAAAGATCGGCCAAATAATCGAGCGTTTCATCCGGCAGGCAGTCGGGGCGCGTGCCGATGACGATTCCCGCGATATCGGGATGCGCGAGCGCGGCGCCGTAAACCCTTTCAAGCCGCTCAAGCGGGGCGTATGTATTGGAATAACTCTGAAAATAAGCGAGAAAGGCGCGCGCGCGCGGGTAGCGGCGGCGGACAAACTCGATTCCGGTGTCGATCTGCCTGCCAAGGTCGCGTTCCTGGCGCAAATAGCCCGGTGAAAAACCTTCGTTGTTACAGAAACTGCAACCGCCGAAACCGAGTGTTCCGTCGCGGTTGGGGCAGGTAAACCCGGCGTCGACGGAGATTTTTTGCAGACGGCCGCCATAATGTTTTTTCGCCCACTCGTTGTAAACGTTATAGCGGCGTCCGCCAAATGCTTCCGGAATTACGGGAGAGGGAATCATGCGAAAAAACAGCCCGCATAACGGCGCATGAATGGGCGCCAGGAAGATCGACCGACAGGATGAAAGGCGCTTGATGGCGCGCGGCCAGATGAGTTATTCACTTCACGCATAAACAAATCAGGAAACAAACTTTGGCGCACCCTGCATTCTGTTATAAAGTAGATTCATCATAATGACAGGTCAAAATCGCTTTTTTAATATGCTGGCGAAATCGGGTCGTCCGGTTCAAGGTCACGGTTATTCTGACATATTCACAAGGAGAATGAGAATGCGGATGCCGTGTGCTTTAATGCCGGAAGCAAGAAATTAGCGACAGCCCTTCAGGGCGGGGTTTCAAACCGGAGTTGGTTTTACGATGAAATCAACGGCCTTTACATAATTTTCGATGTTTTCCGAATGAAGAACCCATGATAGAGATTCACAATGTAGAAAAACGCTTCGGGAATTTTATCGCCCTCGACAAAATCGACTTGCGAATTCCGGTCGGAGAACTTGTCGCCTTGCTGGGGCCTTCCGGCTGCGGAAAAACGACCCTGTTGCGCATCATCGCCGGCATGGAAACGCCCGACGCCGGTCATGTCAAATTCTCCGGCGAGGACGCGACGCGCCTTCATCCCCGCGACCGCAAGGTCGGGTTCGTCTTTCAGCATTATGCGCTCTTTCGCCATATGTCAGTCTTTGAAAACGTCGCTTTCGGGTTACGCGTCAAGCCGCGTAATGAACGCCCGCCGGAAGGCGAAATCCGGCGCCGCGTTCTTGAACTGCTCAAGCTCGTGCAACTCGACTGTCTGGCAGACCGTTCCCCTTCACAGCTATCGGGCGGACAGCGGCAAAGAATCGCGCTGGCGCGCGCGCTGGCGGTCGAACCCACGGTACTGCTGCTCGACGAGCCATTCGGGGCGCTCGACACGAAAGTGCGCAAGGAATTGCGCCGCTGGCTGCGCCGCCTGCACGATGAAGTCCATATTTCCAGCGTTTTCGTAACACATGATCAGGAAGAAGCCCTGGAAGTCGCCGATCGCGTTGTTGTCATGAACCACGGGCGCATTGAACAGATCGGCACGCCCGATGAGGTGTATTCCAACCCCGCGACCCCGTTTGTTTATCAGTTTCTCGGCAACGTCAATATCTTTCGCAAGCGCGCACGCGGATATTGGGCCGGACTCAGCGGCGAAATCCCTGAGGAGGCGGAAGATAATAATGCAACGCAAACCGGCCCCATTGCGTTTGTCCGGCCGCACGACATTGAAATCGGGCTGGATGCTGTCGAAGGCGCTTTTGAATCCGTTGTGCGCGATATCCAGACCATCGGCCCGATTGTCCGTGTCGAACTGTCGCACGAATCTGAAATCGTCGAGGCGGAATTAACGCGGGAAAAAGCCAACGCGCTTTCCCTGGACAAGGGACAGACTGTCTGGTTCAAGCCGCGCCAGGTCCGGATTTTCAATGTCAGCGACGGCACGCTTGAAGAAGGCGGCTCGGGGATATAAAGCGTTTCCGCTCAGGAATGCCCCGTCTTTCGCGCCTCGCTCAGCAAGGCATGGAAGCGTGTCAGAGGCTCGTTTTTCAATCCGTTCGCCCTGCTCCGTCCTGAGCCTGTCGAAGGAAGCTTGTCGAAGGGTAAGGATTGAAAAACGATTCGAAGAAAGAATCGGGATTGGAAAAACCATTCAT
>JAITGN010000113.1 GCA_031280565.1 Accumulibacter sp. | reverse complement strand
ACGATTTCTGCTTGATGGTATGGGAGGCGAAACGGTTTTGACGCTTCCCGGAACGCAGTTGCATGTGCAGACCGCGCCCGGCGGAATGGGCGAGCCGCAGGGCAGGGTATAGGTGACAGTCTGTCCGGTCGTCTTGTTCATAACCGTATAGGTCGAGCCTTTTGCCCTGTCGGAAGAGGCATCAAGATCAATCAGGCAGCCAAGGGGATTTCCGTCGGGCAAGCGCCACAGGCGGATTGAACCATTGCGGTCTCCCGACGCCAGCAAGTCGCCGTCCGGGGCGATGGCGAGATACACATTATTTTTATGCCCTTCCAGGGTTTTCTCCAGCCCCCCATCCAGCAAGCGCCACAGGCGGATGAAACCGTCCGCGCCTCCCGACGCCAGCAAGCTGCCGTTCGGACTGATAGCAACGGAAAACACATCATTTTTATGTCCTTCCAGTGTTTTCATTGGCTTGCCGTCCGGCAAGCGCCACAGATGGATGACGCCGTTACCATCTCCCGAAACCAGTAGCTCTCCATTTGGAGCGATAGCGACGGAATTCACATTACGTTCATGGCCTTTTAGCGTTTTCATTGGCTTGCCGTCCGGCAAGCTCCATAATCTCAGGGTCTTGTCCCCGCTTCCTGAAATGAGCAATTTCCCGTTCGGGGCAATGGCGACGGATTTCACACTATCTTCGTGCCCCTCCAGTGTTTTCAGCAACTTGCCGTTCGGCAGGCTCCATAATCTTATGATCTTGTGGCTTGCTGAAACGAATAGTTTTCCGTTCGAGGCAATGGCGATGGAATACACGCTGTTCTTGTGCCCTTCCAGGGTTTTTTCCAGCCTTCCATCAGGTAAACGCCATAGACAGATAGAACCGTTGTTATCTCCCGAAACCAGCAGTTTTCCATTCGGAGCGATGGCGGTGGAGAGCACGCGCGATTTGTGTCCTTTTAACGTTTTCAGCAAGGCGCCATCCGGCAAGTTCCATAATTTGATGCTTTCATTTTCCCCCACGGAAACCAGCAATTTTCCATCGGGAGCGATAACCAGGCCAGAGATACGACCTTTATGTGCGCGGGAATCTCTGCATGGGCTGGATGATGCGCCAGGATTGGTCAGCTTCGCGCATGACGCGGCCGCCAGCGCCGCTCCAGCCATGACCGCCGCGCCGAGGAAGCCGCGCCGGCCGGTTTTTGTTTCCCACGGGATCCCCGTCACCGGGACGATTTGCGGGGGTTCCCGCGTGCCGTCTTCATACACATGGGTCAGTTCGAAATGCGGAATTTTCATGGCAAAACCCTCCACACGACAATTTTCATCTCATATAAGAAGCGGCACGCGCGGAATGCGCTTATCGTCGCCGCAGGAAACACAGGCGCATCCGCCAGCGGCGTTTTCGGGCGGTGTGTGCCAGAATACGCCGCCTGCCTCGGCGATGTGTGCAAGAATCTGGTCCTTGGTGAGTTCGCGGATGATGGCGCAACGATCGGTTCCCGCGAATTCGCCCTCGCCGTAGATAGCGAGCGCTTTGTGGTAACAATCGCCGCCGCAGGACCAGCGGGCGAAACAGCCTGCGCACCAGGCGCGGTTATCGACAGACTGGCGATGCAGGAAAACGATCTTCTCGCGGTCGAAACGCCAGCTCTCATTGCTTGATCTGCCGTAGAGGAAGGTCTTCGCGCGCGGGCTGGATTCGTCGAAAACCTCGTAACAGGACGAGATGGAACCGTCGGGCGTGAGCGCGAAGAGGTCTTGCGTCGCTCCGCAGAAATGGTTTGTGAGCGTGCCGGCGCGCGCCGCCGAGAACGTGAGTTCGCGTCCGTATCCACGCGCGCGCTCCCGCGCTTCGCGGAAAGCGGCAACGAAGGCTTCCGTTTCTGCCGACGGCGCGCCCGCCCAGCGGCCGATCTGGTAGGCCGGTTCCGCCTGTATCTGCCCCGGACGGAAGTTGGCGCAGAGGTATTCGACGGAATCGGCCAGGCGCGGAATCGCGGCGGCGGTGACGGTCATGCGGATGCCGTAGGAAAAATCCTCCGCGTCGAATCGCCGCAAGCTGTGTATCACGCTCGCGCTGGAGCCTTTGCCGCCCGAGGTGACGCGGTTGCTGTCATGCACTTCGGGCAAGCCGTCGCAGGAGACGCTTGCTCCGTCCAGATGGGCGACGATCCAGTCAAGCTGATTTTCGGAAAAGACGGCGTTGGTCGCCACGTAAGCCGTCAGCTTCAGCCCGTGAGCTTCGGCCTGGCCGCGGGCGTGGGCAAGCGCCGCCGTGAGCACCGGCCAGTTGCGCGAAGGTTCGCCGCCGCCGTGAAAATTGACCTCGAAATGAGTTTCGCCGCGCCGGAGGGCGTTGCCAACGACGAAATCGATGCCGCGCCGCGCCAGATCCAACGGCATATACCGTGCCTTGTTCTCGCCGGCGGCGGCGTAACAGTATGCGCAGCGCAGGTTACAGGCCGTGGTGAGGAAAAGAGTGACTGAAACAGGGTTGGGTTCGCCGGGAAAAACTTCGCGTGGCGGCGTTTCCGGCCCGGCGTCTACGATTTCCAGACGACGCAGGAATTCAAGCGTTTCATCGTTTCCACATTCTTCCGTCCGCCCTTCCCGGAGATCGGCGAGGAGATTCACGATTCCGGTGTTGCCGACGAACGCGGCGTGGCGCAGCGGCGCGTAGACGAGGAAACGGTTTGCCTCCAGCGGAATTACGTAGATTTCAGCCGACAGGACGGGCGTATTTCCGGATTGAGCGCGCACGGTGCTCCCTTTCATCTGTAGCGAACACCCCTGCCGACGCAGCGGAATTCGCATGAATGCGCCATTTTGGCCAACTCAATTTAAATTACCGGGTTCATAATAAATTACAAATAATTCCAACGCAAATCGCACATAACGCTCCGGCTGTTCGTGACATTTTTCTAGCCTGTGCAAGAGTTTTTCGAGGCCAGGGCTGGCAAAACGCGGGAAGAGGGAGGAGGGGCGAGTATGGTGAATGCCCCGGCCGACTGGAGAGCGGTTCCGCCACATTGAAGCGCGCGATCTTTTCATTGGAAAAACGCTATTCCATTTTCCATTCAAGATTTCTCATGTTGTTTGAACCCATGGTTATTTATTGATCCTCTGTTTTATTTACAACCTTTCAGAAACGCATACGCTTTTTATTTTCTCCTGACACAAGGGGGTAATTTTCCCCCTTTTGAAATTGAGTGCAGTCAGGAAATGAAAAAAGTGAAAGAGTAAGTGTCAATGAGCGCCAAGAAGCTGGAATGAACTGGAGTGGCGCGGCGGCTTCCGCACCCGCTGGCGAAGACATGCCTGGAGTATCCAGTCCAAAGAGATCTGAATGCGCTGAAAATATAATCACGTTTCTAAGCGATTCTGATGATAAAAAAGACAAAAACAGCTTGATACCGTTACTTCTATTCTGAAAATGGATGTTCTTTCACTCAATGAATCGAATAAAATGCCTTGAGAACGTTGGCATCATTTCCTGATTTTATAGATCAGGATAAAAATCTAAAATAAAATTCAGGAACGGCAAGTATTTTACTTGGATGATTTGGAAATAATTTGATTTTTTCTCGACAATTCCAAAGGCTGTTGAAAGGCTGTTCATACTTCGGCAGGCTCAACACGAATGGAAATAGGCGCTGTCGATGTGCTTCAACAGGTTTACTACGAGCAGCGAGGAAGATTCCGCCTTGCCGGCTTGACAAGTCTTTAACGCGCCGGTAGTCTGCGCCGGTCATGTATAACGCTTTTTCGATGAACCGGCACTGGTGGCGCCGCTCCTTTTCACAGGCGGGCGCTATCCATGCATGACTGATTCCAATTAACCAAGAGAGTTCCGAAAAAAAGCCCGCCGGTGCGCGGGCTTTTTGTTTTCTCTCTGCCGCGCGTCGGCCAGCGTTTTGGAAGAAAGGCTGAATATAAAATGAGCGAAAAAATACCCCAACCCGCCGTTTGCGCGATCCGGCGGCCGTTATCTTTCATCCCCGATCCGTTGGCCTGCTTTTCCATGCTGACGGAGGGCGGAAAAAAACCGCATACGATCCTGATGGAGTCGGCCGAGCCTTCAAGCCGGAAAACACAGCGCAGTATGTTGATCGTTTCCAGCGCGCTTTCGATCACTTGCCGCGGCGCGTCGACCGAGATTCTCGCGTTAAACGCCGAAGGCCGCGCGCTGCTGCCCGGCATTATCTCGCGTCTTGAACGTTTTCACGAGAATTCGGACGCGAATGCGGCGCGATTGAGGCTTCCCTTGCCAAGAGACGCGCGAAACCTTTCCGAGAAGGAACGCCTGAAAACCGATTCCCCGCTGACTGTTTTACGCGAACTGCTTGCCCTGCTATGCGAGGCGTTGCCGGAATTCCCGAAAGCGATTTTCCTGTCCGGCGTGTTCGCGTATGACCTCGTTGAGCAGTTTGAGGCGTTGCCTGAAACAGGTTCCGAAAACACCTTTCCCGATTACCGGTTTTATCTGGCTGACCGGATGATCGTCATTGACCACCTGGCAAAAGAAGCGTATGCGCTGGCCTGTTCTTTCGGCGCCGCGTCCTCCGGTTCACTGGAGAACGACCTTGAGACTCTTGAAAAAGCCATCGAAAAAAGCCGCCTCCCCGTTTCCGAAGACATCGCGGAACCCGATTCCGCCGCCGTTTCCTGCGATTGCGACGATCTTCTTTTTTCCAAAAAAGTCAAAACGCTAAAAGAGCATATTGTCGCTGGCGATGTTTTTCAGATTGTTCTTTCGCGTGAATTTTCCATGCCGTGCCGCGATGCCTTCGCTTCCTATAACGCTTTGCGTTCGATCAATCCAAGTCCTTATTTGTTTTACATGAACGGCGGCGAATTCATTCTGTTCGGCGCGTCCCCTGAATCGGCTGTCAAGGTCGAAGGAAAAACCCGCGTGATCGCGATTTCTCCCATCGCTGGAACAGCGCCGCGAGGACTCCTTCCCGGCGGGCGCGTTGACGCCGATCTCGATGGGCGGCTCGAAGCCGGATTGCGCCTTGACGAAAAAGAAAATGCCGAACACATGATGCTCGTCGATCTCGCACGCAATGATGTCGCGCGCGTTTCCAAACCAGGAACACGCGCCGTCAGTGAACTTCTGCGCACCGAGCGTTATTCACATGTAATGCATCTTGTCTCCCGTGTCACGGGTGAATTGCGCGACGATCTCGACCCCCTGCACGCCTATCAGGCCTGCATGAACATGGGAACGCTAACAGGCGCGCCGAAAATCCGCGCGATGCAGTTGTTGAGGCAGCACGAGGGAAAACGCCGCGGACATTACGGCGGAGCGATCGGCTATCTGCGCGGCGACGGAAGTTTTGATACGGCGATCGTCATTCGCGCCGCGCTTGTCGAAAACGGTGTGGCGAGCGTCCGCGCAGGCGCGGGAATCGTTCACGATTCCGTTCCAATACACGAAGCCGATGAAACCCGCCGCAAGGCCGAAGCGGTGTTGCGGGCCATTGCCTTGACATTTTGTTCGCGTTAAGGAGACAACGATGCCGCGTTCACATATCCTCATGATCGACAATTTCGACTCTTTCAGCTTCAACCTCGTTGATGCCCTTTCACGGCTCGACGCCACAGTCGATGTTTACCGCAATAACATTGGCGCGGATGAAGCACTATGTATCGCCGCTAAAAACGATTCGGCACTGATCGTCCTTTCGCCCGGCCCCGGAAAGCCTGTTGATGCCGGATGTACGATTCCGCTGATCCGGAAAGCCGCCGGCCGCTTCCCGTTGTTCGGCGTTTGTCTTGGCCATCAGGCCATCGCGGAAGCGTTCGGCGGAGAGGTCGGCCCGGCGAACGAAATCGTCCACGGAAAAAAATCGCTGCTCCGTCATGACAGGCACCCGCTTTTCGACGGCCTGCCAGGCGTCTTCGACGCTGGGCGCTATCACTCGCTTGTCGTTCATCGCCTTCTGGAAGCGTTTGAAGTCGTTGCCCGGTGCGATGGACTGATTATGGCGATCGCGCACCGGACGATGCCGGTCTATGGTGTGCAATTCCACCCCGAATCCATCCTGACGACACATGGGCAGACGATCATACAGAATGTCCTGGCCCTTGCTCGCGCGGCGAAACAGCCGGGAGCACAAAATGCGGGATGAACGGCTTAAAACCCGTTACCGTTTTTGGGTACACTGACCAGATTTGACAACCGTTTGGCAAAACGAATACCGGATCGAACTTCATGAACCTGCGCGCACATTGGGAAGACCTGCTTTCAACCGAACGGCCCGGAGCGGGCGACGTGCCGGGCAAGCCCGAGCGCACCGCCTTTCAGCAAGACTACGACCGGATTGTTTTTACCTCCGCGTTCCGGCGTTTGAAAGACAAAACACAGGTTTTTCCGCTCTCGCGTAGCGATTATGTGCGCACACGGCTCACGCACAGTCTGGAAACGAGCTGTGTCGGACGTTCGCTCGGAACAATGGTGGGACGGGAAATCATTGACCGGCACGGACTGACCCGCGTCGAGGCGGCGGATTTTGGCGCGATCGTCGCCGCGGCGTGTCTTGCGCACGACATCGGCAATCCACCGTTCGGACACGCCGGCGAGGATGCGATCCGCGAATGGTTCAAATCCTCGGGCATTCTCGACGCATACGATTTTACGCCTGCCGAACGCGCGGACTTTGAGCGTTTCGACGGCAACGCCCAGGGTTTTCGCATCCTGACCCGCTTGCAAAGTCCGGCCAATCCGGGTCTGCAATTAACAAGCGCGGTTCTGGCGACGTTTACAAAATACCCGCGCGCTTCTTCAATCGAACGGAATCTGCCCGGCAGCAGCGGAAAGAAATTCGGTTTTTTCCAGGAAGATATTCCCGCGTTCAAGCGCGTGGCGCAGGCAACAGGACTCGAAGAACGCCTGCCGGAACAGGCATGGAGCCGGCACCCGCTGGCCTTTCTTCTGGAGGTGGCGGACGATACATGTTATTTGATCGTTGATCTGGAAGATGCATCGCGCCTGGGGTTTGTGCGCCACGAGGACGCGGAAACCCTGCTTGCCGATCTGGCGGGAAACGATCTCAACGCGAACAAGCTCGCAAGAATGTCCGAACCGAAGGAACGCATCGAATACCTGCGCGCCAAGGCGATCGGCCGCCTGCTTGAGAACGCCGTGATTGTTTTTCTTGAAAACGAAAAGGCTATTTTGTCCGGCGAATTCGACAACGACCTGCTCGATGTTTCTCCGCTTGCCGCGTCTTTGCAGGCGGTAAGAAAACTGGCCGCCGAGCAGATTTATGTCGCCCGTCCAGCGCTGGAAATCGAAACAGCGGGCTTTGAGGTGCTCGGCTGGCTGCTTTCGCTTTTTACTGCTGCCGTCGAAGCGGGCGCGGGACGGCGGCCCGTGACGACCCGCGAACGGATGCTGCTCAAACTTCTGCCCGCGCAATTCCTCAGCCCCGGAGGGGTGCCCGACCCCAACCCGTACTTGCGGCTCATACGGATTACGGATTTCGTTACCGGAATGACCGATTCCTATGCCGTCGGCCTCTATCGCAAATTGAAGGGAATCGACCTTCCCGGTGAATGACGGATTAGAAAAACAGACGTTTTCAAGCCATTTTTCGTAAATATCTTTTTACGGATTCAACTTGTTTTGAGTGCCGCTTATGGCTTGGCAGATTCAGCGCGAACGGCCTTCTTTCCAGTCTGTTCGCTTGCCTGCCCGCGCCGTGCCTATTACCGCGTTAGCGCGCGGAAAGCGATATTACGCGAACATTGCCAGCAGACGATTCAAAAAGCGCTGCCCCTGAAGCGTTGGCCGCGTGCGTCCGCCGGAATGTTTGAGCAGGCTTTTTGTCGAGGCTTCGGCAAGAATGCTCTCGATACGCGCGAACGGCAAAAATGTCCGCGTTTCGAAAAGAGCCACATCAAAACCTTCCGTCAGACGCAATGCGTTCATCATGAATTCAAGCGGCAGATCGTCTTCCACAATACGAAAACTCTCTTCCACAGCGCATCCGGAAAGCGCTTCTTCGATATATCGCTCAGGCCGCCTCCAGCGCGTCTGACGGAAAATTTCAAAGCGCTCCTGGCCAACGCGCGTCAATTTGCTGTGCGCACCCGCTCCAATGCCGAGATAATCGCCGAAAGTCCAGTAGTTGAGATTGTGGACGCATTCTTTTCCTGGGCGCGCGAACGCCGAAATTTCGTAATGGCGATAACCGGCGGCTGCCAGCTTTTCTTCGACGAGTTCCTGCATGTCGGCGCACGCGTCGGCGTCGGGAAGTTCCGGCGGAGATATTCCAAAGGCTGTATCTGCTTCGAGTGTGAGTTGATAACAGGAGAGATGCGCGGGGGAAAAACGGATCGCGCGGCCGATATCCGTTTCCACCTGTTCAGGCGTCTGCCTGGGAAGGCCATACATGAGGTCGAGGTTGAAAACGGGAAAATTCAACGCGGCGATTTCGACGGCGCGGTACGCTTCCTTGTCGTCATGAATACGTCCGGCCGCTTTCAGGCAATTGGCATCAAAACTCTGGATTCCGAGAGAAAGGCGATTGACCCCTGCGCTGGAAAAAACGGCGAATTTTCCGCTCTCGACCGCTCCCGGATTGGCTTCCAGAGTAATTTCGGTACTTGGAGACAGACTCAGGCGCTCGCGGATAACGGAAAGCAAACGCGCGATCCCTTCGCCGGAAAGCAGACTGGGCGTTCCGCCGCCGAAAAAAACGCTCCTGATCTCGCGTCCGCCGACAAACGGCAAGGATGTATCGAGATCGGCAGTCAACGCCGCGATGTATCGGCTTTCCGGAAACGCGCCGGGCGCGGAAATTCCATACGAATTAAAGTCGCAATACGGGCATTTCCGTATACACCACGGAATATGCACATAGAGCGAGAGCGGAATCGCGGGATTTTTTTCCGCAAAAAACACGCCTGCCTATCCGGAAAATTCGCCGGTGTCCGCGCACGTCCGCAGACGGGCAAGCAGTTGCCGCAGCGCTTGTCCGCGATGCGATCGGCGATTTTTTTCAGCGGGAGCAAGTTCGGCGGCGGTCAGCCCGATATCGGGAAGAAGAAAATGCGGGTCGTAACCGAAACCGCCCGTCCCGCGGGGCGCATCGATGATGATGCCATGCCATTCGCCTTCGACGATGAGAGGTTGCGGATCACCGGCGTGGCGAATCAAAACGAGAGAACAGACATAATGCGCGCGCCTGTCGGAATGGCCGGCAAGTTCAGCGATCAGCCTTTCGTTGTTTTGCGTGTCGCTTTTCGATTCATCGGATGAAGTCCGCGCGTAACGCGCTGAATGCACGCCCGGCGCGCCGTCAAGCGTGTGGACGCACAGGCCGGAATCATCCGCCAACGCGGGCAGTCCAGCGAGGCGCGAAGCATGTCTCGCTTTGGTCAATGCGTTTTCTACAAAAGTACAATGCGGCTCGCCGCATTCAGGAATGCCAAACTCATTTTGAGCGGCCGTATCCCAGCCCAGCGGCGCCAGCAGTTCGCCGAATTCTCTCAATTTCCCTGGATTGCCCGACGCGACGACGAGTTTCATGCGGAAAGCGCGGTCACTTGGCAGCGGATGAGTTCCCGAATTCCCGTTTCGGCGAGGTCAAGCAATTGAACGAGCTGGGCGCGTGAAAAAGGCTGGCCTTCGGCCGTTCCCTGTATCTCGATAATGCCGCCATCACCAGTCATGACAACATTCATGTCAGTATCGCAATCAGAGTCCTCGGCATAATCGAGGTCAAGCACGGGAACGCCGCGATAGATTCCAGCCGAAATGGCGGCAACGTGGTTATTCACCGGGTTGGAGGACAGTTTTCCTTCGGCGGCAAGTTTCTGGCAGGCATCATGGAGCGCCAGCCACGCGCCGGTAATCGACGCGCATCGCGTTCCTCCATCCGCCTGGAGAACATCGCAGTCAAGCGTGATCTGGCGTTCGCCAAGCGCTTTCAGATCGACGGCGGCTCGCAGGGAACGGCCTATCAGACGCTGGATTTCCTGTGTCCTGCCCGTCTGTTTGCCCCTGGCCGACTCGCGCGGCATCCGCGTATGCGTCGACCGCGGCAGCATGCCATACTCGGCGGTCACCCATCCCTGGTTCTTGCCGCGCAAGAACGGGGGAACGGAATCCTCCACGCTGGCGGTGCATAACACGCGGGTATCCCCCATCTCGACGAGAACGGAACCCTCCGCATGCCGCGTGAAGCGCCGGACGATCCGGCACGCGCGAAGCTCGGAAGGAAGACGATGGCTGGGACGCATGACAGAACTCCTTATTTCGAATATTTACGGATGGCGTTATGGATTTCCGCGACCGCGCGTTCAATTTCCTCGTCGGTCAGATCAGTCTTGTAATTCGGGTCGTGGCCAAAAATGTCCAGTTTCGTCGCCATGATGTCGCGCGGCATTGCCTGCGTCGAAATGAAGGAGTCGTCAATGCTGAAATCGACATAGTTGTCTTCCCACTGAACGACGACGGCGGAAAAATTGTCGGCGCTCGCTCCGCTTCGCGCTTCGATCATTTCAAACATCTTTGGAACCGCCTGTCTCAAATCGCCCGACTTCAGGATGGCGACGATCGTCTTGTCATCCAGCACGTCCCATACTCCATCGGTGCAGAGCATCAGGATATCGCCAGATTCCATCGGTGTCTTTCGGGAAAAATCGACTTCCGGGGATTCCGGCCCGCCAAGGCAACTGTATATTTTGTTGCGTTCCGGATGGGCAGCGGCTTCCCTTTCGCTGATCAGCCCTTTTTCAAGCAGTACCCGCACCCTGGAATGATCCCGCGTCCTGGAAACGATTCCTCCCTTGCGTATGAGATAAAGCCGGGAATCGCCGGCATGCGCCCAGTAAGCGATATTGTCCTGGATGATACAGGCGACGCAGGTGGTGCGCGGAGAATCGTTGAGCCGGCGCGCGTGCGTAAAATCGCCTATCGCATGGTGCGCGTTATTGATCGTCTTTTGCAGAAAAAGGAAGGGATCCCGGATTCTCGAACGCGCCTCGTGCCTGAAACATTCGACGAATGTCTGCACGGCGATATGCGAGGCCACTTCGCCATAAAAATGCCCCCCCATCCCATCGGCGACAACCATCAGCAGCGAGCCTCGCGAATGACAATACGTCACCCGGTCTTCGTTGTTCTGGCGCTTTCCGGGATGGCTTTCCTGATAGATCGTGAATTTCACCTGTTCCTGGTTTTTCTCTTGATGCGCTGACCCAGAAAGCCGATTTTCCGTTTTAGCCGATTTACATTTTCCATCATGAACCCGCTCATCGACGTTCTGGACTCGATGCGTTTCGTTTCCATTCTCCGGTCAGCGGAAACGCCTTCCGTCCCAATCTGTTTTACTTCGGCCGTCAATGCCTTCTGCAAGGCAAAAGCACTCTGCGGACGGTCAAGATAATCCAGGCAAAGACAATTATCGATGGTCTTCAGCAATTGATCCGAATACATTCCTTTCCACCGCTTCAGCGCCGGAACGAGCTTGTCCTTTTCAAGACGGCTGTCTGCGGCCTGCGGCGCTGCTCCGGACAGACAGGCATACATGCTCGCGCCGACGCTGTAGATGTCACTCCACGGGCCGAGCTGATCGCGGTGCCCATAATGCTCCGGAGGCGCATAACCAGGAGTATACATCGGTTTCAGCATCGAAGCGTCATTTCCCATTGTCTTTTGCCGCGCCGCGCCGAAATCGATCAAAACAGGCTCGTAATCGTTCCGCATATAAATGTTGGACGGCTTGATGTCGAGATGCAGCAGTTTGTGTGAATGTACTTCGCGCAGGCCATTCAGCAGTTTCGTGAAAACATTGCGAATGAAATTTTCCGTAATGATCTCGTACTCGTTTTTGATGAATTCCTGAAGCGTTCGCCCGCGCTCATATTCCATCGCCATATAAACTGTGCCGTTGGCGCGAAAAAAATTGAGCACGCGGATTACATTCGGATGCGAAAGGGCGGCCAGTGCGCGGCCTTCCTCGAAAAAGCATTTCATCCCGTAACGGAAAGCCGGAAGATGTTCTTCCCGGATGTACGGCCTGATTTTGCCCTCGCCGCGCAGAGCCAGATTGTTCGGCAGATATTCCTTGAGTACGACAAGCCGGCCGCTGTCGTCGACCGCAAGATATACGATCGAAAAGCCGCCCAGCGAAATTTGCCGCTCAATTTTGTATTCATCGAGCCTGAATCCTGAAGGAAGGGGGAAATTCACTTGTTTTGACATTAAAAGAAGCTATGATTGGAGTTTTCCGACAATTTTCAGGCTTTAATGACTCACTGTAAAGATAAATTGCCATCGGAAGGCGCTTCATTGCCGCGAACCGGAACGATTCACAGCATGACAGGATATACTGCCAGAATCCGTGATGCCGGATTCGGTGTCATAAATTTTGAGATCAAAAGTGTCAATTCACGCTACCTTGATTTCCAGTTTCGCATCTGTGACGAGCTTCGGGCCATCGAACCGGCGCTCCGCGATTTGATCGGCACGCGAATCCGCCGCGGGAAAGTGGAATGCAAGCTGGGTTTCTCCGCCCCCAAGTCCCTTGATCGCACTTCCTCCCTCAATACCGACCATCTCCAGCGCCTCAAGGAATTCGAAGCGCGTATCCGCCACGAGTTGCCGGAAGCGCGGCCATTGGCGGTCGACGAAGTTCTGCGCTGGCCCGGTATATTGAAAGATGATTCGCCGGAAATGGACGCCGTGATTCCTGTCTGTCTGGCGCTGGCCGAAGAAGCGCTCGGCGATCTTACGGAAAGCCGCGCGCGTGAAGGTGCAAAACTCGCCATAGTGATTCTGGATCGGATCGCATGTGCGCGCGAACAGGTTTCGAAAATTACGCCATGGATTCAGGCCGCGCAGGTTTCATACCAGGAAAAACTCAAACAACGTTTGACCGAAGCGCTCTGTGCGGCAGATGACGGGAACATTCTCCGGGAAGCCGTTTTTTTTGCCGCGCGGATTGATGTCGCGGAAGAGATTGCGCGTTTGACGGCGCATCTCGACGAAACCGAACGCGTTATCAAAACCGGCGGCGTCTGCGGAAAGCGGCTTGATTTCCTGATGCAGGAGCTTAACCGCGAAGCCAATACGCTGGGGTCAAAATCGATGATTTCCGAAGTCTCGCAAATGGCGATCGAGCTCAAGCTCCTTATCGAGCAGATGCGCGAACAGATCCAGAATCTGGAGTGAGCGCGATGGGCGTATCGGAATATAGGACTCATCCGCTGTTTTTAACAAACCTCGTTAAAGCGGTGGATTTCCTGAAACCACTTCTGGTCTGCTGACAGACGCTGGACAGCGCAAACCTGAAAATGACAGAGCATACAGTGATCAGTCCATCCGAATCCGGCCTTCCCAAAGCGCCGGGGCGGCTTTATATCATCTCTGCACCATCGGGCGCGGGAAAAACAACGCTTGTGCGCATGCTTGTCGAAAGCGACCCGGGAGTCCACCTTTCCATTTCAAGCACAACCCGCCCCCCGCGAGCGGGAGAACAGCAAGGCAAGGAATACCATTTCACCAGCGAGCCGGAATTTCTCAAGATGATAGAGCGCGGTGAATTTCTTGAATGGGCGAAAATTTACAACAATTATTACGGCACGCCGAAGTCCTGGGTCGAAACAAAAAACAGAGAGGGGCTCGACATTCTGCTCGAAATCGACTGGCAAGGCGCGCGTCAGGTACGGAAAGCCTTTCCCGGCGCCATCGGAATCTTCATACTGCCGCCATCAATCGATATCCTCAAGGCGCGACTTATCGGGCGGGGCGCCGACGCGAAAGATGTCATCCACAGGCGGCTTGAATCCGCTCGCGACGAAATGCGGCACGTAAGCGAGTTTGATTATGTTATTATCAACGATGATTTGTCGCGTGCCTTCCGGGAAATTTCCTTGATCATCAATGCTTCGCGGCTCCAATATATGACCCAGCGTCAACGTTACGCCGGGCTTTTTTCGACTTTGTGCTGATTTTTGAGGAGTGATATGGCGCGCATTACCGTAGACGATTGTATCCACGTGATTCCAAACCGTTTCCAGATGACGCTTGCGGCGACATACCGCGCACGCCAGATCACAGCGGGCGCTTCGCCGATGGTTGATCCCGACCGCGACAAACCGACTGTCATTGCCCTGCGCGAACTGGCGCTTGAAAAATACGGCATGGAAGTCCTCAAGCGCGGTTTTGCCTGATGGCGTTTATCGCGACCCGCCATGGAATCCGGCTCCATATGTCCGAAGGTATCCTGCGACGGGGACTGTCCGGACGCGGGCCAGGAGTTTTCAGGCTTGAAGAATTCCGATTACCAGGATTTTATCAATTCGCTCTCGTATCTCGCCCCGAAGGAAATCGAGTGCATTGAAGAAGCCTACGTTTTCAGCGAAAAAGCGCACCGCGACCAAAAACGTCTTTCCGGCGAACCTTACATAACGCATCCGCTGGCGGTCGCCCGGACGATCGCTGAGTGGCATCTTGATTCACAGGCCATTATCGCCGCCTTGTTGCATGATGTAATGGAAGATACTTCCGTTACAAAAAACGAGATCGCCGAACGCTTCAGTCAAAAAGTCGCCGACATGGTTGACGGCCTTTCGAAGCTCGGAAAAATCAGTTTCCCCTCCTATCGGGAAGCGCAGGCCGAAAACTTTCGAAAAATGCTGATGGCGATGGCGCGCGATCTGCGCATCGTCCTCATCAAGCTGGCGGACAGGCTCCACAACCTGAGAACGATGAACGTTCTCCGCCCGGACAAACGCCGCCGCATCGCGCGCGAAACACTCGAAATACACGCTCCAATCGCTACCCGGCTCGGCCTGAATAACATTTCAAGACAGCTTGAGGACATGTCCTTCGAGCAAATCTATCCGGTGCGCTACCGCACGCTGGCGCGGGCGATGGAGGCTGTCCACGGCAACCGGAGCGCCCTGCTTTCAAGCATCTTTGATGGAATACGCGGCGCGACGCGCAACGCGAAAATCGACGCCAGCGTCTTCGGGCGTGAAAAAAGCCTGTATTCAATCTACAGAAAAATGGTCGAGAACCATCTGAATTTCTCGCAAGTTCTCGACATTTACACCTTTCAAGTCATTGTCAAGGATACCCCGACGTGTTATCTAGCGCTGGGCGCTCTTCACGCGGTATATAAACCGGTTCCCGGAAAGTTCAACGATTACATCGCCATTCCCAGGCAAAATGGCTACCAGTCTCTTCATACCACGTTAATCGGGCCTCATGGCACGCCGATCGAGGTTCGTATTCGCACGCAGGAAATGCACAGTGTCGCCGAAGACGGCATCGCTTCGCACTGGCTCCATAAAGATAGCGCGGGTGGCACTGAATTGCGGATGCAAACGCACCAGTGGCTCAAGGCCCTGCTTGATCTCCAAACGCCGACGGGCGATTCTTCCGAGTTTTTTGAACATGTCAAATTTGACCTCTTCCCCGACGAGGTCTATGTCTTTACCCCAAAAGGAAAAATCTTCGCGTTTCCCCATGGGGCAACCGTCATTGATTTCGCCTATGCCGTTCACACTGATATCGGGCATCATTGCATCGCGGCCCATATCGACCAGAAACTGATGCCCCTTTCGACAGAGCTTTCCAGCGGCAACCAGGTCGAAATCATCACCTCTCCGACAGCAAAACCAGCGCCGGCGTGGCTGTCGTATGTCAAGACAGGGCGCGCACGGAGCAAGATCCGTCATTTCCTGAAATCGATGCAACAGGAAGGCGAATCCGAAATCGCGCAAGGGGAACTTTCCAACGTCCGCCTCCGCGTAAGCGTGAAAAACGTCAAAGGTATACTTAACCTTGTCACAAACAGCATCGCCAGGGCAGGCGTAAACATCGAACAGGCCGATATGTCCCGGGAAAGTCTCGGGCTTTTCCGGGATATCCACTTCATTGTGCAGGTTTCCGGGCGGCGGCAGCTTGCCGATCTGATGCGCGCCTTGCGGCGTATTCCAGAGATTGTGCGCATCATCCGTGAACAAGGCTAGTCGCTCCCGCGAACCCATTCAATTTTCGACAGGAGGAACTTATGAACGCGGTGCTCTATGAAATCAGGCAAAACGTAGCCATCCTGAAACTTAACCAACCCGAGTCGCTCAACGCCGTCAATCCGGAAATGACGGATGCCCTGCTCGAAGCGACAGTACGCGCGGCAAACGATCCTGCTGCCCGCGCCGTTCTTGTCTGCGCGCAGGGCAAGCATTTCATGGCGGGCGGTGATCTCAAATGGTTTCAGGAACAGCTCGCGCTTCCTCCGGCGACCTGCGGAAAAAATTATGAAATACTGCTCGAAAAAGTCCAAAAACTTGCTCTCGAGTTTCAGCAAATGGAAAAACCCGTCATTGTCGCTGCGCGGGGCGCGGTCGCGGGGTTCGGACTCTCATTGATGGTCGCGGCTGACCTCGTGTTCGCTGCTGAAGACGCCTATTTCACTCTGGCCTACAGCAACATCGCGCTTTCCCCGGACGGTGGCTCAAGCTGGACATTGCCGCGCCTCGCGGGCCTCAAAAAAGCGATGGAAATCGCGCTGCTTGGCGAACGTTTCGACGCGGCGCAAGCCAGGGAAATGGGTTTGGTCAACCGCCTTTGTCCCGCCGGCCAGCTTGACGAAGAAGCGGAAAAACTGGCGCGCCGCCTGGCGCTTGGCCCGGCAAAGGCGCTTGCAAAGACCAAGGCGCTGATCAATCGTTCTTTCGATGTCTCGTTCAAAGAACAGCTTCTTGCCGAACAGCGTTCTTTTGTCGATTGCGCGGCTCACCCTGATTTCGCGGAAGGGCTGGCTGGCTTTTTCGAAAAGCGCAAGCCCGTATATAACCGCGCATAGCGTCTCATCGGAATTCGCGGTAACCCACGAGAGGGAAAGATGGCTCGCGGAATTTTCAGGCCTTTCCATTTCAATGGCGTGTTTTATTCAGAACGTCCGGAATAAATTTTTTCAAATAAAGGTCACGGGCTGTCCAGATGCGCCATAGTGAGCCGTGGAAGACTCAGTCGGCTTTGGCGGCGAACCGTCTAGATGACAAAGTCTCCCCGGGCCGGGCCGCGCAAGAGGTCGCTTACTTTTTCTTCCGAGAGTTCCGGAACAAGCTTGTGGATGAAAGCGTAAACATAACTTCGCAGGTAAACGCCCCGTCGGAGCGCGAGACGCGTTGTATTGAGCCTGAAAAGATCCGGTATTTCGATCAACGCGAGCGTACTGTCGCGTTTCGGATCGTAGGCCATCGACGCGATGATTCCGATGCCAAGACCGATTTCAACATATGTCTTGATTACGTCGGCGTCGATCGCGGACAGAACGATGTCGGGGACGATTCGCGCCTCGGTGAAAGTGTTGTCGATGTTTGTCCGTCCGGTGAAACCTTCGTGATAGGTGATGAGAGGATAATCCGCGATATCCGCGAGCGAGACGCGGCTTCGTTTCGTCAGGGGATGGTTTTTGGGGACGACCAAGGCATGCCGCCAACTGTAGTACGGAAAAGCGACGAATTCCGGCGCTTCGTCCGGCCATTCGGTCGCTATGCCGATGTCGGCTTCGCCGGCGGTTAAAAGTTCCGCTATTTCTCTTGGACTGGCCTGATGCAGAACGAGATGTACGTCGGGATATTCTGCCCTGAATTCCTTGATATTTTCCGGCAGGACATAACGCGCCTGCGTGTGTGTCGTCGCGATGATGAGCCGGCCGCTTTCGCGGTTTGAAAAATGATCAGAAATGCTTCGGGCGTTTTGCGCGTCGAGAAGAATGCGCTCGACGACTGTCAGCAATTCTTTTCCCGGCTCGGTGAGACCGAGAAGACGTTTGCCGCGCCGGACGAATATTTCGATTCCGAGTTCGTCTTCGAGATCCTTGATGTGTTTGGAAACGCCGGGCTGGGAGGTGAATAGCGTATTGGCGACCGTTGTCAGGTTGAAGTCCTGGCGGACGGTTTCACGCACGATGCGAAGTTGCTGGAAGTTCATTTTTTCTCCTTGTCGTGTCGACGCTGACCTTTTGCGATCTTTCAATGCTCCCCGGCGGCGGCCCGGCGGGCGTTTTCGGGGCGGAAATACTCGACAAGGCTTTTGACGCAAAGCGTCAAAAGAGCCAGCAAGGCCAGCAGGGAAGCGACCGCGAAAGCAGCGGCGAAATTGTATTCGTTATAAAGGATTTCAACGTGCAGCGGAATGGTGTTGGTCTGTCCGCGAATGTGTCCGGAGACAACCGAAACCGCGCCGAATTCGCCCATCGCGCGCGCGTTGCAAAGAATGAGGCCGTACATGAGACCCCATTTGATATTGGGCAGGGTGACGCGGAAAAATGTCATGAATCCGTTCGCGCCGAGCATGACGGCTGCTTCTTCCTCGTCGTTGCCCTGGGCCTGCATCAGCGGAATCAATTCGCGCGCGACGAAAGGAAACGTCACGAAAACCGTGGCCAAAACGATTCCCGGGGCTGCGTAGAGCACACGGAAACCGTGCTCCCTGAGCGCCTGTCCGAATTGGCTTTGCGCACCGAAAATAAGCACATAGATCAGGCCGGAAATAACAGGTGAAACCGAGAAAGGAAGATCAATCAGCGATATGAGAAGCCGTTTCCCGCAAAATTCGAATTTCGAGATAGACCACGCGGCGGCGATGCCAAAAACGAGATTCAGCGGAACGGAAATCGCGGCGACAAAGAGCGTCAGTTTGATCGCGGACAGCGAATCGGGCGTGCTGACGCTGGCGATATACGTATCCCAGCCTTTTTTCAATGCTTCAGCGAAAACAGCGATTAACGGAATCAGCAGGAAAATGGCGAAAAAACACAAAGCGATACCGATAAGCAGGGCACGAACCCAAGGGGGTTCGTCTGTTACGCGGCTGGAAGCACGCGAAGAAGGCGGCAGGCGCTGCCGTGTTGCAAGTCCGGTCATGTCCGTGTCTCCTTGTTCCATGATCTGGCCTGCAGGGTGTTGATCAGGAGAAGAATGACGAAGGAGAATACGAGCATGACGACGGCAATTGCCGTCGCGCCCGCATAATCGTATTGTTCGAGCTTGGTAAGAATCATCAGCGGTGCGATTTCAGAGACCATCGGCATGTTTCCGGCAATGAAGACGATGGAACCGTACTCTCCGACGGCGCGGGCGAAGGCCAAGGCGAAACCGGTCAGCAACGCGGGCGTGAGGAGCGGAAAAATGACTTTCCGGAACGTCTGCCAGCGATCCGCACCGAGGCATGCCGCAGCTTCTTCAAGTTCGATTTCCATATCTTCGAGCACGGGCTGAAGCGTGCGGACAACAAAAGGCAGACCGATAAACACCGACGCGACAAGCACGCCGAGCGGCGTATAGGAAACCTCAATGCCAAGCGGCGCGAGAAGGCGTCCGAACCAGCCATTGCGCGCGTAGAGCGTGGCGAGTGTGATTCCGGTCACCGCTGTCGGCATGGCGAACGGAAGATCAATCAAGGCGTCGAGAATTTTTTTTCCGGGGAAACGGTAACGGACGAGCACCCAGGCGAAATTCAGTCCAAAAACCGCGTTGATCGCGGCGGCCAGCAAAGAAGCGCCAAAACTGAGCCGGAGGGAAGCAAGTATCCGGGGATGCGTCACTGTATTCCAGAATTCAGGGAAGCTCAGTTCGGCTGACTTCAGGAAGACGGCGGCCAGCGGAATCAGGACGATGAGCGAAAGGTAGGTCAGAGAATAGCCCATTGCCAAGGAGAAACCTGGCAGAACGCTGTGCTGGAAAGAAAAAATTTTTTTTAGCGAGAAAGCCTTTTTAACCGGAAGGGCAAGCATTTTGGACGCCTGAATCGATGATGGAAAAAGTATATTCGTCTTTTCCGGACGAAAGAAATGGTAATTTTTCAGATCGATATTTCTTTTTGGTATAGCAAACGGGAACAGACGCCGAAAACACGCGTTTCGCCTGATTTCCGGAAAAACGCTGCCCGCGTTTTTCCGGAAGTATTTCTATTTGCGTTTCTCGTAAATCTGGTCAAAGACGCCGCCATCGGAAAAGTGTTCTTTTTGGGCCTTGCCCCAACCGCCGAAAACTTTGTCGACCGTGATCAGATTCACCTTGCCGAACCGGGAAGCATATTTCGCGGCGACTTTTTCATCGCGCGGACGGTAATAATGTTTGGCGGCGAGTTCCTGGCCCGTGGGTGAATAGAGATACTCTAGATAAGCCTGCGCGACTTTGCGTGTGCCGCGCTTATCGACAACCTTATCGATGATGCTGATGGGAGGTTCGGCGAGGATCGAGAGCGATGGCGTCACGATGTCGAATTTATCCGGGCCGAGTTCCTTGATTGCGAGATAGGCTTCGTTTTCCCAAGCCAGGAGGACATCGCCGATGCCACGTTCGACAAAACTGGTCGTTGAACCGCGCGCGCCGGTATCAAGCACCTTGACATTTCCGAATAGCTGTCCAACGAACTCTTTGGCTTTTGCTTCATTTCCTCCCGGCTGTTGCAGCGCGTAGGCCCAGGCAGCCAGGTAGTTCCAGCGCGCGCCGCCGGATGTTTTCGGGTTGGGTGTAACGACGCCGATCCCGGGCTTCACGAGATCGTTCCAATCCTTGATCTGTTTCGGATTGCCCTTGCGTACCAGAAAAACGATGGTCGATGTATAAGGGGCCGAATTTTGCGGGAAGCGTGTCTGCCAATTTTCCGGAATCAGTTTTCTTTGCGCCAGCGCGTCGATATCGTAAGCCAGCGCGAGCGTTACGACATCGGCGTCCTGCCCGTCGATAACGGCCCTGGCCTGCTTGCCGGAGCCGCCATGCGACTGATTGATCGTCAGGGTTTCGTTTGTTTTTTCTTTCCAGTGTTTTATGAAAACAGGGTTGAATTCCTGATAAAACTCGCGCGTCGGATCATAGGAAACATTCAGTAAAGTTGTGTCCGCGTAAGATGTGATGGCAGCAGCCGAAATAAACGCGCCGAATAGCGCAATGGCGAATTGTCTGGGATATTTCATAAAAAGTTCCTTTCGTGATCATAATGTGGGAAAAAAGGAGTGTAGAAAAAAGCGCCGGCAATATAAACGATCGAATTTTTATTAACTTATACCTCTATGGAGATGACGGCCGCGTGAGGTGTCCGACGCGGCTTTTCACCTCATGGGAAGGAAAAGTCCCGCGCGAGCGCTTTTACGTCAACCCCAAAAGCATGAAAACGCGCCCGGCCCTTCTCAATGGAAAGAACTCGTTTTTCGGTTTGCCTGGCGGTTTTGTCGTTTCGTGGATAGACAATCCGCGCGAAATTCTACGAAAGCAGGTTTCCGTACCAAGGGTAAAGAACACCGAAGTGCGTGTACATACGAGGGAGTATGGAAATCGCGTTGCTGCCATATCGCATGCTGGAAACATGTGATGGCGCTTACATTCCCGATCTGACTGGCCGATCGAACGTCTATTGACATTTAACGACGAATAACAGTAATTTCGAGAAGTTGAAAATAGTGATTCCTTACAAAGAACCGGTGTTGAGAAAGGCTGAATCGATTGACACTCCGCATTGAGATTACCCGCCCCGACGACTGGCATTTGCATCTGCGCGATGGCGACGAACTGAAATCCGTGCTGCCGCACAGCGCGCGGCAGTTTGCGCGCGCCATTATCATGCCGAACCTGAAGCCGCCTGTAACGGATACTGAAACCGCGTTGACCTACAGAGAACGCATTCTGACTGCCATTCCGCCTGGAATCGTGTTTGATCCTCTGATGACCCTGTATCTGACCGACCGGACAACGCCGGATGAAATCCGGCGCGCAGCGGAAAGCGGGTTCATCAAGGCGGTCAAACTCTACCCAGCGGGCGCGACAACCCATTCCGATTCCGGGGTCACGAATCTTGACCGGTGCGACGCCGCGCTTTCCGAAATGGAAAAGCAGGAAATGCCTTTATTGGTACACGGCGAAGTCGCCGATCCGTCCATCGACATTTTTGACCGCGAGCGTATTTTTATCGAATCGGTATTACAGCCGATGTTGGCGCGTTATCCTGGGATGCGTATCATATTCGAACACATTACGACAAAAGACGCCGTGGATTTCGTTGTTTCCGCCAGCGACAACCTGGCAGCGACCATTACTGCGCACCATCTGCTTTACAACCGCAACGTGGTTTTCAGCGGCGGGTTACGGCCGCATCACTATTGCCTACCGGTGCTAAAGCGCGAAACGCACCGGCGCGCCCTGCTTGAGGCGGCGAGTTCCGGAGACCCGAAATTCATGCTGGGAACCGATTCCGCGCCGCATACGCGTCATTCCAAGGAATCGGCATGCGCCTGCGCGGGCTGTTATACGGCCCACGCGGCGCTGGAGCTTTACGCTGAAGCGTTTGAGAGCGTAAATGCGCTTGATCGCCTGGAATCTTTTGCCAGTTTCAATGGGCCGGATTTTTATCGTTTGCCGCGAAATGCCTCGAAAATCACGCTGGAAAAACAGGACTGGACTGTTCCGCCAAGTTTTAGTTATGGAAAAAACGATTCCCTCATACCGCTGCGGGCGGGAGAATTGTTACACTGGAAAATGATCTGATGTTGGGGAGAAGTCATGGCGCGTTACCAATTTTTGCTTGTCTTTCTTTTGCCTTTGCTGGCCGCCTGCTCTGACCAGCGCGCTTCCTACGAAATCAATGGCAGCAATCACGCGTTAAGCCTGATTCGCGTCACGAGTTTTCCCTGGGAAAAAACCGCGAAATACATCATCGTTCCAACACGCATGCCTGACTGCATGCGTCGTCACAATCTGCCCAATGCGCCGCTAAATGCACGTTTCGAGCTTTTCTCCGCGGGGAACAATGCCTGGATCATACGACAGCGCAGCCGGATGTTCGTTACTGAAACGCGGACGTGCGAGGGTTTCGCTCCGCTCGACAAAGTTCCCGAAACGGGCATGGGCACGCTGGTCGGCGTATTCGAAATGCGGGATGGCGCGCTTGCTTTTATCCTTGCGCCCCGCCAGGCGAATTAGGCCATTTTCGAACATACGACGTATAATTGTCTCCGGAAAGCCGGTCAGGCAACCGCCGCGTGCTTTTTGCACGGGGAGGAAAGTCCGGGCTTCACAGAGCGGGATGCCGGTTAACGGCCGGGCGCTATAAGCCGCAAGGCGAAGGCGACGGAAAGTGCAACAGAGAACAGACCGCCGATGGACGAAGAAAGGTATTGCTTTAGGCGATATTTTTTACGGACGTAGATTTTCTGCGCCGTTGCGGGAAGCCGTAAAAGCTGCCCGCCGGATCAGGCAAGGGTGAAACGGTGGTCCGGCGCAAGCCGGAACGGACGGAATCGGTTCCGTCCGGGGTAAGAGCCCACCGCGGACGTGGCGACACGGACGGCATGGCAAACCCCATCCGAAGCAAGGCCAAATAGGGAAGCGCATGACGTGGCTCGCGTTTGCTTCCGGGTAGGCTGCTTGAGCGCGCTGGTAACAGCGCGCCTAGAGGAATGGTTGCCCAACGACAGAACCCGGCTTATCGACCGGCTTTCCACTGATTGGCTGTTCGGATAAATTGTGCGCCGGAAGATGCTCCCGGTATTGGAAAGGGAATTAAAAAAACGCCACCCCCTTGAAATTACTGGATATCCTGGCCTGGACTATTCCGGATGTATCTTTGGTGCCGACGATGAGACTCGAACTCATACGACCGAAGTCACTACCCCCTCAAGATAGCGTGTCTACCAATTTCACCACGTCGGCTTTTTTAATCTTTTTTCTAACGCAACGGAAACGTTCCGCCACGCATGTCATTTCGGAATACTATCCACCTTTACGCCGCCGTTTCCATCAGCGGGCGCGGCCGGTTGTGTGTCTCCTGCGCCGGCTGGCTTCGAATCCGGAGCGGTCTGCGATTGTAGCGCGCCTTCCATAATGCTGCCAGTCGATTTCATTTTACCCGAAGCAACGTAAGCCAGCGCCAGGCTGGTCGAAAAAAACACGGCGGCCAAAAAAGCCGTCGAACGGCTTAAAAAATTGGCTGACCCCGTCGCGCCGAACAAGCTGCCCGAAGCGCCGCTTCCAAAAGCGGCTCCCATGTCGGCCCCCTTGCCGTGCTGGACGAGAACAAGGCCGATAATGCTGAGCGCGGTAAGCACATGAATCAACAGAACAATAGAGAAAAGAAAATCCATAGCGATATTTTTTACCTTTTTTACCTGAAACTGAAAGCCGCCTGACAGATTGCCAGAAAATCGGCGGCAACCAGCGAAGCGCCTCCGATCAGCCCTCCGTCGATGTCTTCCATCGAAAATAGCTCGGAGGCATTGGAGGGCTTGACGCTTCCTCCATATAAAATTCTAAGCTGCCCGGCGATGCCGGAATCCGCTTTTGACAACAACGCGCGAATCGACGCGTGTACTTCCTGCGCCTGGGCTGAGGTTGCTGTGCGTCCTGTGCCGATAGCCCAAACGGGTTCATAGGCGATCACTGCGCCGGAAAAACCAGCGATTCCGATACGTTCCAGAACGGCATTGACTTGCGTCGAGACGACTTCGATCGTCTGGCCAGAATCGCGTTGTTCCAAGGTTTCGCCAACACAGAGAATCGGCGAAATCCGGTTTGCCAAGGCAGCGGCGAACTTTTCCGCGATCAGCGCGTCTGTTTCGCCATAGAAACAGCGCCGTTCGGAATGACCGACAATAACGTAGCGGCAACCGAAATCATTGAGCATCGGTGCGCCAACCTCACCCGTAAAAGCGCCTTGCGGTTGCTCGCTGAGATTTTGCGCGCCCCAGGCGATATTTGTTCCTTCCAGCAACGAACGTGCCTGAGCAAGATAAGGAAAAGGAACGCAAACGGCGATTTCGACGGCGGACAAATTCCCCGCGCCCGTGAGGACGGACTGAAGAAGCTGCGCGTTACTCGTCAGAGCGCCGTGCATCTTCCAGTTACCCGCTATCAATTTTCGGCGCATGTCCTACCTTGAATGAAAAAAGAGAATTATAGTCAGTCAGGAATTCTCCGGTCAATCGAAACATCGGCGAGAAAGGCGCGTAAAACCGGCGAAACCGGATAAAGCAGGTATTTACCTGGTATCGGACGATGGAAAGACGGCCTCGCGCACCGCGTCAGCAAGCGCTTCGGCGGCATTCTGAACAGTTTCCCGGTCCTGTCCTTCGGTCATGACGCGCAAAAGCGATTCTGTCCCCGAAGCGCGTAACAAAACCCGGCCATCGCCGCCAAGCGCGGATTCAGCCTTCCGGCGCGCCCGGTCAATTCCATCGTGATTTTTCCACTCAAAACCTTCCGGCAGCGGCACATTGATCAATACCTGCGGATACAGCGTGAGCCGTCCAAGCAGCTCTTCCAGCGTGCCTCCCTCCTCGCGCAACGCGCAGAGCACCTGCAAGGCGGAAACGATTCCATCACCGGTCGTATGCCGGTCAAGGCAAAGAATATGACCTGAATTTTCTCCGCCGAACAGCCAGCCTTTCTGAAGCAGCATTTCCATGACATAACGGTCGCCTACCCTGGCGCGGTCGAAGGGGATTTTCAGTTCGGCAAGCGCGTGTTCCAGCGCCAGATTGGTCATCAGCGTGCCCGCCACGCCTGCGACAGCGCTCCGGCGCAGGCGGCTGCGGACAATCGCGAACAGTAAAGCGTCGCCATCGTAAATCCGCCCCCCGGCATCAGCCATGACAAGGCGGTCACCATCGCCGTCGAGCGCGATTCCGAGGTCAGCGCGGCGCGTGAGAACCTCATGACTCAAAGCCTGTGGAGACGTGGCGCCTGTTTTTTCATTGATGTTGATTCCGTTTGGCTCAACGCCAATGGTCTCGACATTCGCGCCCAATTCATGGAAGACCGGAGGCGCGACATGATAGGCTGCGCCATGCGCGCAATCGACGACGATTTTCAAACCGCGCAGGTCAAGATCGTTCGGAAAGGTGCTTTTACAAAATTCAATATAACGTCCCGCCGCGTCGTCGATTCGGCGCGCGCGCCCGAAATCGGCCGAATGGACGCATTCGGGTGAAGCGTCGATTCCCGCCTCGATTTGTTTTTCGATCGCGTCGTCCAGCTTTGTTCCGCGGGCGGAAAAAAATTTTATCCCGTTATCGTAAAATGGATTGTGCGAGGCGGAAATGACGATCCCTGCCTGCAAACGCAAGGCGCGCGTCAGATACGCTACCGCCGGCGTTGGAATCGGCCCCACGAGACAAACATCGACACCGGCTGCCGAAAAGCCCGCTTCCAGCGCGGCTTCAAGCATATAGCCGGAAACTCGCGTATCCTTGCCGATCAGCACCGCTGGACGTTTTCCGGCCGATCCCCGTTCACGCGCGTCGATGGCCAGCACCTTGCCCGCCGAATATCCTAGACGCATCACAAAATCGGGCGTAACCGGAAACTGCCCAACGCGTCCGCGTACTCCGTCAGTGCCGAAATATTTTCTTTCCATCTGAAATCCCTATGACATTTGCGCTATGCGCGTCGAAAATTTTCATTGTACTTGAAGTGAGGAATACGCAAGAAAACGAAGCGTGCTTGCGGCGATATCCGGATTTCCAGTTTTTGTTCCAGCGCATCAACTCAGTTTCCGATAGCCTGGAAGCGGGCCTGGATCACGCTTTGTTAGCGCCGCTGGGGTCGTTTTTCTGAACATCTTCCAGTTAGCTTCACTGGTTGCCACGACTCAACCGATAGCATTGGCGGAAAAGTGGGTGCTTATAAAAATCACGTTTTCAAGCTATTTTCGTTACTTTTTCCAAGTAGAATATCTTGAAATCGTTATAGTAATTTTACAATCTCCTATAAACACTCTCTTTTCTATCAATAAAATCGCTTGAGAACGCATCCTCTGTTTCATACGGTCAGATATTTTGATGAATTTTTGAATAGGTTTCTTTTAATGAAGCTATCTTGCGATGAACGATTCTGGAATATTTTGATAAGAAAAGATTTTTGTCCGGTTTTCTCGAAAACCCTGGAGAAGTCAGGGTATGCGCCAGACACTCACACCACGAATCGCATTTCGGCAACCGCTCGTGAACGCTCGGCGCTTTAGCCTTGAGACGTTAAAACGCCGGAAGCATGGCGAACAGCACGACAGGAAGCACGTCATGAAGCGTACGATACGGATTGGAAGGCGGTCTTCACACTTTTTTTCTGTTCCGGTGTGGGCAGGCAGATTGTTTCCCCGCAAAAATTTTATGGCCGCTTGGCTATCAGAAATGTTTCATTTTTTAGTCTGTTTTATAAGCAAATATTTTCCCCATAAAGTTCGTGGAGTCGTCCCTGTTCCATAGATGAATTGCTTCCCCGTTAGCCGGATATCGTTCTCAAGAACAATTTCATCCTCGCTATAAAACTTCATCCTGGATACGCCTTCTGGTGTCGCGCACAACCATCGATCCCTTCCAGAGTCAAATCTGGCAGAAAAAATTACATTATTGAAAGTCAGAAAACATACATTTTTTCCAACAGAAAAATAATAGGGGATTTTGTCTTTATAACAAAGATGAAATCCAGTAACAATTTTTTCAGGTTTTGAAGACGTTTCTGTGTCGATCCGCTCAAATACCGCCTCTCTGGAAGAGCATTTCTGTGAATCCGTCCTTAATGTCGCTATAAAATCTTTCTTGTCGCGCACAATGTAGATATAACGCGAGCTTGCATCCCACTGAAGAAATATGCTTCTATACCAATACTCTCCACGAACAAGTTTCCCGATTCATCGATCTACTTTCCTTAGCAATAACTCTTCTTGTTTTCCTGATTGAAACAGATAGAATTTTTCATCGTTAAATACCACATTTTTCTGCTTGTTTGGCGATAAAAAAGGACGAGGTGGCTCGGTTTGTTCAGAAAACACCCACCAGGAAAAGCAAGATGCCATGAGCCAGAATAACCACAGGAGCAACATGGAAAAAAATACAAAAAAGACATCATGAACCCGCGGTCGCATTTGAATTTCCGGGAGAGTAGTGAAGACATTGACAGGTTTGATGCCATAAGGCGTGTCTTCAACACTTGAACAACTAAAAATAATGATAACAAATAATAAATAAAGTGGTGTACTAAATACAAGAGGTGAAAGGAGGATGTTCGGACAAAAGAAATAAAAACACAACCCACCCCATATCAGCTTTCCGCACCATCTCGAACAAGATGAATCATGCAACCGCCTGGCGCTAAGCGCAATGAATGGAGTAAAACTTAAGGGGAAAATGATGTCAATGTAGACCTGCTCCCATCCGAAAAAGTCGAAAGTATCGTACCATTCCGAAGAAAAAGAAATATTGAGCCAAGATCGGATTTGATCTTCATGTGCCTGTAAGCGATGTAAAGCGTAAAAAACAATCATTTAGCGGTCACGTCGGTGACGAGCAACTCGCCCGACATGAGACGGGGAAGCAGAGAATCACGGGAGGCTTGAAGATGACAGCTTTCCACATAATTTGCTTCGATGGTAGCGTCCATCGGGCGCACAAGCTCCTCAAAGCGACGAATAGCCCCGTCAGCAGGGATAAGCACAGGGAGGCTTGCCATATCGGTCTTGTTAATAGAGCCAAAGACCGTCCCTTCACCGTTGAACATATCCAGCGTCTGTTTGAGGGCGAACATCGTATAGAGGATGAACGACTGGGCGTTGCCGTTGCTTTGAATCGCCGCCAGACCTCGTCCGAGACAGCAAGATTCAAAAGCGACATTCAAGTCTCCGACTGGAGCGCGAACGCTCATAAGTGCATCGCCTTTTGCCGCCATACGCTTTGGCTCTGTGGTAAACAGGCGGCGAGTTGGAAACCGAGAGCCGAACTCGGCACGTCCTTGATAAAAGACCGTTCCGATGCCGTCCTCGTTATAGCTTTTCCCGTCAGGAGACTGCCCCATAGTGACATTGGCAATCTCGCTGAGTGTGCCTTCCCGCCACCCCTCGGGCATCACGCCGCCCCACGGCTCGAAGTCTACGAACCACGACTTGAAAATGGCCTGCGCCATCTGCTGTAAATGATTGTTTAACCGCCTTTGGGCGTTATGATATGGATACAAGGAGGTATGCTGAATGGCATATGAATACCAATTCGTGAATACAAGCTTCACCGAAGCCGACTACGAGAACGCGG
>JAITGN010000041.1 GCA_031280565.1 Accumulibacter sp. | reverse complement strand
TAATGCGCTGACTACGGCGAACCAGGCTTTTCAGTCCGCCCAGAATGCGCAACAAACCGCCGACAACGCAATCTCGAAAGCCGACAACGCGCAAGATACGGCGGACGAGGCGCTGGAGCTGGCCAATGCCGCCCACGACAAGGCCGAAGACGCCATCGATACCGCCAATGACGCCTACGACACGGCCGCTATCGGAGAAACTCACGCCAGCGAAGCGCTTTCGGTGGCGAACAGCGCGAACCAGACGGCGAACTCCGCCAATCAAACCGCGAATACCGCGCTGGACAACTCGCAAACGGCAATGACGACCTCGCAAGCGGCGATGCTGGCCGTGAGCCGGATCGGGGTCTTCATGGAGGCGGTGGAAGACATCGACGCCGACGAGGAATACGATGTCGCATCCCTCCATGTCTCCGATCCGTCCAGCACGAATTTCCCGCCGGAACTCGTTTTCCCTCTCTGGCTGGAAGTCTTCCAGACGGAAGGCGGCACGAAATGCACGCAAAACGCCTGGGATGAAACGGGAGGTGGCGGGAAATCGGGCAAGCGAGCGAATCGCGCCGGGCCGTCGTACAATTCCTGATTTTTTTGACACGGTGAAAAAACATGAACGGAACCGCTGCGCTCGCGCCGCATGCCGCCATTCATCTGGAAGACTACACGCCGCCGCCGTGGTTGATCGATTCCGTCGCACTTGACGTCGATATCCGCGACGATGGAACATTCATCGACGCCCGGCTTGAATGCGCGCGCAATCCCAAAGCGAAAGAAACGTCTCCGCTGGCGCTGGACGGCGAAGGGCTTGAAACGCTCTCCGTCAGAATCGACGGCAGGGAGCTTTCCGCGCCGGCGTTCCGCATGGAACGCAACGCCAAAGCCTGCCGCTTGATTATCGATGACGTTCCGCCGTCTTTCGTCCTGCAAACGCGGGTTCGGATCCGGCCCGGCGCGAATACCCGGCTTTCCGGTTTCTACCGGAGCCGGAACGGTTATTTTACCCAGTGCGAACCCGAAGGTTTCCGGCGCATTACCTGGTTTATCGACCGTCCCGATGTGATGGCGCGTTATACCGTGACCCTGCGGGCCGATAAAACCGCCTTTCCCGTGCTGTTGTCCAATGGCAATCCGGTGGAACACGGCGACGAGGCGGAAAACCGCCATTTCGCCACCTGGCACGACCCGTTCAGAAAACCGTCCTATCTTTTCGCGATGGTTGCCGCGCGGCTTGAGGCGATGCGCGATGTTTTCACAACTTCTTCCGGCAGAAAAGTCGCGCTGGCGATCTACGCCGAGCCGGGCAGATCCGATCAGTGCGCCCACGCCATGAGCGCGTTGAAAAAAGCGATGCGCTGGGACGAACAGCGTTTCGGCCTCGAATGTGACCTTGATCACTACATGATCGTCGCGGTCGGCGATTTCAACATGGGCGCGATGGAAAACAAGGGACTCAATATTTTCAATACCCGTTATGTACTGGCGCGCGCTGATGTGGCCACAGACGGCGATTTTGAAAACATCGACCGCGTTGTCTCGCACGAATATTTCCACAACTGGACGGGGAACCGCGTAACCTGCCGCGACTGGTTCCAGCTTTCGCTCAAGGAAGGTTTGACCGTATTCCGCGATCAGGAATTCGCCGCCGACGCGCACGGGCGCGAGACGGCGCGTTTGCGCGACGCGCGCGCGCTCCGCGCCATTCAGTTCCCGGAAGACGCTGGCCCGATGGCGCATCCGGTACGCCCGTCAAGTTACGTTGAAATCAATAATTTTTACACCGCGACCATTTACGAAAAAGGCGCTGAAATTGTCCGCATGATTCAAACGCTGATCGGGCGCGACGTTTTCCGGAAAGGGATGGCTATCTACTTCGAGCGCCACGACGGACAGGCGGTGACCTGCGACGACTTTGTTTCGGCGATGGCGGCGGCCTCGGGATTCGATTTCGGGCCGTTCATGGCATGGTATCGCCAGGCGGGAACCCCGAAAATCGAAGCGTCTGGAGATTACGACGCCGCGAAAAAGCGCTTTCGCCTGAAACTCGTCCAGTCGTGCGCCCCGACGCCCGGCCAGCCGGAGAAAATTCCGCTGCCGATTCCCGTCGCCGTGGGGCTTGTTGGTCCCGGCGGGGAGGATTTCGACCTGCCGGAAGGGCCTGGAAATCCCGCCGGACAACCGGGAACCCGAATTCTGCTTCTGACCGGAAAAGAACAGACTTTCGTTTTCGAAAATATTCCGGAACGGCCGGCGCCCTCGCTGTTGCGCGGTTTTTCCGCGCCGGTCAACCTCGAATATCCCTATAGCGAAGCCGAACTGACGCATCTGCTCGCCTGCGACAGCGACCCTTTTAACCGCTGGGAAGCGGGACAGCGCCTGTTTTGCCGCCTGATTCTCGAAAACACGGCCCGCTTGACGCGCGGCGAAACGATGGAATGGCCCGGCGGCATCATCGAAGCGGCGCGCGGGCTGCTGCTTGGAAAAAATTCCCCGGCGTTCGTCGCGGAAGCCTTGACGCTTCCCGAAGAAGCGACGCTCGCCGAACGGATGACGCGCGTCGACCCTGAAGCCCTGCACGCGGCGCGGCGCGGGTTGGCGCGCTGGCTTGCCGCCGGGCTGGAATCCGATCTGAAAAAACGGTACAAGCGTCTGGCGGCGAAAGCCGTGTACAGTCTCGACACGGGTGAAATCGCCCGCCGCCGCTTGCGCAATCTCTGTCTTTTTTACCTGAACGAGCTTGACGTGCCCGAATACCGCCGTCTCGCCATCGTGCAGTTCGAGGCTGCCGACAACATGACGGACCGCTTCGCCGCGCTGACGGCGCTCGTCAACGCAGAGGGAAAAGAGGGCGGAAAAGCGCTCAAAGCCTTTTACACTCACTGGAAGCGCGAAGCGCTTGTCGTCGACAAATGGCTGTCCGTTCAAGCCGCCTGCCGTCTGCCGGGTGCTCTGGAACGTGTCGAAGCCCTGGCCCGGCATCCTGATTTCGACATCAAAAATCCGAACCGGGTTTATGCGTTATTCCGGACTTTCGGAACGAATCTTCGCCACTTCAACGCGGCGGACGGCCGCGGTTATCATTTCCTCGCGGCGCGGATCGCCGGGCTGGACCCGATCAATCCGCAGGTCGCCGCGCGTCTCGCGCGCTGTTTCGACGGATGGAGAAAATTCGACGACGAACGTCAGACGCACGCAAAAACCGCGCTGGAATCCCTCCGGAATCTTGACGGCCTTTCAAAAGACGTTTCTGAAATCGTCGACAGACTTTTGGGCGAAAAAATCACCTGACGGCGCGCCAACGGACAGAGGCCGGAATCGGAATACGCAAAATTTCGCTTCGCGTTGTCGCGTTGGATAGCGCCGTGCCAAACCCGCCCCCGCCTGGATGACGCTTGATGGCGATTACGATTCGCACCGGCTACGGCCGTCACTCTGCCGCTCTCACTCTTGGAGTGAGTTTTAAAAATTTTATTTTATTCAACAGATTATAGAATATTATTAAAGTAATTTATTAACTAAAAACATCTGGCCGGCCCCGCCGGGAAAGCCTCCTTTTCCCGTTTATCCTGAACTTGACGAAGGCGGTGTGTCGAAGAGCGCCTTTCCCAGTCCGTCCTCACCCTGACTGCCCTGAAACTATCCTGAAGCTACCGAAGGGAGTTTGTCAAAGCCATGTTTTTCAATCCGTTCGCCCTGAGCTTGTCGAAGGGTAAGGATTGAAAAATCATTCGAAAGATTGGGACTGAAGAGGCTGGAGCGTCCGTTCCTACTTCGACAGGCTCAGCACGAACGGGGATAGAGGGTGTCGAAGTGTTCCGGCAAAACCAGCACGAACGGAGATAGGTGCTGTCGATGATTCAGCAGACTCAGCGCGGACGGGGTTTTCCCCATCCGTTCATTCTGCCTGTCCTGAGCTTGTCGAAGGAAGTACGTCGAAGAGCGTCTTTTCCAGTCCGTTCGCCCTGAGCTTGTCGAAGGGTAAGGACTGGAAAAGGCCGGGAACTCCTTTCTTGAATGTGCCACAGGAGGCTGATTAAAGAGGTTTTTGGAAGGCACTGACGCATCCGTTCCTACTTCGACAGGCTCAGCACGAACGGGGATAGAGGGTGTCGAAGTGTTCCGGCAAAACCAGCACGAACGGAGATAGGCGCTGTCGATGATTCAGCAGACTCAGCGCGGACAGGTTTTTAACACCCTCATCACAAATGGCAAAAAACAGGGCAGAAGATAAAAACAACGTCCTTAAGCTATTTTTAAATCCAGAAGACGTTTGTCCAGAGAATAGCCTTTTCCAGTCCGTTCGCCCCGCCTGTCCTGAGCCTGTCGAAGGAAGTTCGTCGAAGAGCGTCTTTTCCAGTCCGTTCGCCCTGAGCCTGTCGAAGGGTCGGGACTGGAAAAGGCCGGGAACTCCTTTCTTGAATGTGCCAAAGGAGAGGGGGATTAAAGAGATTTTCGGAAAGCACTGGCGCGTCCGTTCATACTTCGACAGGCTCAGCACGAACGGAGATAGAGGGTTGTCAATGTGTTCCGACACATTCAACGCGGACGGAGATGGATATTGTCGAAGGATGCCGATTAAAAAAATCACGGGGGAAGGGGAGAGTCCCCGTTACAACAAAATTTGATTGATGGGCCGCTCTTTTCAGGCCCATCTCCACGCTTTGCCGTGCATCTGAAGGCGTATTATAAAAATTTTATTTAATATTTTCAATTAAATAAAGAAAACTATTAAAGTAATTTATTAGGTTTCATTGCGTACGTGCAATTTTTTATATTATTTTCAAGGACTTGGCTGGCTTTCTTAAAGCGCCGCGGAATTCGCGCGCATGTTTTCATGGAAGCCCAGGCATAAGTTACAAAATCAACACAGGTAAAAACTGCTTGAAAACGCGCATATTGCTTAAAAACGGGCGTTGCTGCAAAAAGCGCGCGTGGGTTTACTTGCTTTTCATCATTATTTTCCATACCATCAAAAAGTATAGTGGCAAATTAATGGCTGGTTAATTTATTTATTAATATCAAGAGGTTATAAAAACATGATGAGACAGAGCCTTGTATTTGACGGGAGCCTCTCATCGGCATCCCCCCCAAAAAAACCGGTAAAACCGGGGTTTTGTAATTTGAATATCGACCATTCATCGGAAAAACCTGGTCATTCATCGGTTTTTTCGTTGTTTCCCGCGCCTGTTCATTCGTCCGTTCATTCCGGCGCGCGGCGCGGCGCGTCTTCTCAAACGCGCCGTTTGGGAACGCTGCCGCGCGCGCTGGTTCTTTCGGCGGCCATGCTCGCCGTCGCGGGCTTTTACGCGCCTGAACCCGTATTCGCGGCGGACATCGCGGCATACGGCCAGGGCGGTTCCGGTGGTGGTGGTGGCGGCGGCGGCGGCGGCGCGGGCGGCGGCGGCGGTGGTGGCGGCGGCGGCGGCGGCGCGGGCAGCGGCGGCATCAGCCCCGCCGGTGGCAGCGGCGGTGCGGGCGTTGGTGGCGGCGCGGGGCAAGCGGGCGGCGCAGGCGGCCAAGGCGGCCAAGGCGGCGAACACGGCAACGGCGGCTCTGCCGGCAGCGGTGGTACCGGTGCGGCCGGTGGTTCCGGTGCGGCCGGCGCTTCCAGCGGTTCTGGCGCGAATGGTAATATCGGTAGCCAGGGCGGTGGCGGCGGTTCCGGCGGCGCGGGCGGCGGCGGCGGTTCCGGCGGCGGCGGCGGCGGCGGCGGGAGGGTAAGGACGGGGGGCGGCGAGACAGGGGGGAGGTCAGGGGGGGGGGCCGGTGGCTGGGGCTCGGGAGGCGCGGGGGGGGGGGGGGGGG
>JAITGN010000108.1 GCA_031280565.1 Accumulibacter sp. | reverse complement strand
GTTGGAACCCCGGCCTGAAGGCCGGGGTTTCGACCGTAGCCATTGGCAAGGGGATGCAAACCCCTTGCCAATGATGTTAGAGCGACAGCGCCTTCCGGGCTGTCGCTAATTTCTTGCTCCAAGCCGAAAATAATGCTCCAAACGCAGGATGGCGGCGTTCAAAGCATGCCGATGATCCCGCGGCGGCCTTTTTTCAGCCGCTTTTTCAGGCGGTGTTCCGCTTCGGCATAGGTCACGCACGGCGAGTCTGGAAACGCGTAACACGCGGCCCAGCGGTTTTCCGGCGTGCGGATCGCCGCGACGCGGCGGCCGCCGTCAAGCGTGTTTGCAAGACAGCCGGACGCGTCGTTCTGCCACGACGCGCTGACGAGATTGAGCGCTTCGTCGGCGGGAACACAAAGACTGACAAGCGCGTCAATAGGCGAATCGAATTCGGCAAGAACAATGGCCGCGAAATAATTTTTTTCCAATTTCTTCAAATTTCAAAAATATTCCTGAATCGTATCGATGAAACAGGTATAATCAGGCTAATATCAATGATTTTTATGGAAAGATTTCACCTGTTAAAAAACAGGCTATACGTTCTATAGCAATTTTATAAAATTTCAGCTTCATAAAAATCGATTATATTTTTAATTTCAAAACGTTTTCAAGCAATTTTTACTGATAAAAAAGCTAAAAACCGCTTGAGGTTGTGCATTATTTTAACGACCATCGCATCTGTCCAAAAAAACTCCAGAAAAGCATATGAAAGCGGATTTTATGGCGCATTTGAATTTCAGGATACTGTGGCGCTTTAAATGGAGATGGCCGTACTGATCTTTACGATGCGCCCCCCGGCTTGGCAGACTGAAAGCTCGCGTATTGGCGTAGCCGGAACAATAAATTCTGTAACGGCACCGCCGCGCGGATGCCGGAAACATCTGGCGTTCATCCGCCGAATGCCCGTTCGGAGCGCAATTCCGGCGATGAATCAAGTCTGTGCCGTAGCGCGCTTCTCCGCTCGCCGTTCGTGTCGAGCTTGTCGAGCCATCGGATGAGCCATGCGAGCAGGCGGAAGGAAATCCTGTTCCGTGTTTTCAGGACGCTTGATACCTATATAATGAAGCGGTTCCCTGTTTCCAACGGAATTGTCGATGTATCTTGAACATTTCGGTCTTCGGGAAGCGCCGTTTCGCATCACGCCGCATACCGATTTCTTTTTTCCGGGAGCCGAGCGGAAAGCTACCCTGGAAGCGTTGATCTATGCGACGACGCACGATGAGGGGATCGTCAAGGTCAGTGGGGAAGTTGGCAGCGGAAAAACCATGTTGTGCCGGATGCTGCTGGAAACGCTTCCGGAAACGGTGACGACGGTTTACTTCGCCAATCCTCTGCTTTCGCATGATGAAATCCTGGACACGCTTGCGGAAGAACTCGGAATGGCGCTCCCTGAAAAACGTCCGCGCCGTCTGCTGCGGACGATACAGGATCGCCTGATCGATCTTTATGCCGAAGGCCGGCAGGTCGTCGTCATGGTTGACGAGGCGCACGCGATGCCCCGGGAAACGCTTGAGGAAATCCGCCTGCTTTCCAACCTGGAGTCGAAGCGGCATAAGTTGCTGCACATCGTTCTTTTCGGACAGCCCGAACTCGACGAGCGTTTGCTTGAACCCGCGATGCGGCCGCTCAAGGAACGCATTACGCATAATTTCGCGCTCAGTCCGCTTTACCGCGACGATATCGGCGAATACCTGATGTTCCGTCTCCGGCGCGCCGGTTATCACGGCCCCGATATTTTTACTCCGGACGCGATTTCCCTCATCAGCCGCGCGTCCGAAGGGTTGACGCGGCGAATCAATATCCTCGCCGACAAAGCACTGCTCTCGGCGTTTTCGGAAAACAAGCACATGATTCACGCCCGCCAGATCAAGGCGGCGATCGAAGACGCGCAGTTCAACCCGATGGGAGGCCCGGTGCTTTTTGAAAAATGGCTCGCCGGAGCATTCATCGCTTTTCTTGTCGCCATCGTGTTTTCTCTCGCTTATTTCAGGAACGAATCGCCTTCCAGCGCACCGCCCGGAAACGCTTCATCCTCCGGAATCTCTGCGTCGCGCCGTCCGCCTTCTCCACTGCCTGGCGGGGCGTCGGATGCCGCGCCGTCCGCCGGGATGCCCCTTGAATTCCGGAGGCATGCGCCGGAAAACAGAAAGTCCGAGGCGATCTCCACGCCGGCGCTTGAAGAGCGCATCGCGGCAACCGATAAATGGCTGATGTCCACGCCGGATTCGCATTTTTTCATTCAACTTTTCAGTGCGGGCGCGAACAATCGCCGCGCCGTCGAGCTTTTTCTGGAGCAGGCCAGAGCGCTGGATCAGCCCCATATCCGTGTTTATCGCTCGAAACTGAGCGGCCATGAACGCTATGGCGTTATTTATGGTGACTATCCTTCTCTTGAAGCCGCGAAAGCTGATTTCGGCAGTTTGGAAAGCGCGTATTCGCTCTATCAGCCGTATATACGGAGCGTCGCCAAACTGCGTTGAGCGGGCCGGATTCTCCCGGAAAGACTCAAAGAAACCCGCGCCTTGAGGGAATTTTTCCGTGTATTTCTGTGTGATATGATGAGCGGACTATATGCAGCGCCTGTGACGACAGGGGAGATTTGATAGTGTCGTGTCCACCGAAATTCGCCGGTATCTTGCCAGCGGCTTTGTTGTTTCTTGCCGCGTGCGCTTCTCCCACGATAAAGGAGTTGTCGCGTTCGCATATTCAGGCTGAAAACGTTTCGCGGAACGAAGGTTCGATTCCGTTGCCTGTCCAGCGAACGGTCATGCTGCCGAAACCCCGCGCGCCGAAGAAGACTGAAACCTACAGCGTTGTCGTACATAACATCAAGGTCAACGACCTTCTTTTTGCCATTGCGCGCGATGCCAGCCTGAATGTCGACATCCATCCGGGAATTTCAGGCAGCGTGACGTTGAACGCGATTGATCAGACCCTGCCACAGATTCTTGCCCGGATCAGCCGCCAGGTCGACATGCGTTTCGAACTCGACGGTTCCAATCTCGCTGTCATGCCCGATACGCCTTTTCTGCGCACTTACAAGGTCGATTATGTCAATATGCAGCGGACAGTAACGGGCACCGTCGCCGTGACGACCCAGGTCGCTTCCGGCATTCCCGGAACGGGGGGAATGGGGATGGGAAGCGCTTCATCGATGGGTATGGCGGGCGGAGCCGCCGCCAACAATTCGATCACGCGCATCGAAAACAAATCCCGGAATTTCTTTTGGGAAACGATTACCCAGAATATCCGCGACATCCTGCGCGAAACGGACAAAATCCTCCTGGAGAGCGGCGGCGAACCTGTTGAGGAGCCGCCGGCGCACGCGGCCCAAAGCACCCTCCCCGGACGTTCTCAAGCGCCGTCCGTCTCTTCCCGCCGCGTGACCCGCGAGGCGGCTTCGGTCATCGTGCATCCGGAAAGCGGGGTTCTGACCGTCCGTGCCACATCGCGCCAGCACGAAAAAATCCAGGAATTTCTGAGTCAGGTCATGCAAAGCGCGAAACGCCAGGTTCTGATCGAAGCGACCGTGGCCGAAGTCCGCCTCTCCAACGCTTATCAGCAAGGCATCGACTGGAGCCGTTTGCCGCTGGGAAGCGCCGGATTCACCATCATGCAGAGGGCGACAGGCATCACATCGCCGACGGACAGCCTGCTGGAGCTGCAATACAACAACCCGTCGTCGAGAAACGGCAATTTTCAATCAGCCGTCCGGCTTTTGGAGGGTTTTGGTACCGTGAAAGTCCTGTCAAGCCCGAAACTTTCCGTCATGAACAATCAAACGGCGGTCATGAAAGTGGTCGACAACAATGTCTATTTCACTCTGAAAGCCGATACCACCGCCAATATTAATACGACAACGACAACTTTCACGACGACCCTCCAATCGGTTCCCGTCGGTTTCGTCATGAATGTCACTCCCCAGATCGGAGAAAACGATTCAGTCATTCTGAACATCCGTCCAAGCATTTCCAGTATCGTCTCCTATGTCCCTGACCCGAATCCAACGCTGGCCAATCCATGCGGCTTCGGCGTCAGCAGTTGCAGCATTCCTCCCATCGTGAGCAATGTCCCGGTTGTCCGCACGCGGGAAATGGAATCCGTCATCCGCGTCGATGACGGAAACATCGCTGTCATGGGAGGGCTTATCGAAGACCGCATCGAGAATATCGACAACACGGTTCCCGTCGCTTCGCGTATTCCGGTCTTCGGCGAACTTTTCAGGCAGCGCGACGATCTGGCCGCGAAAACCGAACTGGTCATTTTCCTGCGCCCCATCGTCATCAAGGAGGCAGGCATCAACGGCAGTTACGGGCATATGAAAGACCATCTTCCACGTGACGATTTTTTCCGCAATACGCCGAATCGTCCCGGAAAACCTGAAGCGTCCGGCCATTTGAACGAAGAGGGCGCGCCATGAGCCTGCTCATGGAAGCGCTCAAGCGCGCCGAGCAATCCAAACAGAAAGCTGAGGGTAACGGCGCGCGGAATCCGGACAGGGATTCGCGTTTGCTTGAGCTTGAGCCTTTGCAGGCGCGCCCTTCGTCCGGCGACGCACTTCCGCCGGTCACGGACGACGGCTCCCTGTCCGCTCCCGCCAGACAGGAGCGCCCCGCTCCACCGTCCACTTCCGGTCCACGGCCGGAAATCCCCTTGTCCGATGACATCGCCTTGCGGCAGGCGAAAGCGCGCGACCTTCTCGCCGCAAAAAAAACGCCCCGCGTGACTCTCGCTTTCTGGAGCGCCATCGCGGTCTTGCTGACGATGGTGGCCGCGACCGGCGTTTATTTCTGGAATCAATACCAACTTATTTCCAATAAATCCCTGGTGCGGACATCGGCTTCGGACATCTTGCGGCAAACGACGCATTTGCCGCCGCCCCAACCGCTTCCCGAGCGAATTTCTTCCCCTTCTCCTCCTCCCGCCGTTGCGCCATCCGCGCCATCCCGGCCCGCATCATCGCAAGCCGTGCCGTCTTCCGGTGTTGATGCTGCGCCGGAGCAAGCGGCTCATCCGCACGTTCCGGAAAGTCCGAAGCTGCCTTTTTCCACCGGCAGCGCGGAAGAGATTTTGCCCGCCGCCGCGCCGGAGAGGATACTCCGGCCATTTCTCCCGGTTTCAAACGCGCCTCTCCGTTTGAGTCCGTCCACGCCGGAAACCGGCGCGATGACCGAAAAAGCCTATAACCTTTTGCAGGCGGGCCAATTCGACGACGCGCGCCGGGGTTACGAGCGGGTTCTGGGTTACGATCCGGGTAATATCGACGCTCTTCTCGGGCTTGCCGTGATCGCCGGAAAGCTCGGGCAGAGCGAACTCGCCTATGCGTATTATCAGCGGGCGTTCGAAATCGATCCCAGGGATCCGACGGCGCTCGCGGGCATGATTAACGAACGCGGCTTGCCTGATCCCGCGATTTCCGAAAGCCGGATCAAAACAATGCTCGCCAGTCAGCCGGAATCGCCTGCCCTGCTGTTTTCACTCGGGAATCTTTACGCCGCGCAAGGTCAATGGAGCGATGCCCAGAAAGCCTATTTCGGTGCGTATTCGATCGCGCCGGACAATGCTGACTACATTTTCAATCTGGCTGTCAGCCTCGATCATCTGAATCGGGCGGAGCTGGCCGTCCGGTATTACAACGCGGCGCTGCGGATCGCTCTTGGGAATTCGCGCGTTTTTTCTTTCGACGCGAACCAGGCCAGAAACCGGATTCTCGAACTGACATCCAGCATCGACACGCGGCCATAAACCCCATTCATGACAACAGCAAAACCTTCCGCTGCTACACCGGCTTTGCACAGGCAATTGGGGCAGGTTCTGATTGCCAAGGGAATTCTGAGCGAGGATCAATTGCGCATCGCTCTGCTTGAGCAGACGAAAAGCAATCTGCCGATCGGAAAATTGCTGGTCAGGCTCGGCTTCGTTTCGGAAGCCACATTGCGCGATGCGCTGTCTGAAAGCCTCGGCACAAAGAGCATTGATCTTTCCGCTGTCATTGTCGACCCGGCGGCGCTCACGCTCGTTCCTCTGGATATAGCGAAACGCCACCATCTATTGCCGCTTAGTTACGAAGAGCATTCGCGCCTTCTGACAATCGCCGTTTCGGATATCAACGATATCGTCGCTTTCGACAAAATACGCGTGTTTAACGCCATTCCGCCCGAAATCGAGCTTGTGCTGGCCAGCGAAACCGAAATCGATCACGCAATTGACCAGGCGTATGGCTACGAATTGTCGATCGACGGAATCCTGAATGAAATCGAGACGGGAGAAATCGATTTCCGCGGCCTGCAAATGCGGGTGAACGAATACAGTCAGCCGATCGTTCGCCTGATTGATTCGATTCTCACCGACGCTGTCAAACACGATGCTTCCGATATTCACTTCGAACCTGAAACCGGTTTTTTGCGTATCCGCTATCGCATTGACGGCATTCTCCGGCAAGTGCGGTCGCTGCATAAATCCTATTGGCCCGGCATGGCCGTCCGGCTGAAAGTCATCAGCAATATGAATATCGCCGAGACCCGTTCGCCGCAGGATGGCCGCATCACGCTCAACATGCGGGGACGGCAAATCGATTTTCGCGTTTCCGTTCAGCCGACAATTCATGGAGAAAATATCGTTCTGCGCATCCTGGATCGCCAGAAAGGGCTGGTTCCGCTCGACAAGCTTGGACTGACGGACAGACAACTCGGCCTGCTCAGGCTGATCATCGCGCGTCCGGAGGGGATCGTTCTGCTGACCGGCCCGACCAGCAGCGGAAAAACAACGACGCTGTATTCGATCCTGAACGATCTCAATTCCGAGACCGTGAATATCATGACGCTTGAGGATCCGGTTGAATATCCCATCGCGTTGATCCGGCAGACATCGGTTTCCGAGTCCGCGAAACTCGATTTCGCGAATGGCATCCGCTCGATGATGCGCCAGGACCCTGACATCATTCTGGTCGGCGAGATCCGGGACGCCGAAACTGCTGAAATGGCCATGCGCGCCGCAATGACAGGCCATCAGGTCTTTTCGACGCTGCATACGAATTCGGCCATTGGCGCGATTCCGCGCCTGCTTGATATCGGCGTGCCCCCCGACATCCTGGCTGGAAATATTATCGGTATCATCGCCCAGCGCCTGGCGCGGCGGCTATGTCCGTACTGCAAGATTCCCTATCAGGCGGAATCGCACGAAAATCATTTGATCGGCGCCGATCCTTCCGGGCCGAGTCCGGTCATTTTTCGCCCCGGCAGCTGTGAGCGTTGCGATTTTCAGGGGTATCGCGGGCGGATAGCCATCATGGAAATCCTGCGCATAAATGCCGACATCGACGAGATGATCGCCCATCGAAATACCGCCAGAGAAATCCAGAAGGCCGCCCAAAACAATGGTTTCGTTTCGCTGGCCGAAGACGGATTGCGGCGCGTTCTCGATGGAACGACGTCGCTTGCGGAGCTTGGCCGCGTTATCGACCTGACCGGCCGGATATAGCGCCATGGCCCTGTTTGCCTACCGGGCAGTCGATACCACGGGCCGAATCGTCGCGGGCCGCGCCGACGCGCTCAATCTTGTCGACCTCGAAATGCGTCTGCGGCGCATGGAGCTTGACCTTATCGGCGGCAGCCCCGTCGAACGCCGCGCCATTTTCGGCGCATCCGTTCCGCGCCGTGAAATCATTCATTTCTGTTTTCATCTTGAACTTTTGATACGGGCTGGTGTTCCCATTCTCGAAGGGCTGGCCGATCTGCGCGACAGCATTGAAAATGAGCGTTTCCGCGAAATCATCGCTGATCTGATCGAATCGATCGAAGGCGGCCAAAAGCTCTCGCAGGCGATGGAAAAACATCCGAAAATCTTCAACAGGGTATTCGTCAGCCTCATCGAAGCGGGAGAAACCGCGGGACGCCTGCCGGAAATATTGCAACGCATCATCGAAACGCTGAAATGGGAAGACGAACTCGTTTCTCATACGAAAAAACTGCTCATGTACCCCGCGTTCGTTGGCGTGATCGTGCTGGCGGTCAGTTGTTTCCTGATGGTTTATCTGGTGCCCATGCTCAAATCGCTCATAAAAAACCTCGGGCAGGTCTTGCCCGCGCAGACAAAAATCCTGTTCTACGTTTCTGACATGCTTATCGAGTACTGGTATGTTGCGTTGCTGCTTCCCATCGCACTTTTCGTTTTCGTGAAAATACTGCTGGAGGTCAACCCCCTCGCCCGCGCGCGTTTCGATGCAATCAAGCTCAAAATTCCCCTGGCCGGAGACATCCTGCGCAAGATCATCCTCTCGCGTTTCGCGAATACCTTCGCGATCCTTTATGCTTCAGGAATTCCAATCGTCGAATCGATCCGGACGACTCAGGGCATCGTCGGAAACCAGGCGATTCAGTTCGGCCTTGAGCGCGTCGAACAAATGATTGGCGAAGGCCAGAACGTCACGGCCTCCTTTCAGAGCGTCAGGCTTTTTCCGCCGCTGGTCATCCGGATGCTGCGAATCGGCGAGAGCACAGGCTCGCTGGACGCTTCACTGGCGAACGTCAGTTACTTCTATAATCGCGACGTAAAAGAATCTGTCGAGAAGGCGCAACAGATGATCGGGCCAATGCTCACCGTGTTACTGGCCACCATGCTGTTATGGATCGTGATGTCCATCATCGGGCCGATCTACGACATAATCGCCAAAATCAACGTATGAGCGCCGCGCAATGAAACCGCGCCGTCTGCTTTACCTGACTTCCGGCCGGATGGACACGTTTCTCTGGAGCGCGGGAGTTCCGGTACCCGAAGGTTCGTATTCTTCCACGGACAGTGGCCTGCCGGAATTCAGAAACTACCTTGAGCGGAATATCGACAGTGTTTTTTCCCTTCTTGTCGATGTGGCGGAAGAAGACATTCATGTCGAAACCATCCCTTTTCTCCAGGGCGCCGACCGCGACGCCGTCATAGCGAGAAAACTCGGGCAGACGTTCTTTTCGACCGGGTTGACCGCGTCGCAGTCCCTCGGATACCGGAAAACAGAACGCAAAGAGGAGCGCGTCATGCTGTTCGCGTTGACGAACGGCAATTTTCTTTCGCCCTGGCTTGCGATTTTCGAGCAGGCGAAAATCGCGCTCTCCGGCATCTATTCGCCTCTTTTGCTTGCGCCCCGGTTACTGAAAAAAAACCGGCTGACGGATGAAAATTGTCTTCTGCTGACAGTACAGAATCGCTCGCTCAGGCAGATTTATTTCGAGAAAGGCGAACTGCGGTTCAGCCGCCTGACAGCAATAAAGGACGACAGCATTGCCGGGGTCACGCGCGCGATTGCTGAAGAAACTGTCAAACTCCAGCAATACGTCAACAATCAAACGCGTCAACACGAAGCGTCCCAACAGCCCATCGCCGCCTATGTCTTTTCGCGCAAGCGATATTTCGACATGATCCGCGAGGTTTGCGCCGATACATACGCAATCCGTTTCAACCTCATCGATATCGACAATTGCTTTCAGAGAGTTGGCTTGAAGCAGTCGCCGCCGGTTTTTCACGGCGAATGGATATTCCTGGGCCTGATGGCCGTTTCGCCGTCAAGCATCCAGTTTGCCACCGACAGCCTGCGGCATAATCATTTTCTCGAACGGGCGAAGGCAACGCTTTACGGCGTTGGTTTGACGATTTTGGCAGCCTGCCTGCTGGTTTCGGGCAAATTCTTGTACGACCGGAGCGCCCTCATGTTCGAAGCGCGGTCGTTTGAGACAGCGGCGCGGATTTCCAGGGGATATTACGAGGCTATCGTCAAGACCTTCCCGCAGCTTCCGGTCAGTGGCGAGGCTTTGCGCCGTGTCATCGGCCACTACATCGATCTGGAAAAGAAAAGCGTTTCGCCTGAGAGCCTGTACGTTCAAATCAGCCGCGCCATTCAAGGCGCGCCGCCGGTTGAAATCGATGTGATTCACTGGAAGATTGGCCTGACCGCTCCCGAACCGGCCGGCGCGGTGTCCGTCGTGAACGCGGTCCAGGTTCCGGACGGTAGCGAATCCGCGATTGTGCTGGGAACGATCCATCTTGGAGCGAACGCTCACCCTCGGCAGGTGCTGGACGTTTTTAACCGTTTCGCCGGGGCGCTTGAAGCGGCTCCGAAAACGCGGGTTGAAATATTGAAACGGCCGTTCGACATTGAGCCTGAAAAAACCCTGAAAGGTAACGAGATCACCCTCGAAGACGACAGGCCGAGCACATTCATCGTTCAAATACTGCGGGAAATCGTCCCATGAAATTCACAAAAGACGATTTTCCGCGACTGCGGGTCTGTCTGGCGGTTTTCGCCGGGCTGATTCTGTGCGGCGCATTGAGCGTTTATCTGACGCTCAATGCGGCGGATTCCGCCAAACGCGCGCGCGCTGCCGCGCGCGCGAGTCTCGACGAATTCGAGCGGAAGCTCAGGCAGGTTCGCAACGAAGAAAAAGAAATCAGGGAAAAGGCGGAGATTTTTACTCAAATCCAGAAACGCGGCATTGTTGGCGAAGAACAGCGCCTCGAATGGGTGGAATTGATTGACGCCATCCGGACAAAAGAACGTCTGTTCGATATCGAATACGAAATAGACCCGCAGCGCGTTCTTTACGCCGATCCCGATGGAGAGTTTTCGTTTGTCGCAAGCCTGATGAGAATACGGCTTCCTTTGTTGCATGAAGAAGACCTGACGCGGTTAATCGACGAATTGCGCCAAAAGGCGTCTGCGCTGATCCGGGTCAGAAATTGCAGCATTTCGCGATTGCAACACGCGGAAAACGAAACGGGAATTGCCGCTTACCTGACGGCAGATTGTAGAATTGACTGGATTACATTACGCAGAAACTCCAGACAATGAACGCGCCAATGAACACGCTTGCTCCGGAAAATAGCCGCCTTCCGGCCAGAAGCTTCAAAAAAATCCTCCAGTTTTTGCCCGCGCTGCTCATCGGATTCCTTCCTGTCGCCCATGCGCGGGATTCCGGAACGCTGGGGCGGCTGTTTTTCACTCCGGAGCGCCGTCAATCCCTCGACCATCAGCGAAATTCCGGGCTACAGGGAAAAGCGGTGATTCCGGGGGGGGGGCTTGGACTGAGTGTCAATGGCGTTGTCGTGCGGAGCAGCGGAAAACGGACGGTATGGATCAATGGCCACCCGCGCGACGAAACGGACAAGGAGATCGCGATTTCGGCCAGCATGAAAACTCCGGCACGGATAACGATCCGCTCCGGCGACATGTCCGTCAGCAGCGCCAAAGTAGGGAATACGCTTTTCCGCGACACGGGAGAAGTCGACGATCTGCTCCGGGACGGGGCCGTCACATTGAAAAAAACGGGCGACTGACGGGGGAGAGGGAAGGCATGCGGCGGAAATTTTCCGGAAGCACGCAACATGGTTCGGTGCTTCTGCTCCTTGCCATTGTCCTGACGGTGGCCGCAGCCGGTTTTTTCCTTGCCCGCTTCGACGCTTCATCGCGCAAGACCAGACGCAGCGAGGCAACCGGGGAGGCGCTCCTCCAGGCCAAAGAGGCGCTGATCGGTTTTGCCATCACCTATCGTTATACGCATTCAGGAGAGGGGTTCGGATACCTTCCGTGCCCTGACACGAACGACGACGGCTATTCCGAACCTGTTTGCGGCGCGGTCGGCGTCTCCGTGATCGGGCGCCTTCCGTGGAAAACGCTTGGTTTGCCGACATTGCGCGACGCTTCGTCCGAATGCCTTTGGTATGCGGTCTCCGGAGCCGCCAAAGACAACCCGAAAACTGTTCCTCTCAACTGGGACACGCAAAGCCAATTCGTTGTCCGCGATGTCGCAGGAAACGCGCTCGCCGGAGGCGTTGCCGCGCCGCATGACGGTCCGCTCGCCGTGATTTTCGCGCCGGATTCGCTCCTGGATGGGCAGACGAGAACGCAGCAGATTAACGCGAACTGCGGTGATTATCTTCCGGCGGCCTACCTAGAAGGTTTGGGAGCGCTCGCTTCCGGCAGCTCGGACGCCGCCGCGCTGGCGCTGACCGTCGCCAGTGCGGAAAGCGCCAACACGCGCATCGCTCCGCCGCATCCCGCAAGAAACAACGACCGCGCTGTGTGGATATCCAGCAGAGACATTTTCGATCGCATCAAACGGCGCATCGATTTCAAGAACGATATCGACACACTCATGAACGATCTGGCAAATTATCTGAACAATCTGCCGCCCACTGCCCTGCCTGCCATGTCTGCCGGAAACAAGGGAATCGACGCGATTATCAACGGCTATCTGAGTGCCAATCCATCGCTGCCTGAACAGAAAGCCAAGGTATTCGCCAACTGGCGCGACAATCTGCTTTACGCTGGTGGGCCGGCGGGCGCCTATTTCATCAATTCAAGCGCATCCTCCTGCCGCGCATTGCTGTTTTTCGGCGGCGAGCGCGTTACCCGAAGCGTTGCGCCGCTTGTTTCCCAAAGCCGCGTGGAAATCGCTGAAAAAGGCGCCGCCACGATGTATCTTGAAGATAACAATGCCTTGCTTTTTCCGTCGAACGGAAATTACGGGAATTCCGCCAGTGTTTTCGAATACGATCCCGCCAATCCAGGTGCGGACATCATCCGCTGCATCAACGGATTACCCGCAGGTTCGGCTTCGTTCGACGCCGCGCAGATTTCCGGTTTTACCGCTGCCGGAAGCGGATTGACGATCGATACGCCGCCCGGTTCGCCCACGCAGGTTTCGGTCACCGCGCCCAACAATGGCGAGACGGGCGCCTGTTTCTGGTATTCCACCCCGATTCCGCTGGCCGGAAAGACCCTGCGCGCGTATTACGAATTCCGGTTTCATTATGCGGACGAATCTGTGCTCAATGGCGCGACCCAGGATCGTGGTTATGGCATCACGCTCCAGATGACAGGGAACGACAACGGTGTGCCAAACGAATGCGGAAAAAAAACGAACCTCGGCGCGCTGGCGGCGGATTCCACGTGGGGAATCGAATCCATCATCATTGAAACCGACATTTATAAAAGCACGGCGCACAGCGACCCCTCCGAAAACCACACGGCGATTCTGACGAACGGCCGGATGAAACATGCTGCCGGATCACTGAATACCGCCTGTAACGGAACATCCAGCGGGTGCCGGCATGCGCCCGCGAACCGTTTCGAGGAAGGGCCCGTCCCGCCGTTTCATAACCAGCGCATCGAAATCATTACCGGCTGCGATTCAAATTGTGCATCGTGTGTTCCCGCCGCCCACGCGCCGCCAAACAAAAATTACGCGCAAATCGCGGTCTGGTCTGATTGCGCCGACTGTGACGATATCGCCCTGTCGCTGAATCACGCGATCGCCCCGCCAACGATCCAGTATTGTCACGAGATTTACCACCCGGAGATGAATTCCGTTTACATTGGTTTGACCGTCGGCCTTCGCTATGGAGCCTCGCCTGGCGCTCCACCCAGCCAGGCGCTCACTTTTCGGAATTTGAGGGTGCGGAGCGAATAAGAAAACCTTCTATTGATCCGACCCTTCGATTTACCCCATGAAACCAGATTCAACTCGCTGATTTCGGAATAGTGTCACCAACACGTTCAAACTGACCCACAGCATCACATTGAAACTGACCCACCTAGGTAGGATGGCCCTTTTTTGGAGGGCCAATGCTAACCAAGGAGGAAGTGATGGAACTCAAAGTGTTGGCCCGGCAGGGCAAAGGAATACGGGA
>JAITGN010000087.1 GCA_031280565.1 Accumulibacter sp. | reverse complement strand
CGCTTCGGCATCAACACGGACATGCAGTTTTTCTTTCGGCACGCCGGGCATATCCGCGTACAGCGTGATTCCGGCGGCGTCTTCGACGACGTCGACCGGGGGCTGCAAGACTGGATTTTCCACGCGTTCCGGAGCTTGAAGGTTTTTTGTTTCGCTCATGATGGTTCTCCTGATTACTGAATGTCGATACGCCGCGGAATCGTGGCCGCGCGCCGTTTGATCCGGATATGCAGAATGCCGTCTTTATAGCCCGCGCTGGCTGTTTCCGGATCAATGTCGTCGGAAAGGCTGACAGCGCGCCGGAATGCGCCGCTAAAGCGTTCGTTGATATGAATCGCCGTTTTGTTTTCCTCCTGCGGCAATTCGGCCGCGCGTTCTCCCGAAAGAGTCAGAAGACCGCGCTCAATCGACAGGTCAATGCTTGCCGGATCGAGTCCGGGCGCGAAAGCGAAAATTTCGATGGAATCCGGCGTCGCGCCGATATTCAGCGGAGGGAATCCGCTGCGGCCGAAACCGCGAATACTGTCCGCGGAGCCGGAAAAGCGCAGTAACTGGCGTTGCAGGCGATCAAGATCGCCGAAAAAATCGCCAGGAAATAAAGTTCTAAACATGTTTTCTCCTTTCCGTTCTTAAGCCATAACCGTCCCTTTATGACGGCTCGACGGAAAAATCGGGGCGGCTGATCGGGTTTTCAAGTCCACTTGCCGAGTGCTTCGTTATCCTCCAGAAACGGAGGGCGGAATGCTTGAAGCGGGAAAAGCGCCCGAAACCGGAGAGAAAAAACGTCTTTCGCTCAGGGCGTACGCGCGAGCAGGATGCGCAGCGTTTTTCCTGGCTGGAGTTTCTGTGGCGAAACCGGGTTCCAGCGCATCAAATCGTCGACAGCGACATGAAACTGCCTGGCAATGGAAGTGAGCGTGTCGCCAGAACGGATTGTGTAGCTTGTCGTGTTTGAAACGTCCGGTAGCGCGCCGGATAGCGCAGGTGGAGACGTCCGGATGGAGGGGCGGGCGGCGTATGAAACGCCGGAACGCGGAACAATCAGTTGTTTTCCGGCGATGATTCGCTCGCCGCGCAGTCCATTGCGACGCCGGATAGCGTCGACGGAAACGCCGGTCAGGCGGGCGATGAGCTGGAGCGTATCGCCTTTCCGGATGGTGTAAAAACGTCCGGCCACAAATCCGGTATCGCGTTCGCTTTCGGGAAACCGCAACGAGCGCGAAAGCGTTTTTTCGTTGAGCGGTTCGCCGCCACGGTTTCCGGAAACCAGAAGGCTCAGGCCTGGACGCGGCTCAAAGCGCGCGCCGATATCATTGATTTGCGTCAGGCTGGCAAGCGTCATGCCGAAACGTTTTGCTATGTCCTCAAGCTGCTCATCCTGACGGATCGTATAAAGCTGCCAGGAAGAAAGCAGTTTGCCCCCGTCAATATGATCCTTGATGTTTTTCTCGAAAATCCCGACCTGACTCTCTGGAAGAAGCAACATGGATTTTGAAACGACGACCGGGCGGTTGTGCGCGGGGTTGAGCGCGAGAAATTCCTCTTCGGAAATTTCGGCCAACTGAGCGAGCAGCTTGACATCTGCGTTCAGCGTTGAATCGACCGCGGCAAAATAGGGGCGGTCGGGAATCGCTGTGATATTCAGTGAAGCGAAAAGCTCGGGGTCGCGGACGATATTTTCCAGCGCCTGGAGTTTCGGGACATAATTCCTGGTTTCGTCCGGCATCGACGTCAAGCTCAGGTAATCGGCGGGCAGTCCCTGTTTTTGGTTTTTTACGATGGCTTTTCCCACAGAGCCGCTGCCCCAGTTGTAGGATGCCAGCGCGAGATGCCAGTCGCCGTGCTTTTCGTAAAGCGCCTCGAAATAATCAAGCGCGGCGGTTGTCGAAGCGAGAATGTCGCGCCGCTCGTCTTGCCACCAGGTCTGGGTGAGATTGTAATATTTTCCTGTTGACGGAATGAACTGCCACAGGCCGGAGGCTTTTGCGCGCGAATAAGCCATCGGGTTATAGGCGCTTTCGACTATTGGAAGCAAGGCCAATTCGGTTGGCAATCCGCGTTTTTCGATTTCCTCGACGATGTGATACAGATAGGGGCGGCCGCGTTCGATCATCCGCCGGAAGTTGCTTGAGTTGACGAGATACGCTTCCCGGTGGCGGAGAACGAGGTTGTCGTCGATATCCGGTATCGAAAATCCTGAGCGTATCCGCCGAAAAATATCGCTTTCTGGCGGTTCGGCGGGGGCGGTGACGATGATCTCTTCGACAGGCGCGGGGGGCGCCTTGTCCGAAAAAAAATCCAGGCTGGCACAGCCGGAGAGCAGGAAAAAACACAGCGCGGCGGCGGTGCGGAGCGAAACGGTGTAAAAGGGGCGGCACTGTTCCATTATCCGTATGTCTGCCTCCCTGGCAGTCTTCTTATAAAAATCTGCCAATTATAGCTTACTGTGTTTTTATAGAGCACACGTTTTCTAGGCTTTTTTCCATATAATCCTAATAAAATTGCTAAAAAACGTTATAAATCTTTCAATTTTTTAAAATGCGGACGACTTTACGAATTCAATAAACAATAAGAATTGCTTGAAAACGTGTATTTTATTTTATGCCTAATGAGTTATTGGATGGTTTTTATATTTATGCCCTGTGTCCACGGTATTTTCACAGGCTGTCATAGTGTGTTTTTCATGGTTTCAGGCACGCATTCGATTCAGACGGTTATTTCGTCTTCATCCACGCGGAAAGCGGACGACAGAAAGGCGCAAGCATGAAAAAAAAGGGGCCGAAGCCCCTTCCGGCTTGCTTGCCGGTAAACAACGCACGCTGCGCGTTCAGTATGAATTTACCTATTTTACCAATTTAGTAAAAGAACACAAATTGTTACCAATTAAGAATTACGTTATTGGAAAGCTCGTCCAAACTATATACATGAATTTGGGAGCAGTTATCAGGCAACTGCGCGAGCGGCGCGCGTGGACTCAGGATGAGCTGGCGCAACGCGCGGGCACGACGGCGGCGAACATTTCCCGTATCGAAAATGGAAAACACAATCCTGGCGCCGAGCTGCTGGGGTCAGTCGCTTACGTATTCGGTGTCCGCGTGTATGAACTGATGGCGTTGGCGGAAGGACTGCAGCCGCCGGCGTTGATCGCGGAATTCGATGCCGAGGAAGAAATTCTCGTCCGCCAGTTCCGCCGGATGCACGCGGCGGAGAAAGACCTGCTCAAGGCGATTGCCACCGCGTTCGTCCGGATCGGTTATCCCTCCGCGTCCTGCCCGGACGCTTCCCGGAAAGCATCAGGCGCTTTGCTGGCCGGCGCCTCGTCTGTCGATGGGGACTGAAATACGCGGTTTGGGCAGTGTCCGTCAAAACGCGCGAGCCTGATATTTGATTGCGTGCTATCGCGGGGCGGGTGCTTTTTCGACACCGCGAATCCGCATTCCAGGAACGATTCCCTTGCTGGCAAACCAGCCGAGATTCATTTCAAGCGCGTAACGCGCGGGGCGTTTCGCGCAATGGTTATCGTCTGTTTGCGGCGACATGTTCTCAATATTGATAATTTTGCCGCGTTCATCGAGAAAAGCGACGGAAAGCGGAATCAGGGTATTTCGCATCCACATGCAATATCTCGCGGCTTCCGGGAAAACGAAAAGCATTCCTCGCGTTTCGGCCATTTTTTCCCGGCGCATCAGACCCCGCTGACGTTCCTGCGGGCCGGCGGCGACTTCGGCTTCGATCCGGGCGAAACCGGCGGCCAGTTCGAGAAAGGATGTTTGCGCCAGCGCCATGGGGGAAAAAAGCAGGAACAGACTGTAACAGGACAGGCGGTTCATCATAGCGCTCAACGAACGAGAAGGATGTTAGGATTCCAGAAATTCACGCGAGGCGCAAGCGCCCGGCGGATTTCGGCCATTTGATTTCTTGCGGGCGGCATAAGGCAATATACAAGATACCGCCAATGCGCGATAATTCACGCATTGAGGTTGTTGAGCGATTGAGGGCATTCCTTTCCGGGAATGAGTGGACTGATACAGGCATTTTGAGGCCATGTGAACGGATATGAAAAAGATCGTTTGCCTTGTGTATTTGTTTTTCTTTCTTGCGGCCTGCAGCCCGGTTTCTTCTGTGCGTGACGGCTCGTCCGGCCAGGGGACGCCGCCGCGGACGGCCAAATCGCCCGGCATTTCCGCGCGGGAGCAGGAGACGCGGGGCGTTCCCGAATCAACGCCGGTACAAAGACCGGAGGAACCAGTATCCATGCCTTTGCCCGATGAGCAGGACGACATGGACGACGCGATTTCGGGCGTGGTCATCGAGGTGATCGACGGCGACAAATTGATTTTCCAGCCGCCGGACGGCGTCCTGCTCCGGGTTAAACTGGCGGGGATTGACGCGCCGGGGCTGAGGCAGCCTTATGGATTACGCGCGCGGGATTACCTTGTCAGGATATGCGCTAAAAAAGAGGCGTGGATCGTCATCGAAACGACGGGCGTCAACAAACAGGTTGTCGGAAGTGTTCGTTGTCAGGCCGTGCCGGGCAAAGAGCCGGTCGATGCGGCGGCTGAGCAGTTGCGCCGTGGCGTCGCGTGGGTTGAGAAAGAAAATCCGGATGATGCCGGTCTGAAGGCTCTCGAAGCCGAGGCGCGGAGCAGAAGGCGCGGTCTCTGGACCGACCCCAATCCCGTTGCGCCATGGGACTGGGACGAAAAATAAGACATTTTGGATTTCGGCAATTTCGGCATCGCGGGTTTCGTGGCTTTCGCTGTCTCACGGGTTTATGGCTACATTCTGATGGCGGTTTCGCTTTTGGACATGATGATGCTTCGAGCGCCCAGGCAAGGGGGCGGGGCAATCCATGTTGCCGCGACAGGATGGGCTGAGTTAAAGTAGCGCCTTTCCGGGCTAATTGAACAAGCGCAAGTAAGAGGGGTAAAAAACGTGTTTTCAATTCTTTTGCAGGCCGGCTGGCCTATTTGGCCTTTGTTACTGGCGTCGATTGTCGCCATGGCGCTCATTTTCGAGCGTCTTGCCGCCTTGCGGCGTTCCAGGGTGATTCCTCCCGGTCTCTTGCAGCGCGTGGCCGCCGAGTACCAGCAGCACGGCGGAATGAGCGACGCGGCGCTTTCCGCGCTGGAAGCGCAGTCGCCTTTCGGACGCATACTGGCGGCCGGTTTGCGCAATTTGGGCTGTCAGCGTGAAATCGTCCGCGAGGCGATCGACGAGGCCGCCGATATTGTCGATCACGAACTTGGCCGCTATCTTACGACCTTGGGAACGATCGCTTCAGCCAGTCCGCTTATGGGGCTTTTCGGCACGATCGTCGGCATGATCGAAATCTTCGGGTCGCAATCGCCAGGAGGGGCTTCCGATCCATTGCAGCTGGCGCGCGGCATCTCGATTGCGCTTTACAATACGGGATTCGGGCTGGTCATTGCCATTCCAAGCATGATTTTCTGGCGTCATTTCCGCGCTCAGGTCAGCGGTTTCATTCTTGAAATGGAACAGCAGACGCTGCGTCTCATCGATATATTGCAGACCAAGCGCCGTGGCTGACGCGCCGGGTTCCGGGAGCGCGAAACGATGAGAAACCGACGCGGCGGCCATTATGACGATCCGGAAATCAACCTGATTCCGTTCATTGATGTTTTGCTGGTCATCATTATCTTTCTGATGATGACGACGACGTATTCGAAATTTTCCGCCCTGGAGATCAACCTGCCGACGGCAAGCGATACGCAACAGGTTGAACGGCGTGACGAGATCAATGTGGCGCTTACGGCGGACGGCAGGGTGCTGATCAACCAGACCCCTTTGGCCTCGGCCGATGTCCAGTCGATCAGTGACATGTTGCGCCGCGCGGCGGGTGATACGAAAGATCCGCTGATCATCATCAATGCCGACGCCAAAGCCACGCATCAAAGCGTTGTCGATATCATGCATGCTTCGCAGATGGCGGGCTATCCGCACATCTCTTTCGCGACGCGGACAGCGCCCTGAATGTCGCCTCCTTCCCGCCTTTAAAAGGCTGGCCTGAAGGGAAAATCTTTTCGGGCGGGGCGGGATCGCGATGAAACGGTTTTTCAAGACGCTTCCTGCTCTGTGGTTTCGCGCTGGTTTTGCTCCAGCGCTGATTCCTCTTCTTCCGTTTTCGTGGCTGTTTCGTGGCGCGGTTTTTATTCGCCGCTTTCTTTATCGCCACGCGCTTTTGCCCTCTGTCACGCTCCCCGTTCCAGTGATCGTCGTCGGAAACCTGACGGTTGGCGGCACTGGAAAAACGCCGCTCGCGCTTTGGCTGGTCGAGCATTTGAAAGAAGCGGGCCGGCGTCCGGGGATCATCAGCCGGGGTTACGGCGCGGCGGGCGCGTCAGGCGTGTTTGAAGTGCTGCCGGATTCTCCGGCGGCGCTTGCCGGAGACGAACCGCTTCTCCTCGCGCGGCGGAGCGGCGTGCCGGTATTTGTGGGGCGTGACCGTGCCGCCGCGGGAGTTCGGCTGCTGAACAAACATCCGGAGTGCGATGTCCTTGTCTCTGACGATGGCATGCAGCATTACCGGATCGGGCGTCTGGTCGAAATTGCCGTTTTTGACGCGCGTGGCGCGGGGAACAGACGCTTGCTTCCGGCGGGGCCTTTGCGTGAGCCTTTGAGCCGTCTTCCGGAACTCACGGCGCTCGTCTGGAATTCATGTCCGGCGGAGATGATGCCTCCTTCCGTTCCCGTTTTTTCGATGCGCTTGATGGGGGACGAGTTTTACAGGCTCGACGACGCGAGCGTTCGCCGCTCCGCCGCCGGACTGCGAGGCGGGCCGTTTTACGCTGTCGCCGGAATGGGCGATCCCTCGCGCTTTTTCAGACATCTTGAATCGCTCGGGCTTGAATTCGAAGCGCATCCTTTTCCGGATCATCACGTGTATTCGGCGGAAGATTTCGCTTTCGCGCGGGAGGGCGCTGTGCTGATGACTGAAAAGGATGCGGTAAAATGCGCCGGCCTGACGCCGCGCGAAACATGGGTTTTGCCGGTCGAAGCGCGAATCGCCCCTGCCGTCGGCGGTCGTTCGCTGTTCGATGTTCTCCTGGAGAAGCTCAATGGATCCTCGATTGCTTGATATTCTGGTATGTCCCGTTTGCAAATCCGGCCTGGAAAAAACCGGCGACGAGCTGATATGCAAACCGTGCCGCCTGGCCTATCCGATACGTGACGATATTCCTGTCATGCTTGAAGACGAGGCGCGCGCGCTGGAACCGGAGAAAATCTGAGTGACCGCGCGTTTCAAGGTGGTCATTCCGGCGCGTTACGCGTCGACGCGCCTGCCGGGAAAGCCGTTGCTTGACCTCGGCGGTAAACCGATGGTTGTTCGCGTGGCCGAACGCGCGAAAGCTTCGGGTGCGGAAGAAATCTGGGTTGCGGCTGATCATGACGCGGTGCGCGACGCGGCGGAAAAACATGGAATTCCAGTGCTGATGACCCGCAGCGGCCACCCAACGGGAACGGATCGTCTCGCGGAAGTCGCCGAAACGCTCGGCTGGGATGATGGCGTGATCGTCGTCAATGTCCAGGGCGACGAACCGCTGATCGATCCGGCGCTGGTCGCCAAAGTGGCGAACCGTCTCGCGGAAAGCGGCGCGGACATCGCGACTGTGGGGCATCCGCTTTCAGACGCGGCGGATTTTTTCAATCCGAATATCGTCAAGCTTGTCTGCAGGGCGGACGGCGACGCGCTTTACTTTTCGCGCGCGCCCGTTCCCTTTGCGCGCGACAGTTTTGCCGCAGGCGGGCAAAACGGACTTTCGTTTGGGCTTCCTCCGGCGCTGCCCCGCGAATTTCCGGCATATCGTCATGTTGGTCTTTATGCGTACCGCGCGCGCTTTCTGCGAACCTATGCGCGTCTGGCCGTTTCGCCGCACGAGCGCTTCGAGTCGCTCGAACAGCTCCGCGCCCTGTGGCACGGCTTCCGGATCAGCGTTCTCGTTTCGGACGTTCTTCCCGCGCCGGGCGTCGATACGCCGGAAGACGCGGCGCGTCTTCGCGCGTTGTTCGACAAAACGCCTGAATCCGGAAAAATTTCCTGAGAAAATTTGACCGGGCGCGCCTTTGCGGATCGGGTGTAGAATCCTGTGGCCGGGCGGCCCGAAATGGGGAGGGAAACGCGCCGGAACGCGCGCGAGCGCGTTTGACGGAACGTTTTTCGGCGAGCCACCCCCCCGGATTTCACGATTTCTCAAAGGAACCACATCATGAGGCTTATTCTGTTGGGCGCACCCGGCGCGGGCAAGGGGACGCAAGCGAAATTCATCTGCGAAAAATTCGGAATTCCCCAGATTTCAACCGGCGACATGCTGCGCGCGGCGGTCAAGGCGGGCACACCGGTCGGTCTCAAGGCCAGGGCGATCATGGAATCCGGCGGGCTTGTTTCCGACGATATCATCATCGGGCTGGTCAACGAGCGTTTGCGTGAGCCGGACTGCGGGGCCGGTTATCTGTTCGACGGGTTTCCGCGCACGATACCGCAAGCCGAGGCGATGGAATCGGCGAAAATTCTTCTGGATTTCGTGCTTGAATTCGACGTGCCGGACGCGGAAATTGTTGAGCGACTGAGCGGACGGCTGATTCACGCGGCGTCCGGACGGAGTTACCACGCGCGTTTCAATCCGCCGCGTGTGGCGGGCAAGGACGATATAACCGGCGAGCCATTGATCCAGCGCGACGACGACAGGGAGGAAACGGTCAAAAAACGCCTTGCCGTTTACCATTCGCAAACGCGGCAACTGATCGATTACTATCTGAAACAGACGCGGGAAGGTGCGCCGAAGTACCGCAAAGTGTGCGGAACTGGCGGCGTTGAGGAAGTCAGAGACGCAATTTTTACCGCCTTGCGTTAAAATTCATCAAAAAGTGACTTCGGTTGGAAACCTCCTCCTTTAGGGGGATAATCCGGTCTGGCGGAGGCGTGGCCTCTTCCAGACAGCGTTGTCGTCCGGTTACGGGCGGGATTGAAACGTCTGCGAGTGTCGCCGAAAGAAGGCATTGTTTAAGCGCGTTTGAATGTGTTGGCTGTGTCCCAATCATCCCGATCGCGCGCGCCGAAAAACGGGACGCATTTTTTCAGAACAGTCTTTTAAGGGGAGCTAATGTCGGTCGGTCTTATTTTTGCCTTATCTTGCGCTGTTGTCGCCGTAGTGTATGGCGCTATCATGGCGCGGTGGATTTTTTCGCTGTCGCCGGGCAACGAGCGCATGCGTGAAATCGCGCGGGCTATCCAGGAAGGCGCCTCGGCCTATCTGAACAAGCAATATACGACGATTGCTATCGTCGGCGTCATTCTGGCAGCGCTCGTCTGGGTTTTCCTCGGCGGCGCGATGTCGGCCGGTTTCATTATCGGCGCAGTGCTTTCCGGAGCGGCGGGTTTCATCGGCATGAACGTTTCGGTTCGAGCCAATGTAAGGACGGCGGAAGCGGCGCGCAAAGGTCTGTCTGCCGCGCTTGAGGTGGCTTTCAAGGGAGGCGCGATTACCGGAATGCTGGTCGTTGGACTTGGCCTTCTGGGTGTCGCCGGCTATTACGCGATTCTCGGAGGAACGGGCCGTGATCTCGTCCATGCGGTCGAGCCTCTCGTCGGGCTGGCGTTTGGCGGTTCGCTGATCTCGATCTTCGCGCGGCTCGGCGGCGGAATTTTCACCAAAGGAGCCGATGTCGGCGCAGATCTCGTCGGCAAGGTGGAAGCGGGAATCCCTGAAGACGACCCGCGCAATCCGGCGGTCATTGCTGACAACGTTGGCGACAACGTTGGCGACTGTGCCGGGATGGCGGCCGACCTTTTCGAAACCTACGCGGTAACGGTCGTGGCGACGATGGTGCTCGGCGCGATGATGTCGAAAGGCGCCGCGAACGACAATCTCGTCGTCTATCCGCTGGCGCTTGGCGGAGTATCGATCATCGCTTCAATCATCGGCTGCTTTTTCGTCCGGGCGCGTCCGGGAGGAAAGATCATGAACGCGCTTTACCGCGGGCTTGCGGTCGCTGGCGTGCTGGCGCTTATCGCCTTCTATCCGCTGACTTCCTGGCTGGTTAGCGATGGAATAAGTCTGGGGGACGGAAAACTCGCCGGCCCGGCCAGCATTTTCGGCTGTGCCCTCGTCGGTCTTGTCCTGACGGGTTTGCTCGTCTGGATTACCGAATACTACACGGGCACCGATTTCAAACCCGTTCGCCATGTTGCCGAAGCATCGACAACCGGCCATGGCACAAACATCATCGCCGGGCTTGGCGTATCGATGAAATCGACCGCCTTGCCGGTGCTTTCCGTCTGTGTGGCCATTTACGCGGCCTACGCGCTTGCCGGGCTTTACGGCATTGCGGTTGCGGCGACTTCCATGCTCTCGATGACGGGAATCATCGTCGCGCTTGACGCCTACGGCCCGATCACGGACAACGCGGGAGGCATCGCCGAAATGTCGGGACTGCCGCAGGAAGTGCGCGACGTGACCGACCCGCTGGACGCTGTGGGCAATACGACAAAAGCCGTGACCAAGGGATACGCGATCGGCTCGGCGGGCCTCGCGGCGCTTGTGCTTTTCGCCGACTACACGCACGCGCTGGCCAGCCGGAATTTCGTGACGGCCTTCGATCTTTCCGATCACACCGTAATCGTCGGTCTTTTCATTGGCGGTCTGATCCCGTACCTGTTTGGCGCGATGGCGATGGAAGCCGTTGGCCGCGCGGCGGGCGCGGTCGTCGTCGAAGTGCGCCGTCAGTTCAAGGAGATCGCCGGAATCATGGAAGGCACGGCCCGCCCCGACTATTCCAGCGCCGTGGGCATGCTGACAACCGCGGCGATCCGCGAAATGATCGTCCCATCGATTCTGCCCGTGCTCGTTCCGGTGATCGTCGGCCTGCTGCTTGGCCCGAAAGCCTTGGGCGGCTTGCTGATGGGAACGATCGTTACCGGTCTTTTCGTCGCCATTTCGATGACGACGGGTGGCGGAGCGTGGGATAACGCCAAAAAATACATCGAGGACGGTCATTTCGGTGGCAAGGGTTCCGACGCGCACAAAGCCGCCGTAACCGGCGACACTGTCGGCGACCCTTACAAGGATACGGCAGGCCCGGCGGTCAATCCCCTGATAAAGATCATCAACATCGTCGCCCTGATGATCGTTCCAATTTTGCCGCTTGCCTGATTTTTCCTGCCTCAAAAAAGTCCGTTCATGCTGAGCTTGTCGAAGTATGAACGGACGCTCCGCCTTTCCAGTCCTTACCCTTCGACAAGCTCAGGGCGAACGGACTGGAAAGGCGTTCTCCGGACAAGGCTCCTTTGACAGGCTCAGGACAGGCAGGATAAACGGATTGGGAAGGGGGCCGGAAACCCCGAAAGATCAAAAATGGCTTAAAAGCGTTGTTTTTGTACCGCGCAATGCCTGCAAACGCGGGAAAGGCCGCTCTCGTTGCCATTCAGTGTTGGACATCGACGCCAAAAACTGTTCGCATAAGGCTGATTTCCGTCCCGGATATCCCCACCTTTCTTGCAAGCTCCGGCCACCGTTGCACAACCTGAACGACCTCTTCGATAATCTGCTCTGCCTTTGATTGGGAAAGCTCATACCACTCAGATGTCAGCAAAACAGTATCAAGACTCGGCCGATTGTCAATTTCGTCAATATTCAGAACGTGCTCCTTCTTGTCCGGACTGGGATTTACATCGAAAGCCGGGGCAATGACCCATCCATCTGGTTTTAACAAGAAGCCATGATTTCTCAGATGATCGTCCCTGTTACCGACAGCCACATTAAATACGACCCTCCTGAATAACTGCTCAAGTCCTTGCCGCACTGTTCCACGCGCTCCATGCGTGTGCAGAAAGTGGGCAATCTCCAGGTAGCTTGAATCTTCACTTTGTTCCTTCCTCAGCAGGGTCATCGCAGACGAGTAGAATACCCGGCGCGACGGACTCCGATCAAACCGCTTGACACAAAATGTGTGATGGCCACTCCCCAATCCCATCAACCTGGCATCAGGCACATCGACCCCTGCTGTCCTTGAGAGATGGTGTACCACACCTTCCCATGCGCCTACATCCAAAACGTCATTACGAGCGGGAAACTTCGCTATCCACACTGCCCCATCCTCTTCCTGAAAATTGGCCTTGGGCCGTGCCCCGCCAAGCGACGAACCGGGCGAGACGAGGACAGATAACCATTTCCGCAAAGCGGAAAGATCATCAATCCTCTTGTTTGTCAGCTCTTGAGCGACCGATTCCAGCTCACGAAGACGTGTGATCGGAGGCGCAGGTAAAGGATCGGATGCAAGAAACTTGTCTTCCCCTTCGCGTTTGAATCTCAAGGCTCCCTGTCGTGTTTCATCCTGTACCCCAATCAGATAGTCCCATGCATGCAGATTTTTAGGCTGGCGTTTCGCATCTTTTGCTTCCAATAGTTCACGACGCTTCATTAGCGTCTGCCCCCAACGATCAGGGGATGAATCCAGAAATACCCCGAAATTTCCAGTTTCCGGCTTTGGAAAAAATGGGGCCGCATCCAGTGTCAAATCAGGGTCGAGGGCGAAACACGCCGGATTTTTCAACCAGCTTCTTTCGTAGTTAAACCAAATCTGCCCTCTATCATGTGACAACCTGCCCACCAGATACGGCGCATCCAGAAAATCGACATCAAGCCAGACCTCGAGTTTCTCAACCATGCTCTTTCTTTCTCACCCGTCGCCGAAGCGGCAGATCCAGATCCTGCAATTTCCGCCCGAGCCTGTCGTCTGCCGCCAGTACGGATATATCTCCCTCCAGATTCAATACAGAAAGAACACGCACATAGACACCTAGCGAAACAGCAGGCGATCCCTGCTCTACCCTGTTCAGGGTCATACGTGATATCCCTGCCCTCTCGGCAACCAGGCTCGCTGCATAGCGACGACGAAGACGAGCCAGTTTCAACCGCTCACCGAATTCGGCGAGCAGCTTCTTCTCCGAGGGAAACATAGGCAATGGCTTTTTGGGCATAATGTATCACATTATATGCGTTAACGACAATTTTGTCTATAATACGTGGCATTATTCGTGTTGATTTGTCGGAACACATCGACGATGCCTGTTTCCGCTCGTACCGAGGCTGTCTAGCCATCGACAACGCTATCTTCGTTCGTGCTGAGCCTGTCGAAGTATGAACAGGCGCTCCGAATATCTTTCCAATCCGCTTGTGCCGAGCCTGCTGAAGCCTCGACGACGCCTATCTCCGTTCGTGCTGAGCTTGTCGAAGTATGAACGGACGCTCCGGGCCGTAAATGACCTTTCCAGTCCTGATTCTTTCTTCGAATCGTTTTTCAATCCTTACCCTTCGACAAGCTTCCTTCGACAGGCTCAGGACGGGGCAGGGCGAACGGATTGAAAAACATGACTTCGACAGGCTCAGGGCGGAGCAGAATGTGATCGGGGATGCCTTAAAATGCCTTAAGGACGTTGTTTTTGTCTGCCGTTCGTGGTGAGTCTGCCGAATCATCCAACAGCGTCCATCTCCATTTGTGTTGATTTGTCGAAGTATGTCGAAACCACGGCCGGCCAGGCGGGCTTTCAAAATGGAGGAAAGTTTACGATGACGATCATCTTGCCGCGAGATGTTCGTGAAAGCCGCGCAATGCCTGCAAACGCGGGAATGGCCGCTCTCGTTGCCATTCAGTACCGGGCATCGACGCCAAAAACTGTTCGCATAAGGCCGATTTCCGTCCCGGATATCCCCGCCTTTCTTGCAACCTCCGGCCACCGCTGCACAACCTGACAAACCTACGCAAACCTGCCTGAATCTGGACAAATCTGACCAGAGGCAAGTGTGCTGTTGGTTTCCCGCTTCACCGGGGCGGGTTTCGTTCGGGTCTGACGACCAGAACCAGAGCCTTCTCCTCCACAGGCAGATACCGTGAAACTCACGGCGTTGTTTCCCAAATTCATGCTATAAAGTGGCTTGTGCGGGAGAAAGAAATACATCCATCGGAGTACCGGAAAGTTCGGAGATGATTTGCCGAGAAATGCTTTCAGGCAATATCTGTTGCCATGCGTCATCGTTTGCTTTACCCCTAAAAACAGAATAAGGATCAGAAAGGTCATGCCTTGCTGTACTTTTGTTGAGGAAATCCAATGTCTGAATATGGATATTTAGTCCAGAAAAGCGAAAAAGTTCCCGAGTGGTTTCAAGCGGAAATTTGCGAAGGGTTTCATAGCGTAATAAAAAGAAACTTCGGGAGTATTCCTGTTCGTACTGCAGAAAATTACAAGCCACTTCCTTCCAGCGGTTGAAACCAAAAAATTCTTCTTCGCGCCCTTTATTCTTTTTCGTGGCTTTCTGCCACTCTTTCTCTATATTCCACTCCGCCTTGAATTCTTTGGGTGCTTGAATCCAAGAGGCGAGCACGGAAAACGGGTTTCGCACAATACCAATGATCCGGATGTCCGCGCATTTTTTGAGCATATTCTCGATAACATGAAGATAACGAGTTTCCTTGAAAACAATATGTGTTTTTTGTGGTGATTTTTTGAAGACAGGAAAATTTTTAAAATATCCTGTTCGCATTGATGCGAATTCGTCCATCGTGTTTTGAATCTCTTCATAGAAAGCATGTATTTCGGTAGCACTTGATTTTGAAGTCAGCCTGCCTTTGTGTGTATAGGAAAATAACGGCTGAAAGCGCAGGAGTATATCCGGATGGCTGTTGAAAATCTGCGCAAGCCAAGAAGTACCGGAACGTGGTACGCCAAAAATGGCAATTTCTTTCATCTTTGTTTCTCCAGCAGCGTATCAAACCGATAATATGCAGTATACAGATTCTCCGGTTGTGCGAGAATTTTCATGGAATACCCTGCCACTGTAGTTGCTTTCAACACTTCTTCTTCCAACCACCAGCGCCCCAGATGGGAGTGCCCTGCCTGATCTCGTTCCTGGTAAAAACGGAATTTTTCATCCGTATCATAGAAATCGCGCAGGCGTTCTATCAGACGTGCTCATTCCCGCTTAAACAGGGACAAAGCTGAATTCCTGCTGGGACCGGTTTCGTTCCAGTCTTGCGACCAGAACCAGAGCCTTCTCCTCCACAGGCAGACACCGTGGAATTCACGGCGTACTCCTTCAGATTGAGCGCGGCGCTCTCGTCGCGGTCATGCGTCTTGCCACATGACGGACACATCCATTGCCGAACCGACAGGGGCAATTCAATGCGCTTGTTGTCGCAGGCCGAACATATCCTGGAACTGGCAAAGAACCTGCCCGCCCCGCATCCCGGCCTTGTATTCCAGTTGCCGCCGGAATTCAAAGAAGCCCATATCGGTAACGGAACGCGCCAAATGCCGGTCCTTGAGCATCCCGGATACGTTCAGGTCTTCAATCCCGATGGTGTGGAAACGCCGGGTGAGGTTCGTCGTAAGTTGGTGCAGGACATCCTGCCGGATACAGGCGATCCGGTGGTGCAGCTTCGCCAGCGTGCGCTTTGCCTTGTTCAGGTTGTGGGAACTTTTGACCTTCCGGAACAGACTGTGCAAGACGCGCCGCAATCAGTTCAACAGCGCTCTGCGTGGCTTCGGGCCGGTGATGACCTCCTCCGTAGAGAAAATTGCCAGCGCCGAGACACCCAGATCGACACCCACCGCGTCTTGGTTTTCGGCTTGAGGAAGGCGCGAACTGTCCTGGGTTTCTACAGTGATGGCGACGTACCATCGATCGGTTGCACGGGAGACGGTAGCCGACATGATCTTGCCGGTAAAGCGCAAGGGGTCGCGCATTCGAACCCATCCGAGATAAGGGATGCGAATGCGCGAACCCACCGAGGGGATCGCCGGTTGAAGGGAAAGCCGTTCCCGCCGCATGCGCGCGTCAACGTCACGCCTCACGCATAATCAATCGGCGTTTTCCCCATTTCTTGCCGGACAGCTTCCGGATCGTTCCACATCAAGACATCCAGGATGGACAGATTCGGCTCGAAAACATAAGGGGAACATTCGTAGGCAAACTCGGGAACCCGCGTAAAACCGAGTTTCATGCCGCGCGCCGTGAATTCATCGGGACGAAAGATGTCACGCCCTCCCGGCGTATTCAGGTAAATCTCCGCGCCCAGCAGGGAGGCGATTTCCAATGCCCATTGGCCCGCATGGGTAATTTCCGGTAATATGAAATTCGCTTCGGAAGCCATGATCGGCGCGAATGGAAGCGAAAGATATTCGCATACGGTGGATAGTCCACTCACGTTCATGTCGGCCAGCCGGTCGGAGCGCGTTTTTGCGAAAGAGCGCTCGACGAGTTCCACGACCGACCGGTAATATGGCGCGCGTCTGCTGTAATGCGCAAGCTGTCCGAGCAGCTTTTTCCGGGCCTTGTTTTTATCCACGAGACAAACAGAAGAAATGGGCGTTTTTTCCGAAACACGGCGAACATGACAACCGGCGTATTGCCAACCTTCTTCCGGATGAAGGATGCGATTCCTGTTCATCCATGACTGTGGCGTGTATTGCGTGATGTCCAGAACCACCCAGGTATCACACCGGGAAATATGGTCGAAATAGCCGAAATACGGAAAAAAATACGGCTGCATGATACCCGCGATCATGCCTGGAGCGCCTTGCTCAATTCTTCCGCATGTTCATGGACAAAGCGAACCAGCGCGCAAATGCCGGCAATGTGCTCATCAGTTACTATCTGGCCTGATGGAAGCTGCATAACCCGTTCGCAGAGCCTGTCCGTGACAGGCAGGGCATGGACGTATTGCGGAAACCGGTCACGGTAAGGCGGGCAGCGATGCATGCCGGGCATGAAATGGCCGCGCGCCGAAACATTCTCCGCGTTCAAAATACGCGCCAGATCGTCGCGGCAAAGGCCAAAGTCCTTTTCATCCACTTCCAGAATGACGTATTGATGATTGTGCCGTTCGCCCGGCGAAGCTTGCAGGAAACGCAGGCCAGGAACGGCTTTCAGGCCATCGGCGTAGGCATGGAAGCGCCGCGCGTTGCGGGCGCAATTTTCGGGAAAATCTTCCAGGCTCAGCAGGCCAAACGCTGCCTGCATCTCCGAAAATCGTCCGTTGGCATTGACCGGAATCGGTACGGTGGCGTGCCGGCCATAGCTGCTGCGAATATTGCGCACGCGCTCGGCGAGTTCATCGTCGTTCGTTGCGACACAGCCGCCCTCGGTCGAGTTGAGGGCATGCGCCGCATGAAAGGAGAACACTTCGCAAGCGCCGAAGTTACCGAAGGAAATCCCCTTGTGCGTGCAACCCACGGCATGCGCCGCGTCGAAGAACAACAGCAGCCCATGCTCCCGCGCCAGCGCGTCCAGGCTCTCGATGTCACAGGCATTACCCCAGAGATGAACACCCAGGATGGCGCGGATTTCCCGGCTGTCCGGGCCGTTCAGCAAGGGCGCGGCGGTTTGCGCCGTCATGGTGTGCGTAAGCGGATCGACATCGCAAAAAACGGGGATCAACCCGGCCCAGGTCAATGCCTGCACGGTTGCGGCAAAAGTAAAGGCCGGTACGATGACCCGGTCGCCCGGCTTCAGTCCCGAAATCTTGCTGGCCAGCGCGAGACCGATGGTCGCATTGGTGACGGTGCAGGCATGCTTCGTTCCAAACAGGGCAATGAGCCTTTCCTCGAATTCCTGCGCCAGCGGGCCGTGATTGCTATAGTATTTTCGCTCGAAAATACCCGTGGAAATTTTCTCGAAGCGTTCCCATTCGGGGATATTGACCTGCCCTGCCGGCAGCTTTTGCGCGAAAAGCGCCTCGCCGCCCAAAATTGCGAGATCGGCGGGTTTGCATTTCGATTTTGCGTTCATGACAGCCGCGCCCGCAAAGGTTTTTGTAAATCCAGCACGGCACGAAACAGGCTGCCGACGATTTCCGTGTCTGCCTCGGATACGGTCGAGCCGAACGGCAGGATCAGGTGGTTTTTTGCCGCCGCATCGGTGACAGGCAGCGCTCCCGTCGCGGCCTGTCTTGGGAAAGTCGTATGTTGCGCGGGAGAATAATGGGCGCGCGCATGGATATTTTCGGCGTTCAGAATCCGCAAGGTTTCTTCGCGGCCAAAAGGCCAGGCATCATCCAAGCGGAGCAACAGGCTCTTCCAGTTTCTCCTCTCGTTCCGGTCATAGGAAATGACGGTAACTCCCGGCAAATCGGCGAGGTGACGCTGGTACGCCAGATGAACCCGCTGGTTGTCGGCGAATTGCTGCTCGATTCCCGCCAGCGTCGCCAGCCCCATCGCCGCGTGCAACTCGTTGAGCCTGGCGTTGCAGCCGAGTAGTTCCACGCGACCGGCGTCCCCCAAACCGAATGCCCGCGCTTTTCGCAGCGTGCTGGCGAACTCGTCCTTATTGGTCGTGATGTAACCGCCCTCGCAACTGTTCAGCACCTTGCTGGGGTGCATGGAAAACGATTCGCCGTCGCCAAAGCCGCCTATCGTTTTGCCCTGCGACACTCCGCCGCAGGCTTCCACGGAATCGAAAAAGAGCGGCAAGTCGTATTTTGCGGCCAACGTTTCCAGACCGCGAATGTCGCACAAATGGGTGATGGGCTGCGGCGCGAGAATCAAGGCGGTATTTTCGTTGAGGCACGGTTCCACCACGGCGGGCGTCACGCCCAGCGTTTTTGCGTCCACGTCGCAAAAATGCGGCAACAGCCCGGCCCAATCGACGATATCCGCCATTCTCCGATAGGTCAACGAGGGCATGACGACTTCCGTTTTTCCGGGCCGCGCCAAATGATGCAGCGCCAAAAACATGCCGGTGAAACAGTTGCAGAAGGTCACGCAATGTCGAACATCGTGGAATTCTGCCAGTTGCTTTTCCAGTTCCTGCGCCGCCGGGCCGTGATCGGTCATGTGACGGGCGTCGAAACTCGCTTTCGCGTAGCGAAAAAACACGTCACGATCAGGAAGCACCAGGTTCATGGTGGTACGAAAGGAAGCAAAAGCCGACTCGCCGCCGAACAGCGCGAATTGTTCCACGGTTCGTTTATTCATCGTAAAACCCACTCCGGTTTGAAACCCTGTTTATGCGGCATGTTGCTTGAAGAGTCAAGAAGCGCTCGAAATCCCGAATCATCGCATATACAATTATTTTCATGGGACTCGAATGGGACGAAGCCAAGTGGCAGGGGGATATGGCCCGATGCGGCCTGGATCTCGCCGAGGCGGGATATGTGCTCGATTCACCGTACCGTCTCGTATCCAGTCGTTTGCCTGCGTCTTCGGGTTCCGCGCGGTGCTGTTGCTCGTCCACACAGGCATCGATCCGTACCGGGACGAAGCAGCAAAGGTACTCAAGGGATTCGGGGACGCGGGCGTGCTGGAGGTCATCGAGGACGATGTGGGCGGCAGAACAGACAAAGGAGCTACGCAATGAAAAAGATCCTCTTCAAAGGCGTTGAGACTTGGGAAGGTTCCGACAACGTATTCGCCGATCTGGGCTTGCCTGACGCGGAAAAACTCAAGATCAAGCTGGGGCTGGTGGTCGAGATCAGGAAAGCCATGCGTCGCCTTGGTTTGACTCAACAGGAAGCGGCATCCCGGATGGGTATCACCCAGCCTAAAATTTCCGACATGATGCGTGGCGATTTCTCCAACATCTCCGAACGCAAACTGATGGATTGCTTGAACAGGCTGGGCTACGACATCGAAATCAAGGTGAGGCCCGCCGTTGAACCGGTTGGACACTTGATGTTGGCTGTCGTCTGAGTCAAGAACGGCTTGGCAAGGAACACTGACGCGAGATGCGTTTTTCCACCATGGGGCTTCTGGGTGAAACGGTGGTGGCCATTGCCCATACCGAAACCGAAGACGAAATTCATGTCATTTCCATGCGAAAGGCCGAACGCCATGAACAAGA
>JAITGN010000037.1 GCA_031280565.1 Accumulibacter sp. | reverse complement strand
AATGTTCTTGGCGGATTGTTTGTTGGCGTCTTCCAGCATGATCTGGACATTGCTGCTGCCGCCAGAACCTATACCTTGTTGACGATCGGCGATGGCCTGGTCGCCCAGATTCCCGCGTTGATCATTTCCATTTCGGCGGGCATGATCGTGACACGTGTTGGAGAGACTGAAGATCTTTCGCACCAGTTTCTTGGTCAGATGTTCAGCAATCCGACAGTGATAGGGCTGACAGCCGGGATTATTGGCATACTCGGATTCGTGCCAGGAATGCCCAATTTTGTTTTTCTGCTGCTCGCGGCCGGGCTGGGCGCGTTGGCGTGGCTGCTGATGCGGAAAAGACAACAATCCAGTCCGATTCCCGTCAAGGCCGCGCCATCGCCGGTGAAGGAAAGCCAGGAAGCCAGTTGGTCGGATGTTGCACCTCTGGATGTCCTTGGCCTTGAAGTTGGTTACCGGCTCATTCCCCTGGTCGATAAATCCCAGGATGGCGAACTGTTGAGGCGTATCCGCGGGATCAGAAAAAAGTTTGCGCAGGAAGTCGGTTTTCTGATCGCGCCAGTGCATATCCGCGATAACCTCGAACTTAAGCCCAATGCTTACCGGATATTGCTCAAGGGCGTTGAAGTCGGTCAGGGAGAGGCTTTCCCGGGACGTTTCCTGGCGATCAATCCCGGACATGTCGTGGGGAAACTCAACGGAACGGCGACAAAAGATCCCGCATTTGGTCTTCCCGCTTTCTGGATTGAGGCGACTTCGCGCGAACAGGCGCAGGCGTATGGCTATACTGTGGTCGATGCCAGCACGGTTGTCGCGACACATCTCAATCACCTGATTCTATCCCATGCTCCGGAGCTGCTGGGCCGTCAGGAAACGCAAGCTTTGCTCGAACATCTTGCGAAAGAAATGCCGAAACTTGTCGAGGATCTCGTTCCAAAAGCCCTTCCGATCGGTGTTTTGCAAAAGGTTTTACAGAATCTCCTCGACGAAGGCGTTCATATTCGTGACATGCGGACGATTATCGAAACGCTGGCGGAAGGATCGACGCGGACGCAAGACCCGGAAATCCTGACGTCACGGGTGCGTGTCGCGCTTGGACGCTCGATTGTCCAGCAGCTTTATCCGGCGGGTATCGAGATGCAAGTGATGTCCCTGGACCCGAACCTTGAACGCGTGTTGATGCAGGCGACTACCGGAAGCGGCGAAAATGGCAGTATTGAGCCGGGACTTGCCGACACGCTGATCCGCGAAACGGCTGTAGCCGCGCAAAGACAGGAGGATCTCGGGTTGCCCGCCGTTTTGCTTGTTCCGGGAAACCTTCGCATGTTGTTATCCCGCTTCCTGCGGCGTGGTATTTCTCAATTGAAGGTGCTTGCGCACAACGAAGTGCCGGAAAACAGGCTTATCAAGGTCACCTCAGTCATTGGAGGTAAAACATGAATGTCAGAAAAATTGTCGCCGCGACCGCGAGAGATGCTTTGTCCAAAGTTAAAGAGCTTTTGGGAGCGGATGCGATTATTCTTTCCAATCGCACGATTCCGGGAGGCGTCGAGATTATGGCGGTCGCGCCGTCAGATATGGAAAATACGGCTCCGGAAGAGACTCCAAAAAAGACCGCGTCCGCGCAGGACGACGATTATACGGTCAGGATTTCATCTCCGGCCGCCGCCGCTCTCCAGAGAACCTCTGCGCCGAATGACGCGCTTGTGAACATGGCGCTGAAAAATATGGCGGCCTCGAAAAATGCCATCCAGACAAAGGAAAAAACGGCATCGGCAGAAACCGTCCCGTCGATTCTTTCTCCTTTGGCAGCGCCTGAATCTTCTCCAGAGCAGGCGGGGGCGGACGAATCCGTTCCAACCGAAGTTTTAAGCGAAATTCGTTCGTTGCGTAAAATCGTCGAGCGCTATTTGTCTGGAATGGCCTGGAGTGACGCGGCGCGTCTTGAACCGGCTAAAACGGAAATCGTGCGACACATGCTTGAAGCGGGGTTTTCGCCGAAATTCGCCCGCGACCTGCTGGTTGGTTTGCCGACGGATGCCGATCTTCCAGGGGCGCATGCTTGGGTCATTGAAAGGGCCGACCGGATGCTGATGGCGCTGGACGCTGAAACCGATATCGTCAATTGTGGGGGTATTTATGCCCTGGTTGGGCCGACAGGCGTTGGAAAAACGACGACGACCGCCAAGCTCGCTGCGCGTTGCGTTCTGCGGCATGGCGCAAACAATGTGACCCTGATTACGACGGACGCTTACAGAATCGGTGCTTATGAACAGCTCCGGATCTACGGACGAATTCTCGGCGTATCGGTTTATCTGGCAAAAGACGCCAATGAGCTGAATCAGATTCTGCGCGATCTTCGCCGTAAGCATATTGTTCTGATCGATACGATAGGAATGAGCCAGAAGGACAAGCAGGTCGAAGACCAGGTAGCAATGTTCGGAGACGAAGTTCAACGGTTGTTGCTTCTTTCAGCCACGAGCCGTGGCGATACGCTCGAAGATGTCGTGCGGGCCTATACCGGCTCCGGACTGGCCGGTTGTATTCTCAGCAAGATCGATGAAGCCACCGGACTGGCTTCCGCGCTGGACGTCATTTTGCGGATGGGGCTGTGCCTGCATTATGTTTCAAACGGTCAGCGTGTTCCCGAGGATCTGCATCTGCCCGACCGCGCCTATCTGCTGCGCCAGGCATTCAAGGATGTGCCCGAATTGTCGCCGCACCAGATGGAAGGCATCGAACCTGGCCTGATGATGGCTGGCGCGGGGCTGCCCATGCCGGAGCTGGAGGAGCAGCGTGTCCAAGTTTAGCAGCGATCAAGCGGCCGGATTGAGGCGCTTGCTTGACAGGGAGCAATTGCGGGTTATTACGTTTGTATCCGGCGTTCCCGGCGTTGGAAAAAGTGTTCTGATAGCGAATCTCGCCGTTTCGCTGGCTCGTCTGGGCAAAAGGGTTCTCGTGCTTGATGAAAACTCCCGCAGGAACATGGCGTCCTGTTTCGGGTTCAGCGTGCGCGGCGATCTTCAGCAAGTGATCGACGGAGAAAGGTCGCTCACCGACATTTTGCTTGATGCGGCCGTAAATGTTCGTGTCTTGTCGATCGCGCGGAGCATAAAAAAGCTTCAAAAACTGACGAGCAGCCAGCAACAGGCTTTTATCGCCTTGATTTCCGAACTCGAGGGATTCGCCGACATCATTCTCGTCGATACTTCACCGGACTATGCGCTTGGTTTCTCCCCGGCCGGTCTGGCTGCGCATGAAACCATCGTTGTCATATCAAGAACAGGCGCTTCGATAACGGATGCGTATGCGTTGATCAAAAAGGTCAGTCTTGGCTATTCGCACAGAAATTTCAGAATTCTTGTCAATAGGGTATCCAGCATGGAAGAAGCGGCGACCATTTATGGAAATCTTGAACAGGTAACGCACAGCCGCGCGCTGGCGAATCTGAGCTTTGCCGGATACGTTCCGGTGGACGAACATTTTCGGGAAGCGGCGCAATCGGGCCAGAGCGTCGCGGAAATGTTTCCTGACGCGCCTTCGGCGGCAGCCTGCAAAAAGATTGCCGCTGATATGCTCGACTGGCCTGTTTATACCAACGGAAGCGACCGGCTCGAAAAATTTGGCCAACAACTGTTGCGTCTGAGCCGTTGCATTGATCCAGCCGCCATTTACGCCTGAAATACGCCGCCATGTACAATGCAGCCGGCCAGATTGACAGAGACCAGCTGGTACAGCGTTTTTCCCCTCTTGTCAAACGCATTGCCTATCATCTGATGGGGCGTTTGCCGTCCAGCGTTCAGGTCGAGGATCTGATACAAAATGGCATGATCGGTCTTCTTGAGGCCATGGATCGTTTTGAAGCGGGAATGGGCGCGCGGTTCGAAACTTACGCGGCGCAGCGGATACGCGGCGCGATGCTGGACAATCTGAGGGAGAATGACTGGCTGCCGAGGAGTCTGCGCCGGGATTTCCGGCGGATCGAGGCCGCGATTTCAAAACTTGAACAGGACTTCGGCCGCGCTCCCGTGGAGTCTGAACTTGCGGAAGCGCTCGATATGCCGCTTGCCGATTACCGGAAAATGTTACAGGATGCGCGTGGGCATCAGATTCTTTCTTTCGAAGATATTGCCGAAAGCGAAGGAGAAAATTTTCTCGAGCGGCATTTCACGGACGACTCTGGCGACCCTTCGAAAATTTTCGAAGATGGAATTTTGCGTGCCCGGCTGGTTCAGGGAATCGGCGCCTTGCCAGAACGCGAAAAAATGGCAATGGCCCTTTATTACGAACAGGATCTGAATCTGCGCGAGATAGGTGAAATCATGGAGGTCAGCGAATCGCGCGTTTGTCAGTTGCATAGCCAGGCCATCGCCCGGCTGCGTGTCCGGATGCTTGGCGAGGGCGAATCGAAAAAAATAAAGGCACGTCGAAATGGATAAAATCAGCATCTTTGGCCTCGTTCTCGGTATCGTGGCCGTTGTTGGAGGGCAGGCGCTTGAAGGGGGGGCCATCTCGGCGCTCGTGCAGCCAACAGCGTTCCTGATCGTTTTCGGAGGCACCCTGGGCGCGGTTATACTCCAAAGCCCTTATGTGAATTTCATTCAGGGTATACGGATGGCCCGGTGGATATGGCTTCCGCCGGCAATCAATAATTACGCCATTATCATTGATATCTCAAGGTGGAGCCATGTTGCCCGCCGTGAAGGCTTGCTGGCGCTCGAAAATATTACGAACGCCGAAAAAGATCCTTTCATCCGCAAGGGACTGCAGCTTCTGGTCGATGGTGCCGATCCGGAAAAACTTCGCTCGATTATGGAGATCGAGATCGACACATATGAAAACGAAATGAAACTCTCGGCGAAGGTATGGGAATCGGCCGGAGGCTATTCGCCGACCATTGGTATTTTGGGCGCTGTTCTTGGCTTGATCCATGTGATGGAAAATCTTACCGAGCCGTCCAGACTCGGCGCTGGAATCGCCGTGGCTTTCGTCGCCACAATT
>JAITGN010000067.1 GCA_031280565.1 Accumulibacter sp. | reverse complement strand
CCGAAAACCCTGCGCTTCAAGGCGAACATCAAACCGGAACGGCGCGCCTACGGGATTTATGAATACGTGGTATATACCGCTCCGCTCGAAGCGGCTGGAACGTTCCAGGTTCCAAAATCTCCCTCTGAATTCGGAGAAAATGTCCAACGCATCGAATGGGATAAAGCGTACTTCGCCATTGGTATCGCCGACCTGAAAGCAATCGTCGCCGTCAACAATCTTCTCTGGAACGGCGCGTCTGCGATGTCTCACGCGCCGGGAACGAAAGCCGCGCCTGTTTCCGCCACGGGTTTTCACGCGCCGCTGTCACTCAATCCTGCGAAAGACGCCGGCGCGGAACGCGCTTTTTCACTCTCGCTCATCCTTCGCGGCAGCGGAGGGATTCATTTTACGTCGGTAGGCGAAACCACGCGGATCGAACTCGCGGGCGAGTGGCCGCACCCCAAGTTTTCCGGCGCCATCCTGCCGGAAAAGCGCATTGTCGGCGACGAACGTTTTTCCGCCGTGTGGAACATTCCGTATTTGAGCCGCTCCTACCCGCAGATCGATACCATTGATTCGTCCGGAAACGCCCCCTTGATGAAAGGCATTGGAAATTTTACCGCCGGCGTCGAGCTTTTTGAACCTGTCCAGCGATATACGCAAACCGAACGCGCCATCAAATACGCGATTCTTTTCATCGCTCTTACCTTCATCGCCCTGCTTTCGTTCGAACTGGTCTTCCACCTGCGTTTGCATCTCATGCAATACGGGCTTGTCGGTATCGCGATGGTCGTTTTCTATCTTGTCCTGCTCTCCCTCGCGGAACACACGAGTTTTCTCAACGCCTTCCTGGCGGCCTCCACCGTTTCAGCCCTCATGAACGGCGCTTACATGACGGCCGCGATGCGCAGTCTTTTCAAAGGGGGAATCATCGCCGCGCTGCTCGCGCTGTTATACGGATTTCTTTATACCCTCCTCCAGATGGAAGATCATGCCCTGCTCATCGGGACGGCACTCATCGTATTCGCCGTCGGCATTCTGATGTTCCTGACGCGCAATCTGTCTACCGGCGAAGCGGAAAAAGCATAAAATTCGCTGAATACGGATAAATGAACACGTTCAGCATGCTTACGCGCCCACTGGGTTCTATCAAGGAATGGGTCGGCTATTTCAGCGGGCGGGAGATGCCAGTTCTCTCGCAGACGGCGCAGACCCTCGAACACGCGCGCCGGATGATCGACTGGGTCACGAGCCGCGACATCGCGTCGATCGTGCTGTGCGATCCGCTCATGGCCGTTCGCGTGCTGGCCTACATCCAGCCGTTTCGCGGCAAATACCTCAACTCGGACATTACAACGATCGCGGGCGCGATCATGATGCTTGGAGTCAATCCGTTTTTTAAAGGCATCGGCATCCCGGCTACCATCGAAAACAGGCTTTCCGCCGAACCGGAGGCATTACGCGGTGTATCGCGCGCGATCCAGCGGTCGCAGCGCGCATCGAAATACGCGCATGACTGGGCGTTCGAGCGGCACGACGTCGATCTTGAAGAGGTCACGCTTGCCGCGCTTTTGCGTGATCTTTCGGAAATCCTTTTGTGGTGTTTCGCGCCCAAACTCGCAATTGCCGTTCGGGACCGTCTGGCAGCCGACCCGTCCTTGCGCAGCCAGGCCGTACAGGAAGAAATTCTCGGCATCCGTCTCATCGACCTCCAGATGGCACTCTGCGACGCGTGGGGGCTTCCGGAACTGCTCAAAACACTGATGGATGAAAAAAACTCCGGCCTGTCGCGCGTGCAGAACGTCACGCTGGCTGTCAACCTCGCGCGCCACAGCGCCGACGGTTGGGAAAACGCTGCCTTGTCTGACGACTTCAGGGAAATAGAAAATCTGTTGCGCATCCCCCGTCAAACCCTGCTCCGCCGCCTGGACATACCGGAAGAATTCCACGCGCGTTATCTTGGCTACTAAAGTATTTCGCCGCGCAGATTCCTTTGGCATTTTTTCAAACACTTCCGGCCTGCCCATTGCCTCCGCCGGAAAAATACGCGGCCTTTCGCCAGCCACGGCTGTTTGACAGAACAGGCCGTTTTCCCTAATCTTTCCCATTCTGAAAATGCCCTTTCAAGCGGTTTCGCCCCGACCTAACAGGAGAGTCTCATGTCCATAAAATTGTCCAGCGCGCGTATTCTTGCGCTTGCAGCCATGTGTATTTCAGGTCTGATTTTCCAGCCATCCGCCGAGGCCGCGAAAAAAACCGACAAGGTCGTCATCGCGGCGGGAAGGCCGGACGACGCCTGGTTTGCCCTTTCGCATGGACTCGCCGGCATGATCAATGAACGCTCGTCATGGCTCGAAGCGGAAGTCATCCCGACGGCCGGCATCGTTGACGCCACCCGCCTCGCGCAAGGAGACCCGGCAAAACGCGTGAATCATATCGTCATCACCATGACTCCTGGAATGGAACTCTGGGCGACGCCGGAATACACGACAAGGAAGATCGGCTCCATGGGCTTTCTGGCCTCCGTTCTGGTCAGTCTGGATCCCAAGATAAAAACGCTGGAGGATCTCAAGGGAAAAACGCTGGCTCTTTCGCGCAAGGTGCCGCAATCCTATACGTATATTTACATCGACATGCTGCGCCAGGCCGGAGTACTGGACAAGGTCAAACTCATGCACGGCGGCACTTCGGCAGTGCTCAACGCCGTGCAGGATGGCGCCGCGAACGCCGGGGCCGTCATGATTTCCTGTATTTATCCGGACACCTTCGCGCCTGGCGCTTTTCTGGAACAGCTCGCGGCGCGCGGCCCGTTGTACTTCCCCGAACAGGGTCTGGTGGAAAAAAACATGACGATGATCGGCAAGGCGGGAAAACAGGAGGTTTTCAAGGAAGCGCCCCTGCCCACGCTCGCCTTGACCGCTCCGCCGAAATCCCTCGGGCCGAACCAGACGGAACCCGTGGTTATTCTGACGCCGCCGGTTTTCTGGGCGGCGGGCACGCAGGTTCCGGACAGAATTATCCATGAAGTCACGCGGATCATGTACGAAGCCGCGGAAAAACGGGAGTTCGGAAATTACCACGTCATCGGAAAGGGAATGCTTCCGGACTTTCTCGTCTCGGATTTCTGGCCCGATGAGCCAACCAGCAGAAAGAATTACCACAGCGGCGCTCTCAAGTATTTCGACGAGCGCGGAATCAAACTGAAGACCTTTGCCGCCACCGTAAAATAGACCCGCGCGCCGTGGCCAGCCAGGACACTTCAATGACAAAAACCGGCGTTTTTTTCCACCGTTTCTGCGCGGCGCTGTCCCTGGGCATGATTTGTTACCATTTCTGGTACATCGTCTATCTGCCTTACGAACCGTCCATCAATGGCATCATCCATCTCGGTCTGGCTTTCGGAGTCCTCCTGCTGGCCGGACTTGCCAAAAAAAGGGATTACCTGTCGCTGACCCTGTTGCCGGCCGCCCTGGCGATAAGTTGTTATTTCGTTCTGGATTACGAGCGCATTCTTGAAAATCCGACGTATCCGCCCCAGGCGGCTTATGTGGCCAGCATCGCCGCGGCCATCATCGCCGTTTACCTTACGTGGAAAGCGTTCGGCATGATTTTTCCATTGCTCTGCTTCCTGAGCATTTTATACATCGTTTTCGGGCCGCATCTGCCGGGGATACTCCGCACGCCGAGCGTAGACATGCAGCGCATGGTCACCCTGCTGGCCGCTGACGTGACATCGCCGTGGGGACTCTACGGCAGCATGGTGATTCTTTCAGCCAACTATCTGTTTCTGTTCATCATTTTCGGGAGTACCCTGGACGCTTTCGGCGGCCTGCGCTTCGTGATGAACGCCGGTTCATGGGCCGCCGGACATTTCCGCAGCGGGGCGGCGGCGCTTTCCATATTTTCGAGCGCCGCGCTTGGCTCAGTGACCGGAAGTACCGTCGCCAACATTACGGTCACCGGCCTCTTTACCATTCCCCTGATGAAAAAAAGCCGTTATACGGCAGAACAGGCGGCCGCCATCGAAACCGCCGCTTCCAGCGGAGGACAGATATTGCCGCCGGTCATGGGAGCGACGGTATTTGTTATGTCCGGTTTTACCGGAATTCCCTATCTCGCTATCGTCAAGGCGTCGATTCTTTCCGCCCTGATCTACTTTGGATTGCTGCTGGTATACGCGGAACTCAGCGCGCGCAAACGCGCCATCCTGCCGTTGCCGCCGGAGCCGATCGACAAGCGCGCGCTCCTTCTGTCCGCGCCGGTTTTCCTGCTTCCCCTGGCGCTGCTTCTGATTTTGCTCTTCGCGGGCTTTTCGCTCATGAAGACTATTTTCTATTGCATCCTGTCAGTAGCGGCCATTGGCGTTCTCCTGAATTTCTTCCAGCGCGAAGACATGAAAATAAACTGGAAAACAGCGCTGGATACATGTATGCGCGGGGCCATATCCGGCAGCCAGATCGCCGTCGTGCTCGCCGTCATCGGCATGACGGTAGCCAGTATCGAAATCACGGGACTCGGTATCCGGATGGGAAGCATCCTGGTTGGCCTCAGCATGAACAATCTGTACCTGTTGCTTCTGTTCACCGCCCTGGCTTCCATCATTCTCGGATGCGGCCTCCCCTCGCCGGCCGCTTACATCATTTGCGCTACCATCCTGTCCCCGGCCCTCATCAAACTTGGCGTCCCCCTGCTTCAGGCGCACCTTTTTCCGCTGTACTACGCCCTGTTCTCCCATCTGACGCCGCCGATGGGCATCGGACTCATGGTCGCCTGCAAAATGGCGGATTCCGATTTTTTCAAATCGGCCCTGGAAGCGGTCAAGGCCGCCTTGCCCTCTTTTCTGTTGCCTTTCATTTTTATCTATTCACCGGGAATACTGTTGAAAGCGTCCGCGCCCGCGGAAAACGCGCTGCATATTTCCGCGACAGTCCTGTTCTTTTCCACGCTGGCCGTCGTCACCAACGGATGGTTTGCCAAACGGCTGAGCCTGTCGAGCTGGATACCGCTTTTTATAGCCTTCGCTGTCCTGTCCGTTTATCTCGCGGGCTTTCACCATTTTTTCCTGCTTCTGGCCGGATTTCTGTGCCTCGCCTGCGCGCTCTGCCTCAATCTGATGGAAGCACGGCGGCTTGAGGTTCAAGGATAGGCAAAAAAAAACACCGGAAACTTCCCATGCGTCCAGCCCTTCTTTTCTCCATCATTTTTCTTTCCGCCTGCGCCGCGCTTCAACCCTCCCCGCCGGCTCCGCCCGCGCCACGGCCGGTCAAAATCGGATTGGCGCTGGGCGGCGGCGCGGCACGCGGATTCGCGCATATCGGCGTCATCAAAACGCTCGAAGCACATGGAATCGTTCCCGACATCATCGCTGGAACAAGCGCCGGCGCGGTCGTCGGCGCGCTCCACGCCGCCGGAAACGACGGTTTCGCCTTGCAAAAGCTCGCTTCCCGGCTCGACAAGACGCAGATCAGCGACTGGTCGATCCCAAACCGCGGCCTGCTCAAGGGCGAAGCGCTCCAGGACTTCATCAACGATACCGTCGGCCAGCGTCCGATTCAGTCGCTAAAAATACCTTTCGGCGCGGTAGCGACCAATCTGGCCACGGGCGAAAGCATTCTTTTCCGCACGGGCGACACGGGATTGGCTGTCCGCGCGTCTTCCGCGGTTCCGGGACTTTTCCGGCCCGTTGAAATCGGCGGACGGGAATACGTCGACGGCGGACTTTCAAGCCGGATACCGGTGCGCAGCGCGAGGCTGATGGGGGCCGATGTCGTCATTGCCGTCGACATATCAGCGTCGCCTGCCGGTCAACCGACGAACAGCACGCTCGGCATTTTTCTTCAGACCTTCGTCATCATGGGCCGCAACCTCGCGCATTATGAAACCAGGGAAGCCGATGTCGTAATCCAGCCGCGGGTCGGCAATGTCGGCGCGGCCGAATTCCAGGCGCGCCACGACGCCATCCTCGAAGGCGAAAGGGCGGCGCGGGCTGCCCTGCCAAAAATCCGCGAAGCCATCAAAAAAGCCTCGGACAAATAGATACCGCCCAGATACCGCGCGCCGGGAATCCGAAAACCGCCTTCACTCCGGCATATGGTCGAAACAACCGCGCGAAACGCGCGGAAACGGCTCAACCTGCGGATGAAACCGCGTTCTCAAGCGCTTCCCAGCGTTCCAGAAGCGACAAAAGTTCGTCGTCGATTTCCATGAGCCGCCGCGAGAGCGCCTGCGCTTCCTGGGGCCGCGACTGGTAAAGCGCGGGATCTTCAAGATGCCTGCCCAGCGTTTTCTGTTCTTCCTCAAGGCGCGCGATCCGTTCCGGAATCCCGGCAAGTTCGCGTGATTCCTTGTAACCCAGCTTGCGACGCTCACGCGGGCGGGAAGGCTCTTCGCGCTTTTCTTCCCGCCCGGCCTGCGGTTTCAAGCGGCTCGCGCCCGTGGATTCCGCAGTCTTGCTCTCTGTGCGGCGACCCGCCCATTCCCGGTAGCCGCCGGCGTATTCGCGCCAGAATCCCTCGCCTTCCGCCGCTATCGTCTGCGTAACCACGTTATCGAGAAAAGCCCGGTCGTGACTGACGAGAAACAGGGTTCCCGCGTATTCCTGCAAGAGCCGCTCAAGCAGTTCCAGCGTCTCGATATCGAGATCGTTTGTCGGCTCGTCGAGCACGAGAACATTGGCCGGTTTCGCGAAAAGACGCGCGAGCAGCAAGCGGTTGCGCTCGCCGCCGGAAAGCGACTTCACCGGCGAACGCGCCCGCTGCGGCGAAAAAAGAAAATCCCCGAGATAACCGATGAGGTGTTTTTTCTCTCCGCCGATCTCGACATAATCCGCCCCCGGAGAAACCACATCGACAAGCATCGCTTCGTCGTCAAGCCGCTCGCGGAACTGGTCGAAATACGCGATCCGCAGCCGCGTTCCGAGCCTGACGCTCCCGGCATCGGCCGCAAGCTCGCCGAGAATCAGTTTCAGCAGGGTCGTTTTTCCGGCTCCGTTCGGCCCGATCAGGCCGATTTTGTCGCCGCGCAGCAAGCGGCACGAAAAATCGCGAATGATTTCTTTCCCGCCCAGAGTCTTGCTCACTCCGTCAAGTTCGACGACGAGCTGGCCACCGGAATTTCCCCTGTCGATCCGGAAACCAACGCTGCCAAAGCGTTCCCGCCGCGCGGCACGCTCGCGGCGAAGAGTTTCCAGGCGGCGCACACGCCCTTCATCGCGCGTCCGGCGCGCTTCGACGCCTTTGCGAATCCAGATTTCTTCCTGCGCCAGAAATTTGTCGAATTTCGCATTCCGCACCGCTTCGGCATGGAGAAACTCCTCTTTCCTGCGCCGGTATGCGTCGAACGGCGCGGGAAAGGAAAACAAGGAACCGCGATCGAGTTCGACGATGCGCGTCGCCACGCGATCAAGGAAGCGCCTGTCATGCGTGATAAAAACGAGCGTCAGTCCGGATGAAACCAGCATTTCCTCAAGCCACTCGATGCCGCCGGTATCAAGATGGTTAGTCGGCTCATCAAGCAGCAGGACTCGCGGCGCGGCAACCAGCGCCCGCGCCAGCGCCAAACGCTTTTTTTGCCCGCCCGAGAGCGTTTCGACCCGCGCTTCGGGATTGAGCGCAAAACGCAAAATCGCCTGCCCCGCCAATCTTTCGCATGACCAGGCGTCCCGCGCTTCCAGCGCGCTCTGCAAATCGTGCAGGCGTTCCAGCAGCGTTTCCTGTTCCGAGGATTTTTCGGAAAGGGCGCGCGAAACCCCATGATATTCCGCGAGCAGCGCGGAAATCTCGCCCATCCCGGCGGTGACCGCCTCAAAAACAGAAAGTCCGGAAGCAAAACCCGGCTCCTGGGGAACATAGGCGATATGAAACCCTTCCTGACGCCAGATTTTGCCGTCGTCGAGCACACCCTGCCCCGCAAGAACGCGCAACAGCGAGGATTTCCCTGAACCGTTACGCCCGACCAGCGCGACACGCTCACCAGGATCAAGCTGAAAATCCACATGGTCGAGCAGCGGCAGATAGCCATAGGCAAGTGAAGCGCCGGAAAGCGTTAAACAGGGCATGAAAACGGGGATTCCATAACAGGTAGTGGTGGTAAGGTAACACGATCTGGTGATTTTTCTCCAGCGACTCAACTCCGGGAAAAACGCTTCACCCTGGGTCGTTTTCCCGGTATCCCGATTAGATGTATGTTTGATCGGAATGCGCGGCAAACCTTGCCCTTCAGGGCGGGGAAGGATAGCGCGGACGCCGCAGGCGTCCATTGCGACGGCTAATGTGGCGTTTGCTGTTGTTCGATGTACTGGCGGATG
>JAITGN010000081.1 GCA_031280565.1 Accumulibacter sp. | reverse complement strand
GTCTGAATTTGCAAGTATTCGATACCGAATTATCTCATTTCTTGCAGATTCTGACCCACCTTTTATACATCAAACCCCCACCAACCAAGGGATTCGGAGTTGTTCAGCGCGGACTATTTTGTCATTTTAGGAGATATATCAATGCAGAAGAAAGTGATTGCGTTGGCTGTTGCCGGTCTGGTATCCGGCGCGGCGTTTGCCCAAACCAACGTCACTGTTTACGGCGTGGCGGACGCGACCGTCGAAATGGTTCAGGCCAAAGATGCTACCAATGATAATGATATTAAGAACCACACCCGTATCAATACCAACTCGTCGATTCTCGGTTTCCGCGGCAGCGAAGACCTGGGTGGCGGCCTGAAGGCGGTTTTCCAGTTTGAAACGAACGTTCAGCTCGACAGCGATACCAGCTCCCGGAATACCGTTATCGGTTCCCGTCGTGACACGTTTGTTGGCCTGCAAGGTGGTTTCGGTCAGGTCAAGGCTGGCACGCTGACCGGCCCGGCGCGTTCGCTCGGTGCGGCGGTTGACCTCGTCGCTGGCGCGACCGGCATCGGTTCGGCCATCCCGATGTTCGGCAAGCTCGGTGGCTATGCAGGTGGTGCCACCGCCCCTGCTGGTGGCATGGCCCCTGCCACCTCCGGGTTCAGCACGTGGGATACGCGCCGTTCGAACGCGATTCAGTACGTAACGCCGAAGTTCGGCGGCTTTGAAGTGCGCGCGCAGTACAGCGCGGGTGAAAACCCGGCGTATTCCACCGTCAATGATAACAAGCCAGGACAAACCTATGAACTGGGCGCCTTCTACATCAACGGCCCGTGGTTCGCTGGTGTGACGTATGGCCAAGAAAAACCGCGTGTAAAAACCACTGCTGCTGCGCCGGTCTCAGGAACCGCTTATAGCATCAAGCGCACCAATGTCCGCTTCGCGGGTTCGTATACTTTCCAGGGCGGTCACAAAATCGCGGCCCTGTTCGAGCAAAACAAGGAACAGGAAGATACTTATTCTGATCTCAAATCGTATACCTACGGTATTGGCGCCAAGTTCAAGGTTTCGCAGCCTGGCGCGATCATCGCGCAAGTCTATCAAACCGGCAAGCTGGATGGTATGGCAACGGACAAGGATAAGTATAAGGCCAACTTCATCTCGTTGGGTTATGAGCATTCGCTCTCGAAGCGCACGATCCTGAAGGCCTACTACTCGCGTATCGCCAACAAGGATTACGCGAATTACAACTACGGTATCGGCAACATTGCTAATGCCTCAGTGGGTTCCAACCCGACTGGTTTGGCCGTAGGCATTCGCCACACCTTCTAAGATCGTTTAACCACGATTCTGAAATGGGCGCTTCAAGCGCCCATTTTTTTTCCACGTGTTTATCGATTCGGACAGCTTTCTGGAAGTCCGCTTGTCCAGGCGCGTTCAAGCCTGATCTCGAGAAATCCGTTCATACTTCGACAGGCTCAGCACGAACGGATTTCTCACTGGCGCTTCACACACTTTTCATAATCCCCCCCTTCGACACGCTGGCTCAGGACAGGCAGGGCGAATGGATTTTCTCGCCGTTCGTGCTGAGTCTGTCGAAGCATGAACGGACGCTCTCCCTTTCCAGTCCTGATTCTTTCTACGAATGGTTTTTCAATCCTTACCCTTCGACACGCTTCCTTCGACAGGCTCAGGACAGCCAGGGCGCGGATTGAAAAACGTGCTTCTAACCGGCCTCCTTCAGCCAGGGCGGACAAACATTTTTTCCAAGGCGGGCAGGATGAACAGGTAAAGGCGCCTTTCGATATAACTCATATTCCATGATTCGTCCCTGGGCATTCCACTGGAATGGAGGACGGGAGTTGGCGGATGGAGCGCCAACTAATTTGATTGTTATTTTTCGAAAGCGCTTGACGGGGGGGGGGGGGGGGGTAATATCGCGCGGTCCGCATTGCTTTTGGCATGAATCGAAAAGTATGCCGGATACATTTGTTGCTTTCATTACTTTTAAATTACGAGGTTCCCATGATTTCTCTTCGCAATACTCTCTCTGCCACCTTCCTGTCCACCGCATTGGTTCTTTCCGCTCCTGCCTCGGCCGCGTGCACGCCGGAACAGGCTCAACAAAAAGCCATGGCCCTGAGCACCCAGCTTCAGGCAGTCGCCCAGAAAGATGCGGCAAAATTCCAGAAGCTCTCTCAGGAGCTTGCCCAGGAATCGACCAAGCTCCAGCAGGCCGGTAATACGGACGCAGTATGCAAGTATTATGATGACATGCTCGCCAAGACGAAATCAAAATAAGCGGCTTGTTTCCCCGGCGAAATCCAAATAAGGCATTGCCGGACGCGCCCGCGGGCTTTTCAGCCTTTCGCGGGCGTGTTTTTTTTCCCACAAACGCTTCTCTCTTTCCTTCCTGCGTAGCGACCCCGGTTAACAGCGCGGCGTTGCGGTAAAATTCCGGTTTTATGAATCGGGAACGCTGTGGAAGGCATTACCATCGCCCTTTCGAAAGGCAGGATTTTTGAAGAAACCCTGCCGCTTCTGGCCGCGGCCGGTATCGTGCCGCTTGAGAACCCGGAATCCTCGCGCAAACTGATTATTCCAACGAGCCGGAAAGATGCGCGCGTCGTCGTCGTGCGCGCGACCGACGCGCCGACCTATGTTCAATATGGCGCGGCGGATGTCGGCGTCGCCGGAAAGGATGTGCTTATCGAACACGGCGGCGACGGGCTTTATCAGCCGATTGATCTTGGCATTGCCCGATGCCGCATGATGGTCGCCGTTCCGGACGGTTTCGACTATGAAAACGCTGTCCGTCAGGGCGCGCGGCTTCGGGTGGCGACGAAGTATCTCAAGATCGCGCGCGAGCATTTTGCCGCCAAGGGTGTTCATGTCGATCTGATCAAGCTCTATGGTTCGATGGAACTTGCGCCGCTGGCCGGCCTGTCCGACGCCATTGTCGATCTCGTTTCGACGGGCAATACGCTGAAGGCCAATCGCCTTGTAGCCGTCGAGCATATCGCGGATATTTCGGCGCGTCTGATTGTCAATCGGGCGGCGCTCAAGCTCAAGCGCGGCCAGATCGCGCCGCTTCTCGCCGCTATCTCGGAAAGGGTTGCCCCATGATCGCGCTTCGGCGCTTCTCAAGCCGCGACGCGGATTTCGAATCCCGCCTTGCCGCACTTCTGGATTCCGGAAGCGTGTGGGATGAATCCGTCGACCGCGTTGCCACGGCGATTCTCGCCGATGTGAAATCGCGGGGCGATGCAGCGGTGCTCGAATACACACGGCGTTTTGATCGTCTTGACGCCGCTTCCGTGGCTGCGCTTGAACTTTCGCGGGATCTGCTGCGGCAGTCCCTGGACAGCCTGCCTGCGCCACAACGCGAGGCGCTGGAAGAGGCCGCCCGGCGCATCCGGGATTTTCACGAACGCCAGATTTTATTGAGCTGGTCGTTCGCGGACACGGAGGAAACGATGCTCGGACAGAAGGTTACGCCGCTCGATCGCGTCGGGCTTTACGTTCCCGGCGGCAAGGCCGCGTATCCTTCGTCGGTGTTGATGAACGCGATTCCCGCCAAAGTGGCCGGCGTCGAGGAAATCATCATGGTTGTTCCTACGCCTGGTGGCGAGCGCAATCCGCTGGTGCTGGCGGCGGCGGCGCTGACCGGCGTCGACCGCGTGCTGACCATCGGCGGCGCGCAGGCGATCGGCGCGCTGGCTTATGGAACGGATACCGTGCCGAGAGTCGACAAAATCGTCGGTCCCGGCAACGCCTATGTAGCGGCGGCGAAACGCCGCGTTTTTGGCGTCGTGGGAATCGATATGGTGGCGGGACCTTCGGAAATTCTCATTATTTGCGACGGCGGAACCGATCCCGACTGGGTGGCGATGGATCTTTTTTCGCAGGCGGAACACGACGAAATGGCCCAATCGATTCTGCTTTGTCCCGACGGCGCGTATATCGACCGGGTTTGCGCGTCGCTTGAAAAGCTGTTGCCGGACATGCCGCGAAAAGATGTGATCCACGCGGCGCTGGAAAACCGCGGCGCGTTGATCGAAGTCCAGGATCTCGACGAAGCTTGCGCGATCGCGAATCGCATCGCGCCGGAGCATCTGGAACTGTCGCTCGAAGAAGCGGATGCCTGGGTCGAAAAAATCCGGCATGCCGGCGCTATTTTCATCGGCCCGTATTCTTCGGAATCGCTCGGCGATTATTGCGCGGGGCCGAATCATGTGCTGCCGACATCGGGCAGCGCGCGTTTTTCGTCTCCGCTGGGCGTCTACGATTTCCAGAAGCGGAGCAGTTTGATCCGCGTGACGGCCAGGGCTTCAAAAACACTGGCTTCCGTGGCTTCGACGCTGGCGCGGGGCGAGGGACTCCATGCCCATGCAGCTTCCGCGGAATATCGTCTGAAATAATGGATTTTTCGGATATTTCGCTCGTCAGCGCGAACGGAAAAGAAACGAAATTTGAAAAACAACGTCCTTAAGCTATTTTATAGGATTCTGCCTGATTTGATTTAAAAAGCCATGCGCCTTTTAAAGGCCAGGGTATTTTTTATTCAAACGGATCATCATCCATCCCGCCATGGCCTATGTATCCTCGCGCCGGGCGCGGTTTTCAGGTCAGAGGAGCGCGATGCGCCCATTGTATCGTGTCGGCCAGTGCGTCCATTTCGGCCAGGCGCGGCATTGAGCGTCTTGCCGCGATGGCGATTTTTCGCAGAGGATAAGGCGGCGCTACCGGGCGGACGACAATCCGCTCAGCCTCGGTTATCAGGCCGTTTTTCACGGCCATTTCAGGAACAAGCCCAAGCCCGAAACCCGAGTTGACCATTTCCACGAGAGTGAGCAGGCTCGTCGCTTCGATCTGGCTGCCTCCCGCTTGTTCCCGCTTGCCGCAAGCAAACAGGGTGTGGTCACGCAGGCAATGTCCTTCTTCAAGCAGCAACAGACGGTTCGCAACCTCGGGCGCGAGTTTGACCGTTTTTTTTGAAAAAAGCGGATCGTTCTTTTTTCCAATAATCCAGAGAGGGTCGTCGAACAACTCTTTCGTCATGAATTTGCCGGTATCATAGGGGAGCGCGATCAGGGCGAAATCAAGCTGTCCGCGCTCCAGGCGCGTCAACAGGTTTTCCGACAGGTCTTCGCGCAGCGCGAGGCGCAGGCAGGGATAACGTTCGCGCAGCAGAGAGAGCGTCCTGGGCAGCAGGAAAGGCGCGATGGTCGGTATGACGCCAAGGCGGAGCAATCCCGATACCGAATCGTCCGCCGCCACGAAATCGACCATATCCCGCGTGGCCGCAAGAATGGCGTGGGCGCGCTGGACGACTTCCAGCCCAAGCGGCGTCATCAATACCGTTTGCCGGTCGCGTTCGACAAGCCGCGATCCGAGAATGCCTTCAAGTTCTTTCAGGCCGGCGCTTAATGTCGATTGAGTAACAAAACACGCATTCGCCGCGCGGGTGAAACTGAGTTGTTCGGAAAGCGCGACCAGATATTGTAATTGCTTTAGCGATGGCAGAGAGGACATCAGTGACTCCGTAATCGATTTCTTCAATTATAAATAAAAAAATTATTTACTTCTAATACGCCGCATCGTTGGGTTATCGTACACTAACCTTGATTGGAGATTTTTCTACTCCAAAGGTCGCGCGGGAAAAGCGCCGCCTTTCCTGCGCTCCGTTGCCTGGCCCTGCCGGGCGTGGATTGAAACGTGCTTCGGCAACAGCATGAAACAACTGTGCCGGAGCGATTTTTAGAGGAGAACAGGTATGAGCAAAAAGAAAGTGATTCCGGCAGCGGTCAATATTGGCATCAGCGAGGAAAATCGGGGAAAAATCGCGCGCGGGCTATCGGCTTTCCTGGCCGACAGTTATACGCTGTATCTGATGACGCATAATTTCCACTGGAACGTTACTGGCCCGATGTTCAATACGCTGCACCAAATGTTCATGGACCAATATACCGAGCAATGGGGGGCGCTGGATGTAATCGCGGAACGCATTCGCGCGCTGGGCTATCCCGCGCCGGGCACTTACCGGGAGTTTTCCAGCCTGTCTTCGATCAAGGAAAACGAAGGCGTGCCTGGAGCGATGGAAATGGTCAGATTTTTGCTGGATGCCCAGGAAACGACAGCGCGCACGGCGCGTAAACTGCTCTCGGTAACAGAAGCCGCTGGCGACCAGCCGACATCGGATTTCCTGACGCAGCGTTTGCAGATTCATGAAAAAACCGCGTGGATGCTGCGCAGCCTGATGGACGATTGAGCGTTATCAGGAAGAGCGGAAACGATTCGTCGTAAGACTCGCCTGCTTGTTCCGAATAGCCCCAGCTCCAATTTGAGATACCGCCTTTGCGGATCGTACGAAGGAAGATTGAAACCCCGGCGCTCACGGCCGGGGTTTCGGTTTTCAATTACAAAGCACACGAGGGACGCGGATTTCTCCCATGTCAGCTCTCAGTAATTGGCTGAATGCCTGCCGTTTCATCGTAAAACTAACTCCGGTTTGAAACCCCGCCCTTCAGGGCGGTGCAGAGGTTGGAACCCCGGCCTGAAGGGCTGTCGCTAATTTCTTGCTCATCCCTGTTTGCGGAAAATATCTCTTAAGCGGCCTTTAATCGGTAAAAATTTACCGGATGCGGGCCTGTTAAAAAAAGGGACTGGCCGCCCCTTTTTTTGAAAGTTGGCCAGGTCTACAGAAAGAGTTTTACGAACCCGATGGCTGCCCCGAAAAGAGCGGCCCCGGCGAGAAAAGGATGCCAAGTCGTTTCTGTCTTGGTTTTTTGGATGTCTACGGTTATTTTTCGGGTCTCTTCCATCATTTTGCCGATCTCGGCTTGTAATCTCGCTGTTTCTGCAAGCATCTTGCCGATTTCGGCGTCTATCTTTCGGCTTAGTTGATCGGTTTGGGCTATGTCAGTCATGGTTTTCTCCTCTGTTAAAAAAAGTATAACGTTTCCTGAAAAAAATGATAGCTGTTGTCTTTCTGCTGCTCGACCTCCTCTCCCTTGAGCGCTCCGGCGTGAACTCCCGGTTTTTGCTCGCAGTATTTCTCACTCTCCCCTCTCTCTCCCTTTTCGCGGCCCCTCAATGCGCGCCTGAAATCAGAAAAAGAAGCAAAACAGCACACCAACAAAAAAGCGTGTTGTCATTTGTTTTGCATCTTTTTTAAGGGAATTGGCTCCACTTCGTTTCGCCGATGGTGCGCGCAATTTTTGCGAAGGGGCCGTGAAAAGGGAGAGAGAGGGGTACTGCGAGCAAAAATCGGCCAGTCTCACGTAGTGAGACTCAAATCAGCTTCTTAGCCTTTCTGCTGGGATGTCTTATAACTTTTTTGGCGGCGAGCGCCCGCACGTAGGAGGACGCGAGCCGCCAAAAAAAAGAGTTGCGTGAGCAATCAACTAAAGCGAGCGGAGTGAGCTTCTAAACTTGTATACTGATACACTTCATAACCGACAAAATTAAAATCCCAGGATTTACGAGCCTTCCAGCAATTTTATTAAAAATCAGAACATAACGGGAAGTTGTAAGGCAGGCTTTTGTTTATTCCCTTTTGTTCTAAATTGGGGTGGTATGTATCAAATGCTGCTTTTTGAGGAATTGCCGCTTGCTGGAGTTAATGTTTTTTCTTCTCCGGTTTCGGTTAAAATCTTTTAAGCAGAGGAGAGAAATTTTGTCTCGCTTTGAATCCTTTTGTGCGAAAACTTGCAAAAACAGATGTTATTTCCTATGCGAATCATGAGGATCAACATGGAAAGAAATTTCCGTCAATTTCTGTTGAAATCCTTACATTATCTAGTGTTTTTAATTATATGAGGAAAAATTATGGGCTTGGGTTTTCTAATCCGGCAGAAGACTATCCTTATACTTCATCGGAGAAATGAGTATATTATCTTGAAAAAGAAGGGGGGCAACGTTTGATTGCATGTGCCAGGAGTATAAATAGTTCTTGTTTGGTTGACTTTATTGAATTGGCTTTAACTACTGGAGGGCGAATGAATGAATTGTTGTATTTGCGTTTTTCAAATGTCGATTTGAAAAGGAATATTTTGACGTTTGAGGCTAAAACTACAAAAATAAATAGAACGCGGTATTTTCCTATTAATCGATTGGCTGGGGATGTATTGGAGAGGCGTCGAGTGTTTAAAGATTTACATTGTCCTGAATCGCCCTGGATGCTTTGTAATAATTCGGGGAAACGTTATGAGTCTCCAAGAACATCCTTTAACAAAGTTTTGAAAATGGTTGGAATTGAGGGTTTTCGCATCCACGATCTCCGGCATAGGTTTGCCAGTTGGCTTGTTAGTGAAGGGGGCGAGCTTGTGAAAATGCGGGATTTATTGGCTCACAGCAGTATAAAAATGACAGGGCGCTACGCACATCTTGCGCCAGAGCGATTGCATAAGGCGATTAGGGTGTTGGATTCTTTTTTATTAATCTTGTAGGGGAATATTATGGCCAAATTTTTGAATACAAGTGCTACGAATTATTTTCTTGAGGAACTTATTAAAAGTGCTAAGGATAAACTTATCCTTATTAGTCCATTTCTTCGATTGAACGATAAAATCAAGGAATTGCTTGAAGATAAGAACCGCCTTAAAATTGATGTGCGTATTGTATATGGCAAGAGTGAGTTACAACCTGGGGAAATTAACTGGTTAAGAGGTCTTTTGTATATTAGAACAAGTTTTTGTAAGAATCTTCATGCAAAGTGTTATTTGAATGAAGAGTTTTGTATTATTACAAGCTTGAATCTTTATGAATTTAGTCAAGTAAATAATAATGAAATGGGGGTTTTGGTTCATCGTTTTGAAGATGTGGAACTTTATAAAGATACTTATGAAGAAGCCCAGCGTATCATACGAATTAGTGAGGAGGTTCGTGTTTCTGTGGAAACTATCGAAAAGGAAAATGACAGCGTTATTGAATGTGATGAATCGTCTATTGGTAGGCTAACTACATCAAAATTGGCCAAGAAAATGGGGGTTAAGACTAATGAACTGCTTGAGCGGTTGCTTAAGGAAGGTTATCTTGAGGCAAGGGAAGGGAAAAACCATATTACGTCTAAAGGGAAGGGGGTTGGTGGCGAGTTTCGTATGAGTCCTAAGTATGGTTCGTACTTTTTATGGCCTGAGGATTTTTTGGTGTAAATTCCTTTGCCATTATGCTATTGGCGTTTGTTTTTTTGTATTTATATCCTGTAAAGCGTCAACCAGCGCCTCGCATTGAGCATCCGTCCCGATCGTGATGCGCAGATGCTGGTCGATGCGCGGCTGCCTGAAGTGACGGACGATGATTCCGCGTTCGCGCAGGGCGAGGAACAGGCGGGCCGCGTCGTGTTGCGGATGCCGCGCGAAAATGAAATTGGACGCCGAGGGCAAGACATCGAAACCCAGATCGGCCAGCCGGCCGGAGAGCGTTTCACGGCTTTTCATGATGGCGCGCCGTGTTTTTTCCAGATAGGCCGCGTCGCTCACTGCGGCGGCGGCTCCCGTGATCGCCAAACGGTCGAGCGGATAGGAATTGAAACTGTTCTTGACGCGCTCAAGCGCTTCGATGAGTTCCGCACCGCCAACCGCGTAGCCGATGCGCAGACCAGCCAGCGCGTGCGATTTGGAGAGCGTCCGGACAATCAGCAGATTGGGATGCCGTCCAACGAGCGCGATGGCAGTCGGAACCGTTTCGCCCGCGAAATCGATGTAGGCTTCGTCAATAACGATTACCGACCGCGGATGTTGCTTGGCAAGACGATCGATTTCCTCGAGAGGCAATAGACGGCCGGTTGGCGCATTCGGGTTCGCCAGAAGGATTCCGCCATTTTCATGCCGGTAATCGTCGATATTGATTCTGAATTCTTCGTCAAGGGGAACGGTCGCGCAGGCGATGCCATACAGACTGCAATAAACGGGATAAAAACTGTAGGTAATGTCCGGGATGAGGATGGGCAGGCCGTGTTTGAGCAGAGCGAGGAAAATATGCGCCAGCACTTCGTCCGAGCCGTTGCCGACGAATATCTGTCCGGTGGTCAGGCCGAATCCGGAAAAATGCGCGGCGATGGCGGTCTTGAGCGATTTGGCGTCCGGGTCGGGGTAAAGACGCAGGCGCGCGCCGCCGCTACCCAGTTCCTCTTGTATCGCGGCAAGCGCAAGGGGTGAGGGCGGATAGGGATTTTCGTTGGTGTTCAATTTGACGATATCCACCCGGGCGGGTTGTTCGCCGGGGATATACGGAATCAGGTGGTGGATGGATGGGCTCCAGAATGGGTTCATGTCGGGTTCCTGGAATCGGGCGCGAATACGCTTGGGATGGTATCATGCCGCACTTGAAATCCGTTTTTTTATCGTAACAGGATATCCGATGCGGCGGGCCGAAATTGAAAGAAATACACGCGAAACCCGGATCGTGGCGCGTCTTGACCTTGACGGGAGCGGCGAGGGGCGTTTTGCCACGGGCGTTCCCTTTCTTGATCACATGCTCGATCAGATCGCGCGTCACGGAATGATCGATATCGAGATCAAGGCAGAAGGCGACTTGCACATTGACGCGCATCATACGGTGGAAGACATTGGAATCGCCCTGGGGCAGGCTCTGAAAAAGGCGCTCGGGGACAAACGGGGGTTGCGCCGTTACGGATATGCCTATGTGCCGCTGGATGAGGCGCTCTCGCGCGCGGTTGTCGATCTGTCGGGTCGTCCCGGCCTTGAATTTCACGTTGATTTCAAACGCGGGATGATTGGCGCTTTCGATGTGGATTTGACACGCGAATTTTTTCAGGGGCTGGTCAATCACGCGGGAATCACCGTGCATATCGACAATCTGCGCGGGGAAAACGCGCACCACCAGGCCGAAACGGTTTTCAAGGCGTTTGGCCGGGCGCTGCGCATGGCGGCCGAGACCGATCCGAAAACGGAGGGGCGTGTTCCCTCGACAAAAGGAACGCTTTGATGGCGCTTTCCGGCGGGAACCGCATGATTGTTATTGTCGATTACGGGATGGGCAATCTGCGTTCGGTTGAGCAGGCGCTCATGCGCGCAGCGGGAGGCGGCAATGTCGTTGTGACTTCCGATCCCGCGGTGGTCGCGAACGCCGAACGCGTGGTTTTCCCCGGCCAGGGCGCGATGCCCGACTGCATGCGCGAGCTGGATGAGCGCGGTTTGCGCCAGCCGGTGATCGATGCGGCGAAAAACAAACCCTTTCTTGGCATCTGTATCGGTCAGCAGATGCTTTTCGAACACAGCGAAGAAGGCAATGCGCGCGGTCTTGGGCTTTTCCCGGGAAAGGTGCGCCGGTTTCCGCGAGAAAAAATGCGCGCGCCGGACGGGGGCAAGCTCAAGGTGCCGCATATGGGCTGGAACCGCGTCGCGCAAGCCATTTCGCATCCGCTCTGGGAAGGGATAGAAAATGGCGCGCGTTTTTATTTCGTGCACAGTTACTATGCTGATCCGGCGGATCGCGCGAGCGCCGCGGGCATGACGGACTACGGTGTCCTCTTTACCAGCGCCGTGGCGCGGGATAATATCTTCGCCATTCAGTGTCACCCGGAGAAAAGCGCCCGGGCAGGGCTTGCGCTGTTGTCCAATTTCATTCACTGGAGGCCGTGACGGCCGGGTTTACAGACCATTTCCGTTATTTCTTCTGTTTTCAAAAATGCTGATCATTCCTGCGATTGACTTGAAAGGCGGACAATGTGTCCGTCTCAAACAGGGCCTTATGGACGAAGTCACCGTGTTTTCCGATTTTCCGGGCGAGCAGGCCGCGCACTGGCTGAAACTGGGCGCGCGCCGGCTGCACGTCATTGATCTTGATGGCGCGTTTGCCGGAAAACCGAAAAACGAAAAAGCCATCAAGGAAATTCTTGAAGCGCTGGACGGCGAAATTCCGGTTCAGCTCGGCGGTGGAATACGCGATTTTGACACGATTGAGCATTGTCTCGACAACGGTATCAGTTATGTGATCATCGGCACGGCCGCTGTGAAAAATCCCGGATTCCTGCGGGACGCCTGCTGCGCTTTTCCAGGGCGGATCATCGTTGGTCTGGACGCCAAAGACGGAAAGATCGCCGTCGATGGCTGGTCGAAACTGACGGGCCACGATGTGATTGATCTGGCGAAAAAGTGCGAGGATTACGGCGTCGAGAGCATTATTTATACGGATATCGGACGCGACGGCATGTTGTCCGGGATCAATTTTGACGCGACGCTCAAGCTCGCGCGGGCCTTGCGCATTCCCGTCATCGCGAGCGGTGGCCTGTCGGGAATGGAAGATATCAAGAAGCTGTGCGAGGCGGAAAGCGAGGGAATCTCCGGCGTTATCGCGGGACGCGCCATTTATGAGGGAACGCTCGATTTCGAAAAAGCGCAGGCGGAAGCGATTCGCATGGCCGGAACGCTCAAATGAAAGCGCGAGGGCGGCTTGGGACTGGCTAAGCGCGTTATTCCCTGTCTTGACGTGACGGCGGGGCGCGTCGTCAAGGGAATCAATTTTGTCAACCTGCGCGACGCGGGCGATCCCGTCGAAATTGCGCGCCAATATGACAAACAAGGGGCCGACGAACTCGTTTTTCTTGATATTACCGCCTCATCCGATCAGCGCGATATCATCCTTCATGTGGTCGAGGCGTGCGCGTCACAGGTTTTCATTCCACTGACAGTTGGCGGTGGCGTTCGGTCGGTCGCCGACGTGCGCCGTCTGCTCAACGCGGGCGCCGACAAGGTCAGCATCAACACGGCGGCTGTCGACCACCCGGCCCTGATAGCCGAGGCGTCGGCCAAGGTAGGCAGCCAGTGCATCGTGGTCGCCATCGACGCCAAATATGCTTCACCAGGGCGATGGACGGTCTTTACTCACGGAGGGCGCAAACCGGGCGGACGGGATGCCGTCGAGTGGGCGCGCGAGGCGCAGCGGCTTGGCGCTGGAGAAATTCTTCTGACGAGCATGGACCGCGACGGAACGCGAAACGGTTTCGATCTGCAATTGACCCGTTCCGTTTCGGAGGCGGTTGATATTCCTGTGATCGCCAGTGGCGGCGTTGGCAATCTGGAGCATCTGGCCGAGGGCGTGATCGAGGGGAAAGCCGACGCCGTGCTGGCGGCCAGCATTTTCCATCTGGGCGAATATACGGTTCAGCAAGCCAAGGATTGCATGCGCGCGCGCGGCATTGAGGTACGTTGAATGAACGGTGAAAACGCTTCCTGGCTGGATGCGCTTCGATGGGACGCGAACGGCTTGATTCCGGCGATCGTTCAGGATGCTTCCAGCGGCCGGGTGCTGATGTTCGCGTGGATGAACCGCGACTCGCTTGAGGAATCGATAAAGACGGGTAACACGGTATACTGGTCGAGATCGCGGCATCGGCTTTGGCGGAAGGGAGAAGAATCCGGGCACGTCCAGAAGCTGCGTTCGATTCGCGCGGACTGCGACTGTGACGTTCTGTTGCTTGCCATCGAACAGACAGGCGGAATCGCCTGCCACACGGGACGCGAAAGCTGTTTTTTCCGGGAACTGCGGGATGGGCGCTGGGTTGAGGCCGATCCGGTATTGAAAAATCCTGAGGATATATATTCGAAATGAGCGCGCACGATATTCTGAACCGTTTGTCCGAGACGCTGGCTTCACGCCGGAACGTCGATCCGGAAAAATCCTATACGGCCAGGCTGCTGGCGGGTGCTCCCGATTCGATTCTGAAAAAAATCGGCGAGGAAAGCGCCGAGTTGATCATGGCCGTCAAGGACAAGGAGCGCCGCCGTATCGCGGCGGAATCCGCCGATCTCGTTTATCATTTGCTTGCGCTATTGACATCCTGCGGAATGTCATTTGACGATGTCGCCGAAGAACTGGCGCTCCGCGAAGGCATTTCCGGGATCGATGAAAAAAGGTCGCGCACGGAAAAACAGGAAGTAGACGATTGCGTCTTTTGCAGGATCGTCAAGGGCGAGATTCCCTCGCGCAAAATCTATGAGGACGAAGAAGTATACGCGTTTCACGATATTCATCCCGCGCGTCCCGTGCATTTGCTGGTTATTCCGAAGCGGCACATCGCCTCGCTGGCGGCGGCTGGAGAAACCAGCCGCGCGGTTCTCGGGCGCCTGCTCCTCGTGGCGAACCGGCTGGCCACCGAAAACGGCAGCCCGGACGGTTTTCGGCTCATTATCAATACAGGAAGAATCGGGCAGCAGGAAGTTCCGCATTTGCATGCGCATATCATTGGCGGCCCGGAACCTGTCGGGCCGATGGTCAGTCATGGATGAATGGATGATTCCGGCGCGGGCATGGCCGGGCCGGAAGCGAAGCAAGGAGAAAAATCATGGGAGCATCGAGCATTTGGCATTGGTTGATCGTTTTGATTATTGTTGCGCTGGTTTTCGGCACGAAGAAACTGCGTAATGTCGGCGAAGACCTGGGCGCGGCTGTCCGCGGTTTCAAGGAGGGCATGAAATCGGCCGAGGAGCGCGAATCCGCCTCGCAACCGCGTATCGCTGAGGCCGGGCCGTCTTCTGACGGTGACCATGAAAATAAAGTGTCCTGAACACGCGCCGGGTCAAAAACCGGAAGTTTCACGGCGTGGCGGTTTGTCCGCGTAAACGCGGTTTTCGCGCGTCAGCCATAGCCGCTTATGTTCGAAATCAGCTTCCCCGAACTCATGGTTCTCGCCATTGTCGGTCTGGTGGTGATTGGCCCCGAGCGTTTGCCCAGGGCGGCGCGCGCGGCGGGGCTTTTTCTTGGGCGTTTAAAGCGCTATGTCAACGATGTAAAAGCCGATATCGACCGTGAGATGCGGTTTGACGAACTGAAAAAAACGCAAATGGAAATCCAGGATGCCATGCGCCGTTTTGAAGAGAGTGTCCATACCGGATTTCACCAGGTGGAACGGGAGCTTGAAGAGAACGCCCAGTCGCTCCAGGAAACCTCCGGAGCCGTTCCGGCTCCGCTGGAGAACCAGACGAAATTCGCCACCGGACCGGACGGGGGCGCGGATTCGGTAAAAACCTGAAAGCCATGAGCGAGCCATCCGGTTCCGAAGCGCCTTTTCTCTCGCATCTCATTGAACTGCGCGAACGTCTGATTCGCGCCCTGCTTTCGATAGGCCTGATTTTTTTCTGCCTCTTTCCGTGGTCGAAGGATTTTTATTCCCTGCTGGCCGAGCCTCTTCTGGCCATCCTTCTGCCCCGGGGCGGGCAAATGGTCGCTACCGACGTGGTTGGCGTATTTCTCGTGCCGGTGAAAGTAACGCTGATGCTCGCCTTCCTGATCGCGCTGCCCTACGTGCTCTATCAGGCGTGGGCGTTTATCGCGCCGGGCCTCTACGAGCACGAAAGACGTTTCGCCATGCCGTTTGTGGCGGTCAGCGCCATCCTGTTTTTCATTGGAATGGCGTTTGCCTATTTTCTCGTTTTTCCGATGGTTTTCGGTTTTATGTCGAAAGTTACGCCGGAAGGCGTCGCCTGGATGACCGATATCGAGAAATATCTGTCTTTCGTATTGGCTTCCTTTGTCGTTTTCGGCATAACCTTCGAGGTTCCGCTCGTCGTCGTCGTTCTTGTCAGGATGGGCATCGTCGAAGTCTCGACACTCCGGGAATGGCGGCCATACGTCATCGTCGGCGCGTTCGTGGCCGGCGCGATCTTCACGCCGCCTGACGTGATTTCACAGTTCATGCTCGCCGTCCCGATCTGCCTGCTTTATGAATTCGGTCTGGTTATGGCGCGTTTTATTCATCGCGAAAATAAAGAGGTAGACGAAGCGGGGGGGGGCTGACTGTTTTCGCCTGATGACACGTTAGAGCGTTTTTCGTTCAAATGACCGCAAAATCCCGCAGGTGATGAAGTGGCGCTGTTTCCTTTCACCGCCGTTCGTGGTGATTTTGCCGGGATACATCGACGACACCTTATTCCCGTTCGTGCTGAGCTTGTCGAAGCAGGAACGGACACTCCGAGGTCTTCCCAATGCCTCTCTAATCAGGATCGTTCAAGGTAAAGGCATTCCTGGCCTTTCCAATCCTTGCCCTTCGACAGGCTCAGGACAGGCAGGATGAACGGACTGGAAAACATGCCCTATCTCCGTTCGTGCTGAGCTTGTCGAAGTATGAACGGACGCTCCAGATCATGAATGGTTTTTCAATCCTTACCCTTCGTCAAGCTCAGGACGGAGCAGGGTGAATAGATCGGAAAGGCGGAGGCCGTCCTCTCCCGGCCACATGCCGCTATTTGAATCGAAAATGCTCTAGTTCAGTTGGCGGCGCGTCGGCGGACGTTTTCCGATCCGCACCGGGATGTCGTGGACTTTTCTCTCGCGCCATATTTTGAAACGAAGAATGCTGCCGGGTTTTTGGGCGGCGATCGTGTCGAGCATATCCCGCGAATCCTTGACAGCGCGTCCATCGATCGAAAGCAGCGCGTCGCCGGGACGAATATCGCCCGCATCGGCCGGACTGCCGCGCCGGACGCCGGAAATCAGAACGCCCCCGGTATCGGGCAGGTCGAAGGATTCGGCGAGTTTGGGGGTAATTTCCTGCGTTTCAACGCCGATCCATCCGCGCGTGACCGAGCCTGTACGGATGATTTCTTCCATGATGCTTCGGGCGGTCGAAACGGGAATGGCGAAACCGATGCCGAGCGATCCGCCGGAGCGGGAATAAATGGCCGTGTTGATGCCGACCAGGTTCCCGCGGCTGTCGATCAGCGCGCCGCCCGAATTGCCCGGATTGATCGCGGCGTCGGTCTGAATAAAATTTTCGAATGTGTTGATGCCGAGATGCGAGCGCCCAAGCGCGGAAACAATGCCGAGAGTGACTGTCTGCCCAACACCGAAAGGATTTCCGATGGCAAGAACGACATCGCCGACGGAAATATCTTCCATCCGGCCAAATGTGATAGCGGACATCGGCGGAAGCGGCGCGTTTCCCGGATCAATCTGCAGAACGGCCAGATCGGATTCAGGGTCGCTGCCAACGATGCGCGCCTTGCGCGCGCTGCCGTCGCCAAGCGAAACCTCAATCTGGTCGGCGGCATTGACGACGTGGAAATTGGTCAGGACATAACCGCTGGAACTGACAATAACGCCAGAACCCAGCCCGGACGTCCGGCGTTCAGGTTCAGGACGCATGCCGAAAAAATACTGAAACAGAGGATCGTCGGCCAGTGGATGACGGGGCGCGCGGATTTTTTGCGAAGTGAAGATATGGACGACTGAAGGCAACGCTTTGCGCGCGGCATCGCGGTAAGACACCGCGGCGGCGGAAGGCGGCCCTGAAGCGTTCGATTCGCGGACGGCGACAACATCCGGGCCAGCCGTCGTTTTTTTGCCAAACCATTCGGGTAAAAATGTCTTGATGGCGAAAAGAATGGCAAGACTTACGGTCAAGGTTTGTGTAAAAATCAACCAGAGTTTTCGCATGATTTTTCGGTATTCTCGGCGCAAAGGGGGAAAAAATGGAATGCAGAGAGCTGGCGCGTTATCTCGAAATCTTGCTGGATACCGCGCATTTCAAGGATTATTGCCCAAACGGACTGCAAGTGGAAGGGCGCGCCGAAGTGCGGAAGATCGTCGCGGGCGTTTCGGCCTGCCAGGATTTGCTCGACGCGGCGGCTGCGCGTTCCGCCGACGCCCTGCTGGTTCATCACGGCTGGTTCTGGCGCGGCGAAGATGGGCGCGTGACCGGCGTTCGCCGTTCCCGGCTTAAAACGCTGCTTGATCATGGAATCAATTTACTGGCTTTTCACTTGCCGCTCGACGCGCATTCCGAGTTCGGAAACAACGCCCAACTGGCCAAACAGCTCGACTGGATCCCCGAAGGACGTTTTGGTGAACACGAACTCGGCTGGCATGGCCGGACGCGCAAACCGTTGCCGCTGGAAGAATTGGCGCGGCATGTCGCGGAAAATCTTCAGCGTCCGCCGCTCTATGTCGGGGCATCCAGGCGGATCATCAGCCGCGTCGCCTGGTGTTCCGGCGGAGCACAGGACTGGTTTGAGCAGGCGGTCGAACTCGGCGTTGACGCCTATATGACAGGCGAAATTTCCGAACACAATGTCCACCTGGCACGCGAATCAGGCGTCGCCTATATCGCCGCTGGCCATCACGCGACCGAGCGCGGGGGGGTGCGAGCGCTCGCGGCGCACCTTGCGGAACATTTCGGGCTTGATTGTGAATTCGTCGATATCGACAATCCGGTCTGATTCCAGATATCTTCCATCACCAATCGCGGCAGCTCAGGGAAGGCTCATGGAAGATTCGCGCTGACACATGTGAAATCCGGGGAGTTCATATCAATTGGGTTCATTCCTTCCGGCGCTCTGGCGGAATACGTTTTTTGAAACCGGCCGGTAAAGCATGCTCCCATCTTCGAAATCAATCTTTATAAAAGGAGGCTGTCTATGTTTGTGTTGCCGGAAATGCCGGGAATGGCGAAGGGCATTCGCAAGGGACGTAATTGTCATGAAGGTTACCAGCGAGGCTGGGGGCTTCAATTTGGCGGGTTGAGGGAAAAAATACTGCGCGACCCCCTTTATTTCGAGGCATTCTGTGTTTCCCATGACCGCACGATCATGACAGGGCCGGAGCATCAAATTTCCCGAAGTTGCAAAGCGTTAGCCAAGTAGTCCGGATTGTAGGCGGCGGTCTTGAGCTTCCCTCTGTTTTTCGTCTTCCAACCTGGCGGCATTATGCCACCAATTTTTCATCATGCTGAGCACTGAGCCAATCCTCCAGGTACTTCACTGGCGAGGCGTAGCCGAGCGT
>JAITGN010000071.1 GCA_031280565.1 Accumulibacter sp. | reverse complement strand
CTGCTCAAGATCGGCGCGGCCATCATTCGCACTACCCGCCGCATTCGGATTCTGTTGGCTTCGCCCCCTCCTCTGCGCGAGACTTTCCAGCGCGCCGTCTATGCGCTCTCACCTTGAATCCGCCGACAGTGCCGTCCCCCAGGCACGATGACAAGCGGTGGGGGGCAGGGGGGATTGCGCCTGAGAATCGAAAATACCCACTGTTTTGTCTGATATTCCCACCCATTCGGGCACGACAAGGCTTCCCCCGGCACAAACTGCCTAGGCTGAGCATGTCGTGAAATTTCCGGGCTAGGCTCAAGACAGAGCAGAGCAAACGGATTGGAAAGGGATATCCGGAAACCCAAAGAGATTAAAAATTGCTTAAGAACGTCATTTTATATTCAGTTCTGTTTTTTGCTATTCGTGGTGAGCATGTTAAAAACCTGTCAGCCCTGAATCTGTCGAAGTATCGACACCATCTATCTCCGTTCGTGCTGAGCTTGTCGAAGTATGAACGGACGCTCCAGATCGTAGGTAGTCTTTCCAATTCGTACTCTTCAACTGGTTTTTCAATCCTTACCCTTCGCCAAGCTCAGGACAGGCAGAGCGGGTAGATTGGAAAGATGGCTCTGGAAACCCAAAGAGATTAAAAATGGCTTAAGAACGTTATTTTAATTGGTATCCTTCGACAAGCTCAGGATGAACGGGATTGGAAAAACCCGTCCGCGCTGAGTCTTCCGAACCATCGACAGTGCCTGTCTGTGTTGATTTTGCCGGAACCCTTCGACACCCTCTATCCCCATTCGTGCTGGTTTTGTCGGAACACGTTGACGACGCCTATTTCCGTTCGTGCTGAGCCTGTCGAAGTATGAACGGACGCTCCAGATCGTAGGTAGTCTTTCCAATTCGTACTCTTCGACTGGTTTTTCAATCCTTACCCTTCGACAAGCTTCCTTCGACAGGCTTAAGACGGTGCAGGGCGAACGGATTGAAAAACGAGCCTCTGACACGCTTCCTTCGACAAGCTCAGGACGGGGCAGGACAGGCAGGGTGAACGGACTGGAAAGGCGGAGGCCCGGCAGGCGATTCCAGAAAAACGCGGTTCAGGCGTAGTCAATATGGACGTTTTCTTCCCCGAGCCATTCCGTCAGGGATTGCAAAAGTCCGTCTTCGAGGCGGATCCGGTGTTTGTCGTCGAACGCGAGTTCGCACACGGCGGCCGCGTCGCGGAAAGTCACGAGAACCGCGCAGGTTCCAGGAAAACAGGGCGTTAACAGGGCTTGCAGACGCCGGGCGTCCGATTTTGCGCCGGGGTTTTCGGGCCGCCCGTTGAACGTCAGGCACAGACGCCGGGCGTAAGTTTCACGCGCTTCGGAAAGCGTCATCAGGCGTTCGGCTTTTACGGCGAGTTTTCCTTCGCCCGCGAAATCATCGTTCTGTACGCGGCCCTCAACGACGAGTATCGCGTCGCCGCGAATTTTTTCGCGATTCGCGTCGAGAAGTTCGTTGAACACCGAAATGCCAAGCGAGGTTTCGCCGTCTTCAAGTTCGACAAAAACCATTTTCCCTTTCGAGGTCATGCGGGCGCGTATGCCGGAAACGATGCCTGCGAGCCGCTGCGTTTCTTTGCGGGATTTGAGTTTCGCCAGCGGGACGCGCGTCATGCGCGAAAGCTCGGCCTTGAATTGCAGGAATGGATGGCCGGAAAAGAAGAAACCGAGCGCCAGTTTTTCTTCGGTAAGGCGGCGAGGTTCGTCCCAGCGGGGCAGGTCGCGCCATTGCAGCGGAGGCTCGGGCGGGGCGCCGCCGTTGAGCGCGTCGAACAGGCCGGTCTGTCTTGCGTTGCGCTCTGCCTGTTCCGCCGCGTCCATGGCGATTCCAACGGACGCCAGCAGGCGGGCGCGGTGGTCGTCGATCGAATCGAACGCGCCGGAACGGATCAGGGCTTCGATGCTTCGCCGGTTGACGAGGTGTTTGTCGACGCGTCGGCAGAAATCGAACAGATCCCGGAATGGCCCGTCATTGTCACGTGACTTGACGATCGAGGCGATGGCGCGTTCACCAGTGCCTTTGACGGCGCCCAGGCCGTAACGGATCGTTTTGTTGTCGATGGGGATAAAGCGGTATTCCGAAAGGTTGATGTCGGGTCCGAGGATGGAAAGCCGGTTTTTGATGGCGTCGTCGCGAAAAAATTTGACTGTGTCGGTGTTGTCCATGTCCGACGAAAGGGTCGCCGCCATGAAGGCCGCGCAGTGGTGGGTCTTGAGCCAGGCCGTGTGGTAGGTGATGACCGCGTAGCCGGCGGTGTGCGATTTGTTGAAGCCGTATTCGGCGAATTTTTCCATCAGGTCGAAAAGGTGGATCGCGAGTTTTTCGCTGTATCCTTTTTTTCCCGCGCCTTCGCGCATGAGTGTGCGGTGCTGCGCCATTTCCTCGGGTTTTTTCTTGCCCATCGCGCGCCGCAGCAGGTCGGCGCCGCCGAGCGTATAGCCTCCGATGATCTGGGCGATCTGCATTACCTGTTCCTGATAGACGATGACTCCATACGTTGGTTCGAGGCAGGCTTTCAGGTCGTCAATGAAATAATCGACTTTCTGTTCGCCTTTCTTGCGGTAGATGAAGTCGTCGACCATTCCCGAACCGAGCGGGCCAGGACGGTAAAGCGCCAGAACGGCGATGATGTCCTCAAAACGGTCGGGCTTTAATTTTTTGAGGAGTTTTTTCATCCCGTCCGATTCAAGCTGGAATATTGCGGTCGTATTCGCGTCGCGCAGGATTTTGTAGATCGCGGGGTCATCGAACGACAGGGTTTCGAGCCGCGGACGGTTTCCGGTCAGGCGCTCGATATAGTCGACTGCGAGCTTGATGATTGTCAGATTGCGCAGACCGAGAAAGTCGAATTTCACAAGCCCGATTTTTTCGATGTCATCCTTGTCGAATTGCGAGACGACGGACGCGCCGGCGTCGGCTGAATACAGCGGGCAGAAATCGGTCAGCTTCCCGGGCGCGATGATAACGCCGCCCGCGTGCATTCCGACGTTGCGCACCATGTCTTCCAGACGCATCGAGAGTTCGAACAGCTCACGGATTTCTTCTTCGTTTTCGATCCGGATTTTGAGCTGGGGCTCGGCCTCGATCGCCTGTGCGAGGTGAAGCGGCCTGTTTTGCTCAATGGGTATGAGCTTGGAAAGCGTGTCGCACAGACTGTAGGGCAGGTCGAGAACGCGGCCGACGTCGCGAATAACCGACCGTGAGGACATTGTTCCGAATGTGGCGATTTGAGAGACAGCCCCGTAACCGTATTTTCCGCGAACGTATTCGATGACGCGTCCTCGGTTGTCCTGGCAGAAATCGATGTCGAAGTCGGGCATCGATACCCGTTCCGGGTTCAGAAAACGCTCGAAAAGCAGGGCATAGCGCATTGGGTCGAGATCGGTGATTCCCAGCGAATACGCGACAAGAGACCCCGCGCCCGAACCACGCCCCGGCCCGACGGGAACATCGTTCCTTTTGGCCCAATTGATGAAGTCGGCGACGATCAGGAAGTAACCCGCGAACCCCATTTGTATGATCATTCCCGCTTCGGATTCAAGACGTGCTTCATATTCAGGACGCTTTGTTTCGCGCGTCTCCGCGTCGGGGAAGAGCCACAGAAGACGCTCTTCCAGTCCGCGCCTGGCTTCGGCGCGCAAAAACTCCTCCAGTGAAACGCCGCCGGGCGTCGGAAAGTCCGGCAAATGGCTTTTGCCCTGCGGAAGCGCCAGATTGCAGCGTTTGGCAATTTCGAGCGTGTTGGCGAGCGCTTCCGGCAGGTCGGAAAAAAGCGCCGCCATTTCCTCGGCGGACTTGAAGTACTGTTCTTCCGTATAGTGTTTCGGACGGCGCGGGTCGCCGAGCGTCAGTCCTTCGGCGATGCAGACGCGCACTTCATGTGCGGTGAAGTCTCCGCGATCCATGAACTGGACCGGATGCGTTGCCACGAGCGGCAAATCCAGCCTGCTCGCGAGTTCCGCCGTTGCGGTGACAAGCGCTTCTTCCCGGGCGTCACGGGAGGGCGAAATGCGCTGAACTTCAAGATAGAACGCGCCGGGAAACAGCCCGGCCCATCCGTTCGCGCGGCGAATGGCCTGTTCCGTGTTTCCTTGCGACAGCGCCTCGCCGATATCGCCTAGGGCCGCGCCTGACAGCGCGATGAGTCCATCCGTTCCCGCGTCGCGCAGCATTTCACGCGAAATCTCCGCGCGGCCGCGCGCGCGCGGCGACAGCGAGGCGCGCGAGAGTAGTTCGCAAAGCTGGCGATAGCCTCGCAGTGAGCGGCAAAGCAGAAGCAAACGGGCCGGACGCGCGGCGTCGGTTTCGTCGGCGATGAATACGTCGCTGCCAAGCAGGGGCTTGATTCCCCGGTTTCGCGCGGCGTTGTAAAACTTGAGCGCTCCGAACATATTGGAAAGGTCGGTCAATGCCAGTGCGGGCATTCCGCATTCAAGGGCGCGCAGCACGGGCGGACAATCGTGATTTTTTCCGGCATCGAGGCGTACCGTTCCGTCGGTAATGGAATATTCGCTGTGCAGACGGAGGTGAATGAAGGGGGGGCTGGACATTCGTGGCTTCTTTCAGCATGTTGCCAGGCGATTGCCTGGCGTTTTCCGGGTTTTTTCCGTTTTCATCGGTTCCATTTCATGCGGGATCGGGTATTACAGCGCCGCCGGCCGTTCCGTTTCGGAAAATTCTCCCTGCCCGCGGGAAATAAGCGTGGAGAAGAAAAACTTTTCCCTCTTGTGAGAAAGGGGCATGGAGAGGCAAAACCCGTCCCTCTCCCACGTGTGGGAGAGCTGGGGAAGAGGGGCGGGCGTCAGGGGAGGAGCCATCCAAACGCCCTGTCATTTCTTGACGGTCGTCGACCGCTCCGTTTCGGGGTTGGGATGTTTTTCCTTTGTCATTTCGTGAATGCGCCTTTCCGTGGGCAGTGATGGCTATTACGCAACAGCCTGTCACGTTCCGGGCCTTTTCAGATTTCATCAATTATCAAAATGTTCGCCCCATCATTCGACAAGAGTCTTGCCGTTCCAATAGATCAGCATTCCCGCCGATGAACCACGGGTTAGCCGAAACGCGTCCGCTTTCAGTTTGGGCGCTTGCTTTCCCCATGCTCTGTAGAGTTTGCCGTCTTTTTTGATGAGGCCGAAGGATAATTTATTCATATTCTCTCCACAGCAGGTTTGCCGCCGTGTGCCCGTGTACAGCGAGCGGGGCGACGCTGAAGTGTACCGTGAACGAAACGGGAAATGGGCCGTTTGAGGCGGTGGATGATGAAGGTTTGCCAGAGGCGCGTTTTTAATCCGCTCGCCCCGTTTGTCCTGCCCCGTCCTGAGTGTATCGAAGGAAGCACGTCGAAGAGCGCCTTTCCAGTCCGTTCGCCCTGCCTGTCCTGAGCCTGACGAAGGAAGCGTGTCGAAGGGTAAGGATTGAAAAACGATTCGAAGAAAGAGTGAGGATTGAAAAGACCATTTACGGCCTTGAGCGTCCGTTCCTGCTTCGACAAGCTCAGTACGAACGGAAATATGCGCCGCTCGTATGCTTCGGCAAGTTCAGCGTGGACAAGTTTTTTCCCCACACGTTCATCCTGCTCCATCCTGAGCTTGTCGAAGGGTAAGAACTGGAAAGGCTGGAGCGTCCGTTCATACTTCGACAGGCTCAGTACGAACGGAGATAGACGTCATCGAAGTTCACTACAGGCTCAGCACGAACGGAGATAGACGTCGTCGAAGTTCACTATAGGCTCAGGACGAATGGAGGTGTGCGCCGCTCGTATGTTTCGACAGGCTTGCTACGAACGGAGATGCGTGTCGTTGATTCCTCGGCGGTTGAGGGCGTTTTCAGATTTTTATCCGGGCGCGGATTTTCAGTAAATGGACTTTTATATCGTTTGAGTCTTGACAGAGATCGCCAGTCAAATTTATAGTCCACATGATGTGGAGGGGGCTGAATTTGACAGACATGTTCCGTGCCGTATTTCCGCAGGTGGCGATAGCAGTCTTGGTCGTGGCCGGAGCGGGATATTTCGCAGGAGGACAGGGGGTTGTGTCAGCCATGCTTGGGGGATTCGCCTGTTTTGTGCCGAGTTTGTTGTTTACCTTGTATTTGAGGTACGCGTCGTGTCACAGGGAATCGTCCATGCTGGTCAGATTTTTTATTGGCGAGCTTGCCAAGATTGTTTTGTCAATCGGTTTCTTGTTTCTGGCGATGAAAATATACGATCCACACTGGCTGGCGCTGTTTGCCGGAATGGCATTGGGAGTGATGCTCGCGTTGCAGGCGAGTTTTTTGGCGATAAGGAAAAAGAACTAAATTATGGCTGCTGGACACGAGACTGTGGCGAATGCTCCGACGTCGGCTGAATACATTGTTCACCATATGACGCCCTTGAACAACATCGGCAAGGCGCAGGAGGCGCTTGTCGATTTTTCGGTATTCAATTACGACACGGTTTTTTTCTCCTTCACGGTCGGCATGATCGGCCTGATCTGTATGTGGCTCGTCACGAGAAAGGCCACGGCGGGCGTTCCGGGGCGTGCGCAAGCCGCCATTGAGCTGCTCATTGAAATCGTTTATCAGCAGGCATCCCAGGTTATCCATCAGAAAGAATCGCTTAAGACGGTCGTTCCGTTGGCGTTGACTGTGTTCGTCTGGATATTTTTGATGAATTCGCTGGATTTTCTGCCGCTGGATCTTTTGCCGATGCTCTGGCAATGGATGTCGGGTGATCCTCATGCCTTCCTGCGCGGGGTGCCGACGGCCGATCTGAACGGAACGCTTGGCGCGGCAACGGGCGTCCTGCTGCTGTGCTTTATCTACAGCTTCAAGATCAAGGGGCCAGGCGGATGGGGGCACGAGCTGGTTTCGACGCCATTCGGCGATACGCCCTTTCTGTACCTCTTCAACTTCGGGATGCAAGTCGTCGAGTATTCGTCGAAAACGATCTCGCATGGCATGCGGCTGTTCGGCAACATGTACGCGGGTGAACTGCTTTTTGTAATGATCGCTCTGCTGGGCGCGGGATTTTCCTGGAGTGTTGGCGGCTCCCTGCTGTGGATCACGCATGTGATTTGCGGCGCGGCGTGGGCGATTTTCCACATTCTGGTTATCGCGTTGCAGGCGTTTATTTTTATGATGCT